>JBJKRF010000042.1:0-46654 GCA_046704785.1 Anaerolineales bacterium | reverse complement strand
TGTTTTTCTTGTGATATGTTTGTATGTGTTGTTTGGAGGTTGTTGTTGGTGGGGGGGCGCCGCCCCCCGCCCCCCCCCACACCCCATATCTACCCCCTACCACAGGAAATCCTAACGAACCGGTTTTTCTAAATATTGCAAACGCGTCAGCAGGAAATCCCAAGGAACTTGGAACCGGATATGTAACAGGAATCACAAGTAGTGTATAATCAGCGCCTGCTAGTACCGCAACTTCCTTAATTTGTAGGCTTGCGTTCTGGGCTTTTTCCCAAAACCAGACTTTGCGCCGTCCACACTCCCACATCTACCCCTTTACCACGGGAAATCCTAAGAACCATAAAGTCGCGGCACTAGTGACAAATTCCGGAGAAGAAAATGGGAATTCTGAAAACAATCCTCGATGTCGTTCTGCATTTGAATGATTACTTGGCCGGCATTATTCAAACGTATGGCGCGTTGACTTATGTGATCCTGTTCGTGGTGATCTTTTGCGAGACGGGCCTGGTGGTGACGCCGTTTCTGCCGGGCGACTCGCTCATTTTCGCTGCTGGAACGTTTGCCGCATTGGGAAGCTTGAATCCATGGCTTTTGTTTGCCGTGCTGGCCCTCGCTGCCGTCGGCGGAGATACGGCCAATTATTGGATCGGCCACAAAATCGGCGACCGGGTCTATACCGGAAACGTGCGTTTCATTAAGAAAGCCTACATCGATCGCACGCACGCTTTTTTTCAAAAACATGGTGGTAAGACGATCTTCCTGGCGCGTTTCGTCCCGATCGTGCGCACGTTTGCGCCTTTTGTAGCTGGCGTTGGACAGATGTCTTATGGATACTTCATCAGTTACAATTTCTTCGGCGGCGTTGTTTGGGTAGGCTTGTTTACCTTTGCGGGATATTTCTTCGGTAACATTCCTTTCGTCCAAAAAAACTTCGAACTGGTTATCGTCGTCATCATTTTGATTTCGTTGGTGCCGGCAGCCTATGAGTGGTGGCGGGCCCGCCAAGAGAGTAAAACGTCCAAAGTCGAAGCTGCGGGCGAATAAGACTCGTCATTTGGCCGTGAAAAAGCCCTCGCAAGAGCGAGGGCTTTTTGTATCTCAGTTGGTTCTACGGCAAGAGTTGCAGATGGTTTTTCGCGTTGTCGGTCACCTGTTGCTGGCTCCACAACATTGGGTAATACTGGATGTTTCGCCACAGGTCGATCATGTCGGCGTAGTGCGGATTGAAAGCGTGTCCCGATTCGCCGGTGGTATGCACCGTCAGCGAATGGTCCAGGTTGCTCAAGTCGACGATCATCCGCATGGATGGCAACCAATCGACCTCGAAGGAGTCGCCTGCCGTCCAGCCGGTAGCGTTGACGATGCCTTTGCCGCCGGATGTCGGGTAAGGCCCCCGGTTGAACAGAGCTTCAATGGGCGCGACGCCCGATTCGCCCAAGGATTGGTTACGAAACGTGGCCGTGTGGAGTCCGCCCCATTGCCACTTGCTGATGTCCGAGCCAAATTTCTGGATGCAGACCTGGCAGTTCACCGCTTCTGCAAAGGCCTTGGCAAAAATATCGTCGCGCGTCTCCACTTTATTCGGCGTGGTCTTGTCGTCCCAGAAAGAGTTGGTGGGGTCGCTGACGAGTTTGCGCATGACCTCGAACCAGCGTTCGCCGCCGTCGGGCATGTACTGGGCCGGGATGGGTTCGTCTGAAAAAGTATCCTTTAATAAATCCTGCCAGAAGACAGCGAACAGGGCCGCCGAGGGAGAGTCCATCGTGTCCTGATAGTCCCATTGCGACAGGTATTTATAGCGAAGGTTTGCCAGTTGCGGGCTGAGTTGGACGCCGTTCAAAATCGGCACCAGTGTGGCTGCGTTCAGGTCCTTGTCGTCTCCCTGCATCTTCTCGATATAAGCGATGTCGATTTTTCCTGGCGCTTGTTCGATCATATTCTGGATGCGCAAGGCGCGGTAACCGTATTCCCAATCGGTCGTGATCAGGTACGGAAAATTCGCCGGCGGTACGCGGTTGTTGGCCGTGACGATATAGCCCTGGGGCGGATTGAACGTATACGGAAGCTGGTTGAAGGGGATGTATCCTGTCCATTCGTAATCATCCGTCCAGCCGGGCGCCGGCAGGCGCCCATCACCCTGCTTGCGGATCGGCACGTTGCCGGGCATCTGGTAGCCAATGTTGCCGTCTACATCGGCGTAAACCAGGTTCTGCCCTGGCGCCGTGAAATATTTAGCCGCCGCCCGAAAGTCATTCCAATTCTGGGCTTTGTCGAAACCCCAGATAGCGCGGAAGACGAAACCCGGCTTCAACGCCGTCCAGCGCAGTGAAATGGCGTAATGCTGCGGGAGCGGGATGCCGGCTGCCCGGCTGTATGGCGTCTGGGTGGGGGTGACCTGATCTTTTAGCGGCCCAAAGCTGCCGGAGATGATCGGGCCGTGCCGGGTGCTGCGTACCGTTAAAGTGACGGGCTTATCCCCCGCGACGTTGATCGTCTCGATGCGAGTTTGCATGTCCACCCACTTACCATCCACTTCGTACTGGTTCGGGTTGTCAGGGTTGATCTTTTCGATGTACAGGTCCATCACGTCCGGGCCGACGTTGGTAAAGCCCCAGGCGATACGTTCGTTATGGCCGATGACGATACCGGGGACACCCGCAAACGAGAATCCGGAAAGGTCGTAAGGGCAGGAGGTGCCCACGGGTTGGCAATGCAGCCCCATTTGATACCAGATGGATGGCATCTGGATGGCCAGGTGCGGGTCATTGGCCAGTAAAGGTTTTCCGGTAGTGGTTAGCTTGCCAGAAATTACCCATGAATTTGAGCCGATCCCGCTTCCTGAGGGGCCAAGGACGCCGTCCAGAAGGTTGAAACGATCCGCAACCATGGAGAGATCGACGTCGACGTTTGGTGTTTTGAGTATCTGGGTCACATCCGGCTGTTTTGCGCTGGTCGGTGGGTATTGTTGCACAATGGTGGGATGGTCTGCGGGGTAGGGTGGGAAGAGTTCGTTGACCTGGTCGGGCGTCAGAGTCTTGAGCAGAATCGAACGTTCGATTTCCTCGTCTATGTTCCCGCGCAAATCCCAGGCCATGACCTTGGCCCAGGTCAATGTATTAATTGGCGTCCAGGGCGCAGGCTGGTACCCCGGATTGAGCAGTTTGAGCACGCCGTATTCCAGGCTGATGGTTGTGCCCTGATGAGTGGATAGATAGTCGTTGACGCCTTCCGCGTAGGCATCCAGGAGTGAGCGTGACTCAGGGTCGAGCGCCTGGTATTCCTGCTCGGCGATTTCGCGCCAGCCGAGGGTGCGCAGGAACATGTCTGTGTCCAGCTCGCTCTTGCCGAACATCTCGGACAGTGTGCCTGCCCCAATGTGTCGCCAGAAATCCATTTGCCAGAAGCGCTCTTGCGCGTGGGTGTAGCCTTGCGCCATGAACAGGTCATGTTGGGTAGTGGCATAGACCTGTGGGATGCCCATGGCGTCGCGGTAAATGTCGACAGGGCCGTCCAGACCCTGGATGTGGATACGCCCGTCCACTTGGGGAAAAGATTGTCGCACGGTGTAAAACCCAAAAATTCCCCCTGCCAGCGCCAGAATGATCAGAATGCTTATCATACGGACGAAAAAAAGGCGAAGTTTGGACATACGATGATTGCCTCCATAGGGCCTTTGGATGGATACGCCAACTTTTATGGAAACGAACAAGATGTCTTGGTTTGTGGAAATTCGGAGAGGTCGCGTAATCAATAACAGCAGTGTAATTATACGTTCAAAGCCTGGTAGGTGTGATGAAAGTTCGCGATTCTTTCGGAATCGATATGACGAAATGGATTTATGGCTGGGATATGCGGCGCGTTTATGAAACGTTTACATAATATTAAAAGAGCTATAATCTAAATCAGGTATGATAAAATTTAATAAATGATCAGGAAAGGAGGATGTATGTTATCGAGTAAAGCAGGCTCTTCTCTGAAACTCAATGGCGAATTGATCAGGATGACAAGCGCAAATACGGATGATCGAACATTGCGTCTGGCGCTAGATGAAGGTTGGATTATTGCCGAAGCGACGCATTTACTGGCGCACGGCGCTAATGACGAAGGCCGTGGGTATTTGTTGACACTGATGCACCCCCGGCGTTTGCTCAACCGTCAAATGATGGTGCCGGCCAGCCCGGAAATCGAAGCGTTGCTTAATTATCAGATGGTGCCCATGGCGTCCCTGCACTCCAGTACAGCGTGTTAAGAATCGCTGTACCCTTCCGAATGTAAACGCCCCCGCCGATCATCTGGCGCGGGGTTTTTGTTTTTTAACAAGCGTTCTGCCGCTATCGTAGAATGGAAAGGGTCGAAAATGATCAGCGACAACAGGATGGTAAGAATATCGTCCTGTTGTCGCTGTTGTATAGAATGCTAATGTCCCTGAAAACGCGGGAACCAATACCAGAGCAAATCTGCTGCCGCTTTACCATGCACGGAGGTGGATTTATCCATAAGCGCAGCGGGAGGATAATAACCCCGACTGATCACACCACTGACCCAGTCGCGCTGGTTGACAGCCTGTAAGATAGCTTGATACAGGTCGGCCTGTCCCTTCAAATCAAGTGAAACGCTGGGGATATCTGGAAAGGGCCTGGACAGCGCGTCGAAATCCAGGCAACCGTTTCCCTCTGCCGGGACGCATCCCTGGGCTGCGCCCTGCGCCGACGGATAGTCTACGGCGAGAACGCCCGGCTTTTTGGCGCTGACCAGGAAGGGCAGAATATCGTTATCGAGACGGTTGAGCGCTTCCGTCGTCATCGCGTCTGGCGTTGCGGGACCGTTTGCCGCCAACGGCGCTGACCAAAGAATGTAGAAAGCGTCCAGTTGGTTGGAGAAAGCCGGGGGCGAGGCGGGCATTTTATCCCGGTAAGGGATGGCCCACAGAATTTGTCCACTGAAATGCTGACGGACTTCCTGGATCAGGCTGGCCCAGCGTGTCGCAGCATCTGCAGGAACGCCTGAAAGACTGCCATCCGGTAGGACGCCGTCGGGGAGGGCCGGCAGGACTGTATCGCCGCCGAGTATGAGCGCTTGGGCGCCGGAGGCGGTTGCCAGGTCGGCGTGGTAGAGGGCGAAGGCGCGGTAGCGTTCGAACCAGCTATTCCACCAATCCGGCGTGCGTGGCGCCTTTTGCCAGAAGTCCGCAGTGGAAGGTAACAGATGTGGTGTAGCGTAGATGGCAACGCTGAGCGCTTGCGCACGCGCATACTGGACGGCCTGAAGCGTATCGTTCCAAAGTGGGTCGTCGCCAGGGGTTGGGGCAAAGGCCAAAGGGTTAGACGAGGTCGCCGTCCAGCTTGGCGTCAGCACGACGTAATTGGCGCCCAGGGCCTGGACGTTCTGCATGGCTGCGGGCAAAAGCGCCTGCCAGTTGGGCTGGTAATGGCTCTGGAACTCCACACCGGCCCAAAAGCCGGCTTGACGCGGGTTGACCGATACGGCCACCAGGGTAGCCGGTTCCGACTCCGGCCACCACTGCCAGGCGTTGACGTTCTCTTGGATCGTTTCTCCCGTCAGGCTGGTGGCGACCGAGCGTGACAGCGCCGCTGTGCCGGCGGTAGCCTGGTCATCTGCGGAGCCGCACTGGTCATTGCGGCAATAACGGTAATGGAAGCTGCCCAACATGTTGAGCGGGCCAAAAAGCTTGTAGGCCCAACGGTTGTTGCCCAGCGGCCACATTGGAATTGGCTCGGTCCAGCCGTAGGGATTGAACTGGATCGAGACGGTATCGGTGGTGGGTGTGTTGCTGGGGACGGTCACGTCAAACAGGATGGGCGCCGACGGCCCGGCTTCCCAGGTGTCGACCTTGTCTTGGATGACGGTATCCGTCTTCGGGACGATCAGTTCGTGCAGGACAAAATTGCCGTTCGAATCGTGTTCAGCGTTCCAGAAACCATCACCCAGGGTGTATTTATAACGGATGTCTGCGCCGACCGGTAAACTAAGGGTGAGAGTCTGGCGACCGTCGGAGAGCGGTGACAGAGTCGGCATGCGGGTTGCTATGGTGTTGACACCACCGCTGAGGTCTGCAAAGGTGTTGCCAAGCTGGAGCAGGTTCCCCGCCAGACGCACCGGCGCGCCGGTGACGGTGTCTTTTGGCAGCGTAGCCACAAAGGTGACACGGACGGTGGGCACCGGGCTCAGTGACAGCGGCGCGGTGGTTGTCCGTCCGGTTTCGACGGTTGCGCCTTGTTGGAAGATCGTATAAGCGCCGTCGAGCGAATAGGCAACGAGATTGTGCGTCCCGGCGGGCAACCCGTCCAGGATGTACTGGCCGAGCGAATCGGTCAGTGTGGAGAGACCACCCGCTGCGACCATCACGTTCGGGATGGGGCGCCCGCTGGATGCGTCCATCACCGTCCCGGTGATGCGACCGGTGCCTCCGCTGAAAGGCTGGTCGCTCCACGAGGCGACAACGTCGTCCACGCTGGCGGGACCGTCAACTTTGTAGAGCCGGTAGCGCACCAACGTGCCGTTGGTGGTGTCTTCCTGGACGGTCGTGCTGCCCTGGCGGTAGTAGCGGTATTTGACGACGGTGCCCAAGGGGAGTTTTAATTTGAGCGTATAGTGTTGAGCATCGACTCCGGTCATGGGGAAGAACTGGGGATTTAGCGCCAGCCCGGTCACTTCATCTACGATTCCAAGCGCCAGCGCATCTCCTGGCGGGAGCGGCGCAGAAATGGCCGCGTTGAAAGTGATCTCGGCCAGTGGCGCTGGCGTGGCTGTGGGTGTCGCATTGCCGGGAACCGGCGTGGAGGGCTGGATAAGCTGGCCCCAGTCGATCAAGGTCCACGTGCAGGATAGACTGGCAAGCGCAAGCATAACAAGGGCCGCCAGTCGGGGGGCCAACGTGCGGCGTAAGCTGGATTTCATCGGCGTCTTACTCCTCTCCCAAAAAGTGCGAAATAAGAAACAAGCACGGATACCTTGATTTTACTGCTCGTTACATAAATTTCGATAGAATTTAGGTTCTTTAGGATTTCCCGTGGTAAGGGGGTAGATGTGGGGGTGTGGGGCATTATCCATGCTGCAAATTTGGATTTTTGTAAAAAGACAGCCGTTGTTCGGCTGTCTTTTTACGTTCTCCTGCTGAGTGCGATTTTGGAGGTTTATGACCGTGCTTTCACAACGAGCAAGCCAGCGAGACACCCACTGACCATTGTTATCACCAGGAACAAGGTGTAGACGATGTCGCTGCCTTGCCAGTAAAAAAAGCTTGCAATACTGATCCAGGAGAACACATCCAAGCCCAGTAGAAAGCCGATAAAAAGAACGCTGCTGGCCCGCAAATCGACCCGGACGGGTTTCAGTAGATAGACGATTTCGAGCCATCCAGCGCAAAGCAACAGCGCGGTGGGAATTATTGCCGGGTCAGAATATCGCGCCCACGGGACGACGGGGTTGTGAACCACCCCAAGGCTACTTGCACCCCGCAGAATCGTTTGTATCCAGATCAGAAACAGCATCGTTCCCAGGCTGAGGAGAATATCCCAATCGACGTTGTTGAAGCTGCGAATTAGTTTCAACAGTACGCCAAAGACCCCAAGGATTGTCAGGATGAGCAACACAACATATGATTTCGAGCCCAACAGCGGCACGTAATTTTTTGCAAATCGGGCCCAAAACGTTTGAAAGAGTTCCTGCGCAGTGCGGCGGTAATACCAATGATTGGCAGTGTCTTGAATAGAAACCAGCGCGATCGAGAAATTGAAGGGACTGTACTTCTGCAATTTCCCCAGGCGGTAAAAGGCGGTTCCCATCCAGGCCGACTCAGCCGACGGGTTGCGAATGATATTCCTGTAATTCTGCCCGTCCCATTGAAGGTTGCTTCCATCACTGGACGTGAATTTTGGGGGCCCGGAGAGATGATTTCCGGGCACGAGTGCCAGACCATCGTAATAGATGTGGGGCTGCGGCGAATTTGAAGAACTATAAGGCTTAAGAATTACCCAACCGTGCCCTGAGTCATTGGGTATTTTTAACGTATAGGAGAAAAATTTTGGTTGGGTGCCGACATCGACGGAATGGGCCCGAAGATAATCGATGCGACCGGACCCGTTGAGCGCGATGTGTGGAAGCGAAACGTTGCTTGCCTGGTCTGCCCACATCCAGACGCCGAGGGTTACGGTTTGATTGCGCACGGGTCGTATGTCGTTGGTTGGAATATTTTGCAGGATTTGCTGTTGCCCCGGTGAGTATTCCAGGGCGTATTCACCGAAAGGCGCCTTGCTGGTTTGCACGCGTGTGGATTCCCGCGTATCTGTGATCGGGAACCAGTCTTTTGCTTCGTCCCATCGAAGCAAAAGGGTCAGGCCGGCCAGTACACCGAGGCCCAGCATGAGCCACCCAACCCATTTTTTGTTGCGCAGAATGACTAAAAAGAGGATGAATAGGCCAAGCGGCAGGGCCGGCCAGGTGGTTCGCTTGATTCCCAGGCACAGAACGATGGAAACCAGCAGCGCAATAAAATCCTTCCAACCAAAGCCTCGCTTTAAGAGACGGACGCTGAATAAAATGAACAACGAAAATGCAAATGTGGCTCCCACGTCATCGTTGATGGAGGTCATGATTTCCACGAAGGAAGGCAGAAGTGCCATAAAGAGCGGCACCATCCAACGGAGGGGATGGCGTTCGGCTGTGATCTCTGCCAGGGTCTTCCAGGCAATCCATACCGTGCCCAGCAGCAGCAACAAAGAGAACAGACGCATGGCGTAATTCTGGATGGCAAAGTCTGCATTGGGGAGCAGACGCAGCGGCAGGGAAGCGTACCAATAATAGAGGGGTAGATCAGTAAGCTGTGTCGGCCCGATGGGGACCGGTTGGTTGGACGACAGGTCCAGCTTGTAATTGATGTAATCGTAGTAATGATAGTGATCCAGCGAAACGGCAAGCTGGCGGCGCATCGACTCGTCAAAGTCATTCGGTCCGGGAATTGGCGTGCGATGGACGACCAGCCAGGCATATTCGAAATGTCCCGCTTCATCATAGTGCCACCACGGCGGATCGATGAAGGCGAAGATCAAGCCGTGCAATACCGCTGCAATGAGTATGAGTTCGATCCAATCATGGGTGCGCGACTTCTCGATAAAGCTTGTTACGCCTGAAGCGAGGGAATCGATTCGTTGAGAGAGGGTGCGTTGCATCGGAATTATTTCCTTCGGTGCGGTTTTGTGTCCAGTGGTTGTAAAAATTTCGGTGAAATTGTATCAGGAATTCAATCCCTCATTTGCTATATAATTAACAGACTCAATTCACACTCGCTACCCCTATTTGATGGATTAGCACATGCCAGACTCCCTGGTTCGACAATTTCAAAGCAACCTACCGCCGTCCCAGCTTGCCCTTCTCCGGGAAACCGGCGGTATAGCTGCTTCACTTGGCATACCGGCTTATCTCGTCGGCGGTGTGGTGCGAGACGTGTTGCTGGGACGCTCCGGAGTGGATTTCGACATTGTGCTCGAAGGCCAGGCGGGCGAAGTGGGGCAGGCCCTGTTGCAAAAATACGCCGGACGGCTTGTCCAACACCGAAAATTTCGTACCGCCACCTGGTTTTTGGAGCCTGCCTTGCGCCAGTCCGTCGGCTTCGATTTTCTCGATTTGACCACTGCCCGCCGTGAGAGCTATGCCCACCCGGCAGCCTTGCCGGACGTCGAACCGGCCAGAATCCGCGAAGACCTGCGCCGCCGCGATTTCAGCATCAATGCCCTGGCAGTTCGCCTGGATGGGCCTCACTTCGGCGAATTCCTGGATGACCTGAACGGCCTCGACGACCTCGAAAAGGGTCTGGTGCGGGTGCTGCACCCTCAATCATTCGTCGACGACCCCACGCGCATCTTCCGCGCCGTGCGCTACGAGCAACGTTATGGCTTTCAGATCGAGCCGCCCACGCGCGACTTTTTGCAGGCCGCCAATCCTTTCATCGCCAAACTATCCGCCGAGCGCCTGCGCCACGAACTCGATCTCGTGCTGGCCGAACCGGGCGCGGTGCGCATGCTTGCGCGCCTGGCTGAACTCGGTTCCTTGAAAGCGACTGCGGAGGTCTTGCCCTGGGACGCTGACCTGCAAAAGCGGCTGGATGCGGCTCTGGGGCAGCTTCCCGCGCCGGTGTGGGGATTCGGGCCCACCGTCTCCGGGTTGCCATTGCGACAGGTGTTGGGTTACGCTCTGTGGCTTTTGACGCTGACTCCTGCGCAAGTTGAGGCATTGCAGGCGCGCCTGGGATTCCCGTCGACGGTGTTGAAAGCCGTTCGCGCGGCGAACCGCCTAGAGAGCGACCTGGCATCCCTGGCCGGGGCGCGTCCATCCAAATGGGTGGAACGGCTTGCGGGGCTTCCGCTCGTGGCCGTCTACGCCGTCTACTGCGCCAGCGGCGAATCGGCCCTGTACGAGTACGCCGCTCGCTGGCGGAACGTCCATCCGCACACGAACGGAAATACGCTGAAAAGATTGGGCTTACCGCCCTCGGCAGCCTATGCCGTCCTCCTGCGCCGCCTGCGCGCGGCCTGGTTGGATGGCGAAGTGGATTCGTTCGAGGCGGAAAAACGCCTGTTGGACGCGTTGCTGCGCACGGTCGGCAATGATTCGCACCATTAAGAAAGCTACTTCCCAGGTTACAAAATCTCACTCTGCCTGTATACTATTTTTATGGCCGATGAGAACTATCCGTACCGCCTGCGCCAGGATTTCCTGTCGAGTGCCGAGGCTGCCTTCTATCGCGTCCTGCGCGAGATGGTCAACGACCATTTTTACATTTGCCCCAAGGTTGCCTTGCAGGACTTGTTTTTCGTCACGCGGCCCAACGAGAACGTCCATTATTTCAACAAGATCTATCGCAAGAACGTCGACTTTTTGCTCTTGCGCCGCGACACCTTGAAACCGGCCCTGGGGATCGAACTGGAATACAAAAAGCAGGCGGAGCACCGCCCGGCAGAGTTATTCATTGAGCAGGTGTTTGCCCAGGCGGGTTTGCCGCTGGTGCGCGTTGTCGTGCAGAAGACCTACGATGTGGCAGCCCTGGCGGCGCAATTTAGCGAGGCCCTGCGCAATGTGCGGCAGGTCAATCCATTGACGGAGCCGACCGATTATTCGCCGATCTGCCCGCGCTGTGGGATTACCATGGTGCTGCGCATCTACCGCGACGGCCCGAACGCCGGGCAGAAATATTACGGCTGTTTGAATTATCCAACTTGTCAGGAAACGCTGGCGCTGCCTGCCTGACCCGCGCCTGTGCCACCGTTTGTTTTGCCATTTCATCCGCCAGCCGTCCGCTGGCAGAACGCATGCCCCAGGAGAACTATGCAACTCAGACCTTATCTTGATTTTGCCAGTGACCTGACTTATCGCGCCGGGCGTATCACGCTCGGCTATTTCAATGCCGGCGTCCGCCCGGATTTCAAGGCGGACGATACACCCGTCACGGCGGCGGACCGCGCGGCGGAGGCATATATCCGTTCGCAGATCGAGAAGCAGTATCCCGGCCATGCCATCGTCGGCGAGGAGTTCGGCGAAAAAGCCGGGAAAGGCGGCGAGACCTTCCGTTGGATCATCGACCCCATCGACGGCACCAAGTCTTTCATGCGCGGTGTGCCGCTGTATGGCGTTCTGATCGGGCTGGAGATCGACGGCCAGGTGCGCGTTGGCGCGGCCTATTATCCTGGCACAGACGAGATGTTGTGCGCCGCCGATGGGGAAGGCTGCTGGTGGAACAGTCGCCGCGCGCAGGTCTCACAGGCAGACAGTCTGGCGCGCGGCTGCGTCTGCTTCACCACCTATCATGGCTTCGAGAAGCACGCGCGCCTGGATGTTTGGGAACGTGTTCAAAAGGCGGCTTACATGATCCGCGGCTGGTCGGACTCTTACGGTTATTTGCTGGTTGCGACGGGACGCGCCGAGGTGATGCTCGATCCGGTCATGGCCGTTTGGGATTGTGGGCCGTTCCCGCCCATCCTGCGCGAGGCGGGCGGCTATTTCGGCAGTTGGGATGGCCGTGAGGGGCATACCTCCGGCGAAGGCATGGCGACCACGCAGCAGTTGTTGCCCGAAGTGCTGCGACTGATCAAGGGATGAAGACGAAGCGCCTGCAAATTTTGCAGGCGCTTTTTTGCCAATCAGCCATACTGAGATGTTGACAGCCTGTTTCGATTTCACTTCAATAGGTGCAGCGTGCGCAGCGGCAGGAACAGCAGCCCCGCCAGGCTGATGTAGAGGTAGCCAATTGCCACGCTCAACAATCCCAGGAAAGCCCACATGAGCAGAAAATCTGTAACTGAATCGGCGCCGAAGACCGTATAGGGCATCCACATCAGAAGCGCCAGCATCAGCGGCGAGAGCAGGAACAGCTTCCGGACGGCGTTTTCCTCTTTGCGCAGGCTCCAGAGCCATAGCCCGATCACCAACAGGCTATAGGGGATGAACCCGAAGAACATGGAGAAAAGGCCGACGAACAACACACCGGCCAGCGCGTCGGGCAAATCTTGTCCCCAGGTCAGGAGGGCGATCAGCGGCAGGACGTAGGGCAGCAGCAGGGCGATCCGATAGAAATTTGTGCGTGACATGGCTCACCTGTAATGTCGTTCCAGTTCCGAAGCGTAGTGCACGCCAAGCGTGCCTTTGTTCTCGGCCAGCCAATCGCCCAGGTGCGTTTTGCAGCGGGGTGGCTGCGGCGAGACCAGTAATCCGGCCATCAGGCCGTCCACTTCTTCGGGTGTCAGTACCACGTCGCCCACGAACAGGCTGATGAACTGCGCCGCAGCCAGGGCCAACTTCGGGTGGATGTGGAGAATCGCCTTCGGGCGTTCGATGCGTTCCCCAACCAGCCGCACCAAGGCGTCGAAGCTGAAGATGTCCGGGCCGACGGCGTCCCACAGCAGGTTCTCGTCGCGCGCCCCGGCTTCCACCGCCAGCGCGGCCAGGTCGTCCACGTAGACGGGTTGCAGCCGGTACTGCCCGTCGCCGATCTGCCCGAAGAACGGGAAGCGCCGCAGCAGCCAGGCGATGTTGTTGATGAGCACGTCTTCGCGCCCGAAGAGCACCGTCGGGCGCAGGATGGCGTAACTCATGCCCGATTCCGTCACCGCCTTTTCGTTGGCGGCCTTGCCCCAAAAATAGGGCAGGGGCGAGTCGGCGGACGGGTTGGTAATGCTGATGTGCACCATGCGACGCACCCCCGCGGCGCGCGCCGCTGCTACCAGTACCTGCGTATTGCGTACCGCTTGCGGTTGCGTATTCGCGCCCCGGTCGAAGCGCACCCAATAGGTGTTATAGAGCGTGTCCGCGCCGGCTAGCGAGCGCGACAACGCGTCCTGGTCGAAGCGCAGCGGAAAGGCGCGTACCTGCCCGTCGAACGGATCGGGGCGCTGCGGATGGCCCGTCAGCGTGATAACTTCGTGTCCCTGCGCCAACAGGCGGCGGGTGATGTACTTGCCTGAATAGGAAAAAGCACCGGTCACTGCAATTTTCATGGGAACCTCCTGATAAAAGGCAATACGAATCAGACCGACGGCGCGGGCCGCGGTTCTTCTGTCCACAAGGGCGGTTTTGATTACGGGTTACTTCAGGATTTTCAGGACGCTCTGGACGGTGTTCAATCCCAGGCTGTCGAGGCGCGCGATGGCGCCCACCAGCGAGTCGATGGCGTTGAAGAAATCTTTCAACGCCCGCAGGCGTTCGATCAAAAACGCGCGCTGCGGATCGGACTCCCCGTCACCGGCTTCCAGCCTCGCCAGCGTTTCTTGCACCGACGAGACCGCCCGGTCGAACTCGCTGTTCTGGCGTTCCTTCAGGATGGCGCGCACCGCCTTGTAGAAGTCGGTTTCGGCGCTGTAGTAATCCTTGCGGTCGCCGAGACGGCTGACGGGGTGGATCAGCCCCAGGCGGGCCAGGGCGCGCACGTTGGTGCTGATGGCTCCTTTGGTGAGCCCCGTCTGCGCGACGAGTTCATCCAGCGAAAGCGGATCGGGAGAGAGATACAGCACGGCGAAGATCGCGCCCATGCCTTTGGGGAAACCCCAGAACTGGCTGATGTTGCTCAGCCCTTGGACAAAGTCTTGTTTGATGGTATTCAGGTCGTCTGTCATGATTTTTGTATGTAGATAGTTTAGTATGTACTAAATATACAATATTTCACATTGTTTGTCAAGCGCCGCCCACACCCCACCAATTTGCCCTATTCCACTGCTTCCCAGCGGAGCGTTGTTTTTGGCCGGATGGTGCCAACATCGGAGTTTACAAAGATTCACAGGATCTTGACAAGAAATTCAAAAAGGGTTTCTATAATGTCTTGTGTTTTATTTCTTGCGGAATCCGCAGGGCCGAGAGGACGGTATCTCTCCCTTTCGCCCAGACTCTAAGAAGAACGATCACTCGGGAGATTTTCCCCTGCGAGGAGGCTTATGAAAACGTATTCACTTTTCGTTGCCGTATTGTTCCTGGCCCTGACGCTGAGCGCCTGTGGCGGGGCGGGTGGAACGCCGACGGCTACCCAGTCGACCGTCTCAGGTATCTATACGTCGGTCGCCGTGACCCTCACGGCTCAGGCGGCCTTGGTTACACCGACGGATACGGCCCTGCCGACCGATACGCCGACGCCGGCAGAGACGGACACCGAATTTCCGACGCTCTCCATTGTGACGGCCACCACGGCTTACACCGATGGTGGGGTGAGCGGTGGCTCAAGCGGTGCGGTCGGTTGCGACAATGCTGCCTACGTGAGCGATGTGACCATCCCCGATGGGACCATCATGGCCCCCGGACAATCCTTCGTCAAAACGTGGGAGTTCCAGAACACGGGGACTTGCACCTGGACGACCAGTTACGAACTGGCATTCGTCAGCAGCGACCAGATGGGCGGCACGACCACCAGCCTGAGCGCTTCCGTGGCGCCCGGTGAGCAGGGCGAGGCCTCGGTCTCGCTGGTTGCGCCCGATACGGAAGGCACCTACACCGGTTACTGGCACCTGGTGAACGATCAGGGCAACGCCTTCGGCGATACGGTTTACGTGCAGATCGTGGTCTCCAACAACGCTTCGACGCTGACTCCCACGCTGACGATTACACCGACCGGCAGTACGGCAACGGCGACCAATACGCCTAGCGGCGCAACGGCGACCAAAACTTCTCCGACGGCGACAGCTACTACCAAACCAGGTAGTACACCGCCGTCTTCAACGCCTGTTACACCATCAGCGACACCTGTCACTCCAACAGCAACACCTGTTACACCGTCAGCGACACCGGTCACTCCAACAGCAACACCTGTTACACCGTCAGCGACACCGATTACTCCAACAGCAACGTCTGGAACGCCTTAAAAGCTAGAGCACCAACTGCCTAAAAAACAATTCTCCCCGGCGGAATGCCGGGGAGAATTTGCTGTGCGCTCGTGGCTTCTCGCTCTACTGCGAATTCTTGAGCGCCTCGTACAGCGCGGAGCCGGTCAGGCCCTGCGCCAGGGCGTCCTGCCCCTTGGATTGCAGGAAGCGCAACTCGTAATGCTGGTCGCCGGACAGCAAAGTCACGTCCACCGTGCCGGCGTTCGGGCCGGGCGTCTCACTGATGGGGAAATTCCCCAGCGCCGACAGAATCTTCTCCACCAGGCTGCCAAGCGCCTCCTCGTCGTGCGTATTCGGCGGGAGCGTCAGCGTGATCGCAAAATCGGTCTCCATGGCCGAAAAGGAAATCACGTTGCCCTGGTCATCGACGCAGTTCTCGCCGTAGGCCTGCGCCGAAGCGCTGGTCGCCGTCAGCCCGGCTTGCGTCAGGGCCTCGTTGAACTGTGTCGACAGGTCCGGCAGGTTCTGGTGCGCCCAGGTGTAGGCGCATGGCGTAGCCGCCACGGTCGGTGGGGGCGACGTATCCGTCGGCGGGACGGCGGTTCCCTGGTCGGGCGCTGTCGTCCCGGCCACAGGCGGCGGGTTGTTGAGCGCCGGTACAGCAGTGGGAAAGAACAGCACCGGCGAGGCCTGGATGGTCGGATAGCTGGTGGGCGTCTCGGTCGCAATCGTCACACCGGCCACGTTGCAGGCCAGGCTGAAGGCCAACAGCCCGGCCAGGAGGGTCAGAGTCCGTTTTTTCATGTCCTGATTTTAACGTCATTCATGGCTTGTCGGCGTTCCCGGAGTCCCACCATTTCGACAGGTGTTGGTGAGGCCGCAAGGGTTGATCGGCATAGTGAGAGATGTCGTTGAACAGCATCAGGCGCACCCGCACCGTATCCTTGAAATCCAGGATGTTCAGGCAAGCCGGCGCCTGGTCCAGGCGGTCGCGGTAACCGCGGGCGTCGAACCCAAGCAGGCTGCTGAGAATCAGGCGCAGCGTGGCTTTGTGCGAGACGACGATGACGTTCTGCCCTTCGTGCTTGACGACGATCTCGCGGATGACCGGCAACGCGCGCGCCAGCACGCTGATGCCCGACTCGCCGCCGCGGGGCGCGAACGTGAACGGATCGGACTCCCAGGCGGCATACTCCTTTGCGAATTGGGTCTCCACTTCTTGGCGGGTCATTCCCTCCCAATGGCCGTGGCTGATTTCGCGCAGGCCATCCTGTGCCACCGGCGTCAACCCATGAGGCTTTGCGACGATTCTTGCGGTCTCCAGCGTACGGTCCAACGGACTGCAAAACACAGCCGCGATGGGTTTACCGGCCAGACGCGTGGCCAGATGCTCGGCCTGTTCCCGGCCTGCGTCGGACAGGAAGACGTTTTCCGCCCCCGAAAAACGGTCCTCGGCGGTCAATTGGGTCGCGCCGTGCCGTACGAGATATAAACGGGTCGTCACGTTTGGCCTCCATGCGTACAAAAGTTATAGGTTAAGGGTTTTTGACGAAGCGGTCGAAGAACTCGATGCTACGCTGCATCGCCAGGTTGAAGTAGTTGGAAATATTGTGGTTGTCGCCGGGATATTTGTAGAACTCGACGTACTTGTTGGCGGCCAGCATCTCGTAGAACAACGTCCCCGAGAATTGGAGCGGCACCTCGGTGTCGCCCGTCCCGTGATCGAGTTGCAGCGGCCCGGAGATGTCGTCCAGGTACGAATTCGCCGAGATCGAGGCCCAGAACGCCGGATTTTGGTCGGGCGTGCCATACTGCGTCACGAATTGATTCTCCCATGCCCCGCCCGAAGAGGGCGTTGCCAGCGCGCCGTTTGGCCCTTTGTGCCAGTTGTACATCAAATCCGGATAGGGCGCTACGACGCCACCCCAGATCACGCCCGCCTTGATGTCTTTGCTGATGACCATGGCGCGCAGTGTAATGTAACCACCCATCGAATGGCCCCACATGCCAATGCGGTTGGGGTCGGCGTCGGGGAAGCGTTCCATCGACGACAGCGCGTTGAGCACATCGATCACGTAATCCGGGTAGCCGTACGCGCCGCGGGCCACACCCTGCGAAGCGCCGTGCCCGCGATAGTCCGACTTGAAGACGATATATCCGCTGCGGGCGATCTGGTCTACGTAAGCGACGTACCGCTCCGTGGTGCGATACTGTTTTGGCGGGATGTAGCCGTGGTTGAAGATGATGACCGGCCAACCCGTGGCCGGTTTCTTCCCATCCGGAACGGTCAGTAACCCGTAGATTTTCAATCCGTCCGACAGGTAAGAGGCGATGTAACGGCTGTAGTTACTGCCCGGCGGCAGTTTTTGTTCGATGGTGATCTCGCTGCCCGGATAGCTCCGTGCGCGCATGGCGGCGATGGAGAGCGGAAAGAGCGTCGGCGTGACGGTTGGGGTCAGCGTGGGCGTCGGCGTTTCCGTCGGCGGGGGTGTGGGCGTCAATGTAGTCGTTGCCGTCAGGCTGGGGCTGGGGAGTACGGTTGCGGTCGGTGCGGGCGCTGGGGCGCAGGCCGCCAGTGTCAACATGGGCAGCAGGAGGACGATCAGCAGGAGGGAAGAAGTGCCCTTGACGCCGATGCGTTGCCCCAAAGTTTTTAGAAAGATGTGTCGTTGTCGGAGACGCAAAGTAGGCATGTCCGAAACTGCCATGGATTTGTCGTAAATCTTCCAGGCGTTTACCCCGATGTATCTGTTTTTCGAAAAGAGACTTGGGCGGGACCGTTTTTAGATCGATCGCAGCCACACCGCCAGAAGCACAATGATAACGACCACCGCTATACCCAACAAGCTCAGGAGCAGACGCTTCTTACTTGCAGGCGCGCCGGACGATGACTTGGCCGGCTCAGAAGAAGGCTTGGTGGACGGCGAGATCGGATTCGTCATGAACATAGTCGGCGCAATGTCGGGCGCGCTGATCATCGTCTTATCCGAAGGTGGTGTGGAGGGAGAAGCTGGCGCGGGGGAGATGACCGTCTGGTTGGCTGTTGGGGCGTCGGGGGAGGAAGTCGGCGCCGGTGGAGCTGGGGTGACGGCAGTCTCTTTGGAAGGTGGCGTGGACGGGGAGTCTGGCGTGGGGGAGATGACCGTCTGGTTGGCTGTTGGAGCGGTGGGGGAGGAAGTCGGCGCCGGTGGAGCTGGGGTGACGGCAGTCTCTTTGGAGGGTGGCGTCTTGCTCTGGTCGCCTTCGTTCGATGTCATCAAGCGACTATAAACTGAGTCCAGTGCCCGCGAAATGGTTTTGCCAGACGGGTTGACCGGAATGGCCTGTTGGACGGCCCGCACGAAATCCTCGGCAGTCTGGTAGCGATCCTCCGGCTTTTTCGCCAGCGATTTGATCAGTACGCGTTCGACGGCATCGCTCAGGTTTGGCGCAAATTCGCGGGGCGGGGGCAACGGATCGTTGACCTGCTTGAACACGATTGCAATCGGCGTATGGGCGGTATAGGGCACCCGTCCGGTGAGCATTTCGTAAAAGATGATCCCCAAGGAATAAAGGTCGCTGCGCGCGTCCAGCGGAGCGCCAGTACCCTGTTCCGGCGACATATAAGCGGGTGTTCCCATGACCGCCCCGGCAGAAGTCAGTTTGCCGGTGGAGGCTTCCATCATGCGTGCCAGACCAAAATCGGTCAACAGGCAGTTGCTGCGCTCGTCGATCAGCACATTGCTGGACTTGACATCGCGGTGGATCATTCCACGGGCGTGAGCATACCCCAAGGCATCGCCAAGTTGGGTCATGATCTGACCAACCTCGACCAGACTTAAACGCCGATTCTTGAGCAGGTCGGCCAGTGTGCCACCTTGCAGGAAGGGCATGACAATGTAGGCGTAGCCTTCAGATTGGCCGTAGTCGAAAACCGGCAGGATGTGGGGGTGCTGGAGTTGAGCTAATAGAATGGCCTCGCGCTGGAAACGACTGACAAACTCCTCCGACTCGGCCAGTTGGCGGGCCAAAACCTTCACGGCGACGTAACGCTCCATGGCAGGCTGATAAGCTTTGTAGACGGCAGCCATGCCGCCTTCACCCAACGGCGCAGTAATTTGATAAGGCCCGAATTGTTTCCCAGTCAAGTCTTCCATAGATAAACTACACCTCGTGTGTTGTTCTCTGTGATTCACCTAAGTATAGCACGATGCGCGGTTTTTCCTGTTTTGGTTCTGGGGATTTTCGGGCCTTCCGCCGACGGAGGGTAAAAAAGATAATGACGATCAGCGGTTACGGGGCCATTCTTGTTTGTTATAATTATTCCCACTTCACGTTTTGGAGCCCGAATGACCAAAATCTTTACCGGAGCGGAAATCCGCCAGACCTTCATTGACTTCTTCGTCGAGCGCGGACATACCTTCGTCCCCTCTGCGTCGCTGGTGCCCGGCGGCGATGCGACCTTATTATTCACCAACGCCGGCATGGTGCAGTTTAAGGATGTCTTCCTCGGCACCGACAAGCGTCCCTACACGCGCGCCGTCGACGCGCAGAAATGTATGCGCGTGGCCGGAAAGCATAACGACCTCGACGATGTGGGGCGCGACGATACGCATCACACCTTTTTCGAGATGCTGGGGAATTGGTCGTTCGGCGATTACTACAAAAAAGAAGCCATCGCATGGTCATGGCAGTTGCTCACCGAAGTATGGGGCCTGCCCAAAGACAGGCTCTACGCCACCTGTTTCAAAGATGAACAGGGCAGCATTCCCACCGACGAGGAAGCCGCCGGGATTTGGAAACAGCAGCCCGGCATGGGCCCCAGCCACGTGTTGTACTTTGGGCGTAAAGACAATCTGTGGCAAATGGCCGAGACCGGCCCCTGCGGCCCGTCCTCCGAGATCAACTACGACCGCGGCCCGGCGCATTGTGACAAGCAGGATGTCCCCGGCCACGTCTGCGCCGTCAACGGTGATTGTGCGCGTTTCGTCGAATTGTGGAACAACGTCTTCATCCAGTACAACATGCTGGAAGATGGCCGTCTCGAACCGCTGCCCGCCCGGCACGTCGATACCGGCATGGGCTTTGAACGCCTCGTCTCCGTGCTGCAAGGCGTGGATTCCACCTACAAGACCGACCTGTTTGCCGGTACACTGGATGTGCTGGCCTCTTTGACGGGTGTTACACGCCAGGAGATGTACGCCAACTTCACGCCTTACCGCGTGATCGCCGATCACAGCCGCGCGGCGGCTTTCCTGATTGCCGATGGCGTGGTGCCCGGCAATACGGGCCGTAATTATGTTTGCCGCATGATCATTCGACGGGCGGCCCGTTTTGGCACTAAGGTCGGCCTGACCGAGCCGTTCCTGGCGAAGACGGCGCAAGCCATCATCGACGAATACGGATCGTTCTACCCGGAGCTGCTCCAGCACCGCGACGAGATTCTCGCCAGCCTGACGCGCGAAGAACGCCGTTTCGCGCGCACGGTCGAAAGTGGCACGGCGCACCTGCAAGGGATGTTGGACGGACTTCAAAAGAAAAGCAAAGGTGTGTTGGAAGGTCGTAAGGCCTTCGACCTGTACGCCACCTACGGTCTACCCTTCGAGATCGCCCGCGACATCGCCCGCGAGCAGGGCTTGGACGTGGACGAAGCCGGTTTCCGGGCCGCCATGGAGCAACACCGCCTGGCGTCTGGCAGCGGCAAGGCCATGGGCAAGCAAGGCGGCGAAGACGCCGAGTTTTATGCGCAAGTTCTTAAGAATATTCAAAATAAAGGTGGCCTTAAAAATGGCGTGGAATACGACCCGTATCATCCTATGTCATTGACGGGCAGTCTGACTGCCATCGTTATTGATGGTCGGGTTGTCGATACTGCCTCTACCGGTGATTATGTTCAGGTCATCATTCCAAAAACAGATTTTTATATCGAATCAGGTGGTCAAGTTTCTGATACGGGATATATCCGTGCAGCGGACAGTAGCTGGGAAATTGAGATTGATGAGGTGCGCCGTCCGGCGCCTGGCGTCATCGTGCATGGTGGCGAAGTGGTATTTGGTCATCCGAAATGTGGCAACCCGTGTGTCGCAGAGATCGATCTCGATCGGCGTCACGATATCATGCGTAATCACACGGCCACCCATTTACTGCACGCGGCCCTGCACGAGGTGCTCGGCGAGCACGCCCGCCAGGCCGGTTCGCTGGTCGCGCCCGACCATCTGCGCTTTGACTTCAATCATCCCGAAGCGATGACGCCCGAAGAGATCGAACGCGTGGAGGCGCACGTCAACGCGGCCGTGGCTGCCGATTTCAAGGTCACGTCGCGCAGCAAGGCCCGCGAAGAAGCGATTGCCGAGGGCGCGATGGCGCTCTTCGGCGAGAAATACGGTGAAGTGGTGCGTACGATCACCATCGGCGCTCCGGACGAGCGTCACTCGTACGAATTATGCGGCGGCACGCACCTCGAACGCACCAGCGACGTGGGCATGTTCCTGATCGTCGGCGAGAGTTCGGCTGCGGCCGGGGTGCGGCGCATCGAAGCGGTGACCGGACGCGGGGCGTATGAACTGGTCGCCAAGCGCTTCAAGACGTTGAAGCAGACTGCCGCTACGTTGAAATCGTCGGTGGAGGAAGTCCCACAGAAAGTCAGCAGCTTGCAGGACGAGCTTTCCGAGGCGCGCAAGCACTTGTCGGCGCTGCGGGCCGAATTGGCGCTCTCGTCTTTCGACGACAAGCTATCGAGCGTCGAAATGGTGGGAGGCATTTCCCTGCTGGCGATGGAGGTACCCGGCGCGGACAAGGAAACGCTTGGAAAGCTGGCCGACCGCTTCCGCGAGAAGTATCCGCAGAACGGGGTGTGTGTGATTGCCGCATCGGCTGCGGAAAGCGTGATCGTGATGGCTGCCGTGACTCAGGATTTGATCAAACGGGGCATCAAGGCCGGGGATGTCGTGGGTTATGTCTCGCGCCAGTTGGGAGCGGGCGGCGGCGGCGCGCCGCATTTGGCGTTCGGCGGTGGAAAAGATGTTGCCAAACTGCCCGAGGCGCTGGCGAGTGTTAACGGTTGGTTGGATGAAAAACTGAAGTAGCCACTCCTTTTAGGACTGGTTTCCTATTGAATGCCTCTCCTGCTGGGATTATTGTGATGACGACCCTCAGGAAGGAGGCGGCATGTTGCGTGTAAAAGTATTTTTACTCGTTTCGTTCGTCCTGGTTTCCCTGGCGTGTAGTGTACTTACCCAGCCCCTTGTAGAAACTCCAACTCCCGTTCCAATACAAAACCCGGCGACGTTGACTGCTCCGCCGTTGGATATGTCGACGGCGGTGCCTGTCGCAATGGATACGCCCACGCAGGCCCCGGCGGATACCTCTCCACCCATTGCAGCAACCGCCACGACCGACTCGGCGTCTGCAACGATGATCGCCGAAATGGGTTCGATGGGGCGCCTGTTGAATTTACCCCAGTATTTCAAGCCGGTGGGTACTCCGCTTGAAAGCTGGCGCGATGTTCCTATCATGCCACAGGCCACGGACGGCCAGGAATTCAACTCGAATATTTACAGCTATATTGCTGCTGCTACGCTGGATCAGGGGCGCGTGTTCTACCAGAGCAAGGCCAGTGCGTTGGGCTTGGTTAGCGCAGCAATCACAGGATATAGCGGTAGCGGGAGTCTGGCAACGCATAACGTTGCCTTTTCTTCATACGCGCTGACCATCATGCTTACCTCGTACGATAATGACACGGCACACGTGATCGTGGTCATCTCGAAGGTTCCCTAGTGCCGCAACTTTATGAAAGTGGAGAGCGCAAGACCTATTTTTCAGGGAAGAAATTCAGAATGCAACCCTGCAACTTAAGGAAGTTGCGGTACTAGCCCTGATTTCCCTCGTGGATTCTGCCCCGGCGACTCGCTCACCGGGGTCTTTTCGTTTCGGTGCGCCGAATGATTGAGCGTTTTTGTCTTCTTGGCGCCAATTGTGGAGATGTGTGTAGACTGCCCCCCAACTTTGCGGATGAACAGTACAATACCTGCCGAAATCTGAATTCTGGACTTTTCTCGACGAGGTACTATGTCCAAACGTTTTGCTGTACTTTTCTCTCTGGCGAGCGCTGTTTTGCTGGCAGCCTGTTCTGGCACCCCCGTTCCCGTTGTGACGGCAGCCGTGGTGACGTTGCCGCCAGTAGTGACAGAAGCACCGGCGGTTACGCTGGCGCCTTTACCGGCCTTGACCGAGGCCGTGACTCTGGCTCCTGTTGCTGCGACTGCGGCTGTGGCAGGCACACCGGCCCCGGCCTCATCACCGGATGTCATTACGGCATTGCTACCGGCCGGCAGCCCCTCGGTGGACTGGGGCGGTATTCCCATCATGCCGGGCGCATTGTCTGGCAGCCAGGATAGCTATTCCTACCGTTTCACAATCCAGGCCACGCCAGACGAAGTGCACGCTTATTACGACCAGCAGTTGTCGAAGCTGGGTTTCCAGTCGTTGGCCGTGGAACCGGGGCAGGAGCAGTCGACTCTGCTCACGTATAGCAACGATAGCGACCAGTCGCTGTTGACCATTACGCTGTATCCGCAGGGAGATGTTACCCTGGTGATGATCGTCAAAACGTAAAGCGACTTCCGTCTGACCCTTGGGGAACTCTTTGCTAAAGGGACGGGAGAGCCCGTCCCTTTTCCGGCCCAACTTGTGCCACGATGGGTATAATTGCGGGGGATGAAAACACAGATCGTTCAACTCCAGGGACACGACGATGTCATCTCGATCCGCGACAAACTGGCCTGGGCCAAGGCGCCGCGTATCCTGTTGGCCTGGCCGCGCCGTGGGCAGGTGGACGTGCGCCCCCTGGACCTGGTTCTATTGCGACGCAACGCTGCCACTCTGGGGACCGAACTCGGCCTGGTCACGCGCGACCGCGAGATTCGTGCGGCGGCGCACCGTCTGGGCATTCCCGTTTTCAAGACCAGCAGTGAGGCGCAGCATACGGATTGGCCGGTGGCCGAGTCGTTGGCCTTGCGACGGCGCAGACCTCGCCTGGACTTGCGCGCTCTGCGGGCCGCCTTGCCGCCCGCGGAACTGCTGCCCTTTACCGAGTTACCCGAAGCCCGCTTCGCCCTCTTTGCGGCGGCTGTGCTCAGCGTATTGGCGATCATGCTGGTGTTCGTCCCCTCTGCCGACGTTAAACTCGATCCCCCATTGCAGACCCAAAGCCTGGTGCTGCCCGTCAGCGCCGAACCGGATGTGACGCATGTGAACGTCTCCGGGACGCTGCCCGCGCGCAGCGTCAGCGTGACGTTGGAACTGTCGGGCACGGTACCCGTTACCGGGCAGATAGATGCCGCCGGCGACCGGGCGCGTGGAACCGTCGAATTCAGCAATCTGACCAATGCGGCGGTCTCCGTTCCTGCCGGGACGATCCTGCTGACGGGAGGTACGCCGCCGGTTGAATTCGCCACGACCGAGGCAGCGAAGGTCTCCGCCGGGGCGCGGCAGGCCGCCAACGTGGGTGTGCTGGCCGTTCTGGGCGGCGCAGGCGGAAACGTCGATGCCGGCGCGATCACGAGCTTTCAGAGTCCCCTGGGGCTGCAACTCTCTGTCACCAACCCGGCGGCCACCAGCGGCGGCGCAGACCGCGTCAACGCCGCGCCCAGCGCGCAAGATCGCAAGGACCTGCGCGCCAGCCTGATGTCGAAGCTGGAAGACCAGGCGCGCGTGCAGTTGCCCGGAAAACTCACCAGCGGCGACATCTTCTTCCCTTCCACTTTGCAGACCGACAAAGTGTTGGAAGAGACCTATACGCCGCCGAGTGGGCAACCGGGAAAAGAATTGACCTTGCTGCTGCGCGTGCAGTTCAGCGCTTCGTATGCGGCGGCGCAGGATTTGCAGGAACTTGCCAACCTGGCGCTGGACGCCTCGCTGCCTGCCGACGAGGTGCCGCAGCCCGGTTCTTTGCAGCTCACTTCGGATAGTTCCCTGTTTTCTGGCCCCAACGGCGTGACGCGCTGGCGCATGAAAGCCGAACGCCAGGTTCATGCCCAGGTAAGTCCATTTCAGGTGATCGGACTGGTGCAGGGCCAAACCAGCGGCGCGGCGGCCCAACGCCTGACCCAGGCCTACAGTCTGCAGGATGCCCCGCAGATTGCCATCCGGCCTTTTTGGTGGCCGTGGCTGCCATACCTGCCGTTTCGCATCACGGTGACGGGATGAGTGGGCGCGTCCTGGCCGTCGATCATGGCGAGAAGCGCATTGGGCTGGCGATCAGCGATCCCACCGGCAGTCTGGCGCGCGCCCTGTGCGTCATCCGCCACGTCTCGCGGCCCCTCGACGCAGCCCAGGTGGCTGCCATTGCCCATGACGAGCAGGTTGCGCAGATCATCGTCGGCGTTTCGTATGACGAAACCGGCCAGCCCAATCTGGCCGGGCGGCGCGCCGTCCGCTTTGCCGAGGCCCTGCGCGCGCAGTGCGAACTCCCCGTCGAACTGTGGGACGAGAGCCTGACCACGCAGGACGCTCGCGCTCTGCGCCTGGAGATGGGCGTGAGCCGCAAGAAGCGCTCCGGCCACCTGGACGAAGTGGCCGCCGCCGTGCTGCTGCAAAATTATCTCGACGTGCGACAATCCTGATATGCGTAGACGACGCCGTTACTATATCCCCTACGGTTGTATCCTTGTGCCGGTCGTCCTGGTCGGCTTGCTGGTGGCTATATTTTGGGGGCTGCCCCTGGCCGCCCTGCGCAAATACGGCCCATACAGCGATACACTCAACCCGCTGCAACGCGTGCAATATTCGGCCCTGTTGCTGTGGTACGACGGCCTGATTACCAGCCCGGTCGACCCGACGGGAGCCGAGCAGTCCTTCAGCGTCCAGGCGGGCGACAGCGCCGCCTCGGTCGCCTCGCGCCTGGAGGCCCAACACCTGATTCGCAGCGCCGGGGCCTTTCGCGCTTACCTCGTCTATACCGGCATGGACATCGGCATCCAGGCCGGGAATTTTACGCTCAGCCCGGCGCTTTCAGGGATACAGATCGCGCAACGCTTGCAGGACGCCACACCCACCCAGGTCAAGTTTACTGTTCTGGCCGGTTGGCGGATGGAGGAAATTGCAGCCTCCTTGCCAACCTCCGGCCTGGACGCATCTCCCGACGCTTTTCTCGCCGTTGCCCGGAATCCGCAGGCCGGCCTCGACTTTTTACCCGCCACCGCTTCGGCGGAGGGCTTCCTGTTGCCCGGCGAGTATACGCTGCCGCGCGCCATCCAGACCGACCAGTTGGTTACTTTCCTGTTGCGGAATTTTGCGTTGGCGCTGACGCCCGACCTGCGCAACGGTTTTTCCCGCCAGGGCCTGACGGTTTACCAGGCAGTGACCCTGGCCTCCATCGTCCAGCGCGAGGCGGTTGTCTCGGACGAGCAACCCATCATCGCTTCGGTGTTTCTGAATCGGATTAAAGCCAGCATGCCGTTGGAGGCTGACCCAACGGTGCAGTACGCCCTCGGCCTCGGAACGGCGGGAAAGACTTGGTGGCCGTCACCGCTGACCGCGGACGACCTGCAGGTTGATTCGCCGTATAACACTTACCGGCATAACGGCCTGCCGCCGGGCCCGATCGACAATCCGTCACTGGGGGCGTTGCAGGCGGTGGCGTATCCGGCGCAGACGCCGTATTACTACTTTCGGGCGCGCTGCGACGGTTCCGGCCTGCATAATTTCTCCGAGACCTTCGAACAACATTTGGAAAAAGCCTGTCCCTGAGAACGCCGCTTTAGTTATATCCCTCACGGGCGTTCTACGATGGCTGTGGGAAGAATCGATTCATGGAGAATCTGCGGGATGAAGCCGATTTGTGGGTATAGGCGGCGCGAGGAAATCCCAAAGAACCGAAGAATCTTCGTCTATGGCGTGGGCGGGAACTGTCCCGTGACGCGATTGACCTTGAGTAGCAGGTCGTCGTTCTGCCCCTGCCCGAAACTGTTCGTTTCCCCGGCGATGTAGATAAAATCCCCGTCGATGACCAGATCGTGAGATGAATCGTCTTGCGGGCCGCCCCAGGTGCGGTACCAGCGTAGCTTTCCCTGCGGGTCGAATGATAGCAGCACGATATCGTTCTTGCCGGCGCCGTAGCTTTCCGTCTTCCCGGCGACGTAAAGATTGCCGTCTGGGCCAACGGCGATGGCGCGGGCGGCTTCGCCCTGGGCCCCGCCCCACACTTGCTCCCACAAAATATGCAGTTCCTTGTCCAGTTTCAGGACGAAAATCTGCCCGTTGTTGCCCTTGCTGGAAGTCAGGCCAACGGCGTAGAGAGCGTTCCCATCGCTGGTCAGGCCCAGCGCATCGTCGAAGAATGCGCCGCCCCAGGTCACGTGGCTGATATATTGTCCTGTTTGTTTGGAGAATTTGGCAATCAGGGCGTCGCCGCCCAGCAGGATATTGGTGGCGTCGATGCGCCCACTCAAGTAGATAAAATTGTCGTCCACGACCATGTGGCCGTCAGCCTCGTCGAAAGCCGGGGTGCCCCAGATGCTCTTCCAGAGCAAGTGACCCTGGCGATCGAGTTTGAGCAGGGCGAGGTCGTTGCCGGTTTTCGCGCTGGTCGTCCAGCCCGAGACGTAAATGGCGTTGCCGTCGGCTGTCAGGCCGTCCACTTCCTGGTAGCCGACGCCCTGGCCCCAGGTGAACTGCCATTGTTGGCGCCCGTCGCTGGCATCCAGAGCCAGGACAACCATCTGCGCGTCGGCGGGATTGGCGGATAATTGGGTCAGCCCGCCGACGTAGACGGTGTCTCCGTCAGCTTTGACGATAAAAGCTTTGTCTTCGTACTTCCCACCCCAGTTGATGCGCCAAAGCTGCTGCCCCGACGCTGAAAATTTGTAGACGGCTATGTCTGTGAACAAATCGCCAGGCTTCTGTTCATACGCTGCCAGATAAACGTTCCCCTGCGGATCGACGTCTACGCCCCAGGCCTGGTCGCTTTTCGGGCCGCCGCGCGTCAGAGCCCACAGTTGGGAAGTCGCTCCCGTCGCCGCCGGAAGGGTTTCCGTTGGGGTGGGCTTTTTTTTGCGCTGGCAGGCGCAGGTGATCAGCAGCAGAACGAGCGTTACGGACAGCCACAGTTTTTTCACCCGCTCATTTTCCCTTCCGGAAGGAGTCCCATACGTCCAGGGCAGGTTTGGGCGTGCCGTCGGCGTTACGAAGCCCGACCGAGGTGAACATGCCCAGCGTAAACACGTCGAGCACATTGGCACCGCTGGTCAGAAAAAACCAGGAATAGGAATTCATGTCGAGGTCGTTGAACAACAGGTAGGTCCAGAAGACCAGATGAGACCCAATCTGTTTGTGGATTGCGTTCAGGTAGGCAACCTGGTCGGCAGGGGTGCCCTGGGTGGAGCCGGTCGGTTGGGAGGTATAGCCGCCTTCCCCGATGGCCAGCGGTTTCGGGATGCCGCCATGCGCATCTCGATGGGTTTCGTCGAGCAGCGGCGTATAGTAGTCGGCGGGGATGTCGTCTCCCGATTTGAAGGCGACGAACGGGTAGGTCGAGATCACCCACACATCCAAGTTCGGTTCGAAAGCTTCCACTTCGTCCCAATTGATGTGATAAGGCTGGCGTCCGTTGGCGATCTGCGGCATCAGGTTGTTCAATTCTTCCCACTGAAAGGTGACGAAGATTTGTGTGTCGGGCGCTTCGGCTTTGACTGCCTGGTAAATTTCGTTGTAGAGGCTGAGGAAGTTCGGCGCGTCGTCGGGGTGGACGTCCATGTAGGTGTTGATCTCGGAGGCCAGGCCCAGGTAATGCGGATGGAAGTGGCGCACGATCCAGAGCGTGTAGTTTTTGTAGGCGCTTCTGACTTTAGGGTCGGCGAAGCTGGCTTGCCAGCCAGACGGCAGGCCCTGGAAGTTGCGGCGGTTGAGTCCATCCAGGCCGTCGACGACGAAGATATACTGCAAGTGGTTTTGGAGCGCCAGCGTGACCTGGTTGGTCAGGTCGGTGCGCGATTTCGACTGGCCGTCCACGCTATCTACGAAGTCTGCCCAGGGGACGGTTTGTTGAACCAGGATGAAGTCGGCATGGTCTCCCAGGTCTTTGTAGAGCTGCAAAACGCTGTCCAGTGAAATCTTGGGGGGCGATGGGAAGAATCCGTAGCGTGTCTTGCCGGATTTAAAGGCCGAGGCGTCGGGCGTGGGAAAAGGCGTGGGTGTACTGCCGGGCGTGGGCGTGACGGCAGCTTGTCCGCCGCAGGCGAGGGCGGCAAGCGCCAAGACGAGCAAGGCGAGCAGGGAACGTTTCATTTTGGGCCCCATGGTTTTCTCTTGATGAATCCGGTAATTTTTGTGTGCATATTCTCTATACCCGTTTGCGCCCGGTTTTGTTGCAACGAGAAAAGCTGGCACCGGATAAGAAAAAACGGGCCTGCGCAAGGCCCGTTTTACGGAAATCATTCGCTGGGTTCCCTGGGTGCCAGGGGATCAGGGTTTTTACAAAGTAGCTTGACAGTCTATCTCCTCCATGATGTTGTCATTGCTTCACCCCGCGTTCTTTGCGGGGTGAAGCAATCTTCTGGCGTGTCAGGAGACTGCCACACGGCCGAAAAGCGGCGGCTCGCATTTCTTGTGAAAACCCTGTCTCAGGGGACGAGCAAGCCTTGCGCCGGATCGACCTGGGGGCCGGGCAGCAGGTAGCGGACGACGATCATCAACAAGCCTGCCGCCAGGAGCAGAAGCGACTCGCCGCCCATCGCGCCCAGCAAGCTGCGGGTGACGACGGAGATCAGGTCGCTTAAAAAGTCGATGGTAATCCCCGAAAGCTGTGATCCCACCTGCGTCAGCAGGAGCGCTTTGAAGAGAAACTGGAAGAGCGGGATCGCCAGGTAATACAACCCGACGCCGATTCCGCCGGTGAACAGGAAGCCCGCGCCCCACCAGGCCAACCAGTCGCGCAGCGAACGGACGGCCAGTAACGTCACAGCCAGGAGTAATCCCAGTGGAAGCAGCGGGCTAAGGTGCATGAGCAGGCGGGCGTTCTTCAACGATTGGAGTCTGGACTGTGGGGGCAAGTGCAGCGGCAGGCTGTCGGGGATGACGTCCGCTTCCAGCTTGGTGGCGGCCTCGACCTGGGGCTTTACCAGCGCCAGCAGGTTCAAGGGCGGATTGCAGAGCACCTGGGCATTTGCAAAAGGGTCTTTCCCGGCCAGCACCGCGGCTCCCATGTCGAGCACCTGGCTGGGCGTGCAGTCTGGTTGGGTCTGTAGAAACTCCTGCACGACGGTGAAGCCGTTTTGCGCCAAATTTTGCTTGATGGGTATGAGCGAGACTGTTACCTGGGTGCTTTTCCCGTTCAAATAGCTGAAGAGTTGGTCGAGCGTCGACTCCGTCATCGTGCGGATGTCCTGCGGGGGCAACAGCGAAGTCAACAGGGTTGTCCACTCGTCCACTGTCAGAGACTGGAAGGGAAGCGACTGACCGGCGCTTCCAGATAGGGACAGGCGGTTCGAGAGGGTGGCAGCCAACACCTGCGGCACGCGGCTGTACAGGTTGCCATCTTGAAGGGCCTGTTCGTAGGTCGCGGCCTGGAAGGCCTGTTGCTCCACATTGAACAGTACCAGCGACAGGACGGCGGTCAGGACGAACAAAATCGTCAATAGAAAAGCCAGAATTCGGGTGATCCAGCGCATAGTCTCAATTTACCTGCCGGGAGAGCAGTTCGATGTAATCGTTGGTCAGACGCTCGCTCGTTACCACGTGGAGCGCCTGGAGCAGTTCCGCCGATAGTTGCGCTTTCCGTTGCGCGTCTATGCGGCTCCAGGTGCGGCTCTTGACCTCGACGAAGTAACCGGGGATGGCGGGCTGCTCGAAATGATCCAGGTTGATGAAAAACTCGACGCCTTTGTAGTTGACCAGCCAGCGTTGGCGGTCCTTTTGGATGGATTTTTCGGAGAGCGGTTTGAAGTATTCGCGGTAGAACCGCAGCGTTTGGGAGGCGGGCGCCAGGTAGCGACTGCGGGAGAGCAGCACTTCCTGGGCGAACTCGTCCTCGCGGTTCTGGCCAATCAGCGTCAGCCGGGTGCGGACGTTGACAACGTTGCCCTTGTCGTCAACCAGGTCGTCTTCGCGATAGCGCAAGCGGCCCTGGGTTGGGTCGTCGAATTCGAAGTAGTTGTCGTATTCACGGTAGTGCTTGAACCTTACGATTTCCATGTCGGCGTTCTCGATGCCCTGGACGACGGTCGCGGCGTCATCCAGCCGCACCTTCAACTGGACTTCGAAGCTTTCCGCCTCCGTAGAGCCGCCCAGCGCGATCAGCTTGGACAGCACCGATTGCTCCCGCGCAATCAAGAAGGCGTCGATTCGTTTGGCGTAGCTGGCGGCCTGTTGGAGCAGGTCGGCTTCGTCGAGCACCAGCACCTGTTTGGCGCGCATCAGCCATTTGCCGTTGACCATTACGTCGCACACATCGGTGGACTTGGCGGCGTAAACGAGCTGCGCGTACGCTCCGTTCGGGTCGCGCTCGAAGCGTGGTGTGTTGTGCAACGGAGACAGGTCGACCAGGATCAGGTCGGCGCGCTTTCCGGGTTCCAACGAACCGGTCAAATGTCCGATGTGCAGAGCCTTGGCGCCAATGCGCGTCGCCAGGGCCAGCGCCTGGGGCGCTGGCAGCGCCGTCGGGTCGCCGCTGATGCCCTTAGCCAAGAAGGCCGCCAGACGCATTTCTTCGAACATATCGAGGTCGTTGTTGGAGGCCGGGCCGTCTGTACCGATGCCGACGTTCAGGCCAATCTCCAGCATCTTGTTGACCGGCGCCACGCCGGAGGCCAGTTTGAGATTCGAGGAGGGGTTATGCGCCACGCCGGCGTCGTAATGTTGCAGTGTACGAATCTCGCCATCGTCGACGTGTACGCAATGTGCGGCCAGCACTTTGGCCTCGAAGAGTCCCTGCTTCTTGACGTAGGGAATCACCGGCATGCCGTTCTCGTTGCGCATGTTCTCCACTTCGAAGGCCGTTTCCGAAAGGTGAATGTGCAGCGGCACGTCGAATTCCGCCGCCAGTTGGGCCGTCGCTTTCAGAATCTCCGCCGTGCAGGTGTAAGGCGCGTGCGGTGCCACCGAGGGCACGATCAGGGGATGACCCTTCCAACGCTGGATGAAGTCCCGCGCCATGGCGAGCGAGTCTTCGTAGGCCTTTGCGTCGGGTGTGGGGAACTTCATCACCGTTTGGCTGCAGACTCCCCGCAAGCCGGATTCGGCGGTTGCCCTGGCAACGTCCTCCTCGAAGTAGTACATATCGGCAAAGCTGGTCACACCACTGCGGATGAATTCGGCGCAGGCGATCAAGCTGCCCAGCCGACAAAAATCCGGCGAGACGAATTCCCGTTCGACGGGCATCATATAGCCCATCAGCCACACATCCAGGCGCAAATCGTCGGCCAGGCCGCGTAGGAGCGTCATCGGAATGTGCGTGTGGGCGTTGACCAGCCCAGGCATCAAAATCTTGCCGCCGCAGTCGACGGTTTGCGAGGCCGTATATGCTGTTTTGACCTCCGTTTCGTCTCCCACGGCGAGGATGCTATCACCTTTGACGGCCAACGCGCCGTTGCGATACTGACGAAAGGATTCGTCCATTGTCAAAATATGGGCATTGACAAGCAGGATGTCGACCGTTTCCGTCATTCGTTCTCCTTCTGTCTTTGGACTGATTCAGGCGAACCGGTTCCTGCTTCCCTGGGAAACTCGCATCAGACGGGAAAGGCGAGACACGTCTGGGGCTTGGCCCGAAAATCCCCCGCGCGTATCTGCAACCTCGCTGAGGAATCTTCGAGAATCAGCATGATGAAATGGATGGATGGGGGTGTGCCCCATCTTCCCTTCTCTACGGAAAATTCTAGAGAACCCTCGCCGATCCCTGGAGAACCGGCTTTCGGTTGAGCGCGATTGAGTTGCATTATTATGTGCTTGTCTGACATTAAAGTCAAGACAGATGGCGCTTCCATCGGGTGGGCAAAGTCAGGTTTTTCCTTGCGCCGGTGAGGGTTTTCCTGTATCGTTAAGCCGTTTTCAATCCACGAATGTGAACTGTGAGGCATGCATATGGACGAGATCGAATATGACAACCGGCAGGCCCGAATTTTCGGCATCATCTCCCTGCTGATCGGTCTGTTTTCCCTGGGCTGGATGGTGGCACTGCCCATTTGCGATGCCCTGGGCGGAGCGGACGCCATCCTGTACACGGCGGTTGGAATCTATATCTTCGTCTTCTTCGTTTCCTCGGGCAGCGTCTTGCTGTTCTTCGGCGGTCGGGGACAAAAATTTTTGAGCCGGGTCGTTGGGAAGAATGGTTGGACGGTGGCGTTGTACGTTCTGTTCATTCTCGTGGTGGGGTTGGGTATCCAGTTTGGAGTAGACCATTGGTTGCTTTCCCTGGGCTACCATGTAGAACTTTTCCACGGATTCTAACCGGTTCAGGGTTTCCAGTTGAGGAAAACCTGCAACACGCGTAAATTCTGGTCGAAATCCGTATCGCTGTGGTTGGTCAGTTCGATGTCGATGGCGGGGATGCCGCGCGTGTTGGCGGCCCAGTCCGTCAGGTCGCCGGTGTAATCGCAGCCCGTATCGATGGGCGGATACGGGTAATTACTGACCGCAGCGACGGCTTGCGCCAGTTGGATCGAAGGCGGATAATCGGGACGCCCGCCGGGGAAGATGCCCAGCGCCGCGCTGTGGTAGCTTATTAACGCGGCTGGCTTGATGTCATCGATGAAAGCGATCAGCGCCTTGACTTCCGGCTCCGAACCGGCGTACGCGCCGCCCGTGATCGGACGCCAAATCCAGCAGCCGTCGCGCGGCCAATCGGCAGCCCAGTTATAGGGCCAGTTGCGGTTCAAGTCCACGTTGTTGGCATTGGCGCGTCCGTCCACGCCTTTGTCGCGCGCGTAGCCGTCGGGGTTCAGGTCGTGCAGGATGTAGAGCGTCACGTCGCCGGGAACGTGCTCGGGGTGATCGTTCAGGTAGGCAATCAACTGTCCGGCCAGTTCTACGGTATTGTGTTCGTACCCGCCGTGGATTCCAGCCACGATCAGCTTGTTCGTCGGCCCGTGCCCGAAAGTGTAGACTTCCAGCGGGCGGTCTTCCACGGAATAACCGATCACGCGCAGGTTGGCGGGACGCTCCGGCAGCGGCGTCAGGCTTGGGCCGGGAGACGGCGTGGGCCAGGGCGTGATGGTGGCCCGTTGCGTGGGCGGCGGCACGGGCGTGAGCGAAGCCTGGGGGGTGAAGCTGGCTGCAGCGTCGGCGAAGAACAGCGAGGCGTTCGGGGAGTTCGCTTTCGCGGCGGACTGGTTGAACCAGTAAAAAGCGGCGGCCAGCAACAGGCAGACGGTCAAGTTGACCAGCCAGAGAATCGCCGCCGTCCCTTTCAGCCGCTCCCTAGACATCCAGTTGGATCACCTTTTTGCGTAATAGATTAAGGGCGTTGTTGGCTCCCCAGGCGGGAACGTTTTTCGGGTGCCCGCCGTAGGTGTAGGTCTTGGCCTGCTGCCCTTCGGGGGTGACCAGGAGAATGTCCACGCTCGACCGCCCCGTTTGCGGCTGTACCGTTAAAGCCAGCGTAAAGTGAGCCCCCGTCAGTTTTCTCTGCGCTTCGGCGGCCTCGGCCAGCGATTGGGAGTCTGCCAGCGACGGCAGAATCTGCCCGCCGGCGAAAGCCGCCCGCCGGGTGGCGGAAAGACGCTGCGAGAGTTCGCCGCCGGTGTTGGCTTCGACGACTGTCAGCGTCCAGCCTTTCATCTCCAGTTGGTTCAGGACATTCCCCTCCAGGGTCTCTTCGTCTGCGCCGAAGATGGCATCGCCCAGGCGGCCGTATAAGATCTGCTCGACTTCGGCAATCATGGCGTCGGCTGTTGCGGTGTCATCGGCCTTGGCCGTAATGCGTACGTCGACCATGCTGTAGTGGGCGGCCAGCCCCACAGTGGGATTGGCGCGTTGCTCCAGATCGCCGATGCGCTCGTCGATGATGGATTCGCCCAGGCCGGCGCAGTGCAGCACGCGGGCTTTGATGCTGCCGGTCAGATGATAGCGCTGTCGCAAGTAGGGGAAGATTTCGTTTTCGGCCAGATATTCCATCTCGCGCGGCACACCCGGCAACGCGATGACGCACTTGTCGCCTTGTTCGACGATGAAGGCCGGGGCCGTGCCCACCGGATTGCGAATACCAAGGGCACCCTGTGGCGCGTAGGCCTGGCGCTTCTGGTTTTCGCCGGGCGTGTGCCCGAATCCGCGCATGCGCTCGACGATTTGTTCCCACAGCTCGGGCCGGAATTCGGACGGAAGACCGAAAGCCAGCGCCACGGCTTCGCGGGTGGGGTCATCGACGGTGGGGCCCAGGCCGCCGGTGGTGATGATGATTTGTGTGCGTTCGAGCGTCTCGCGCAGAACGACGGCGATGCGCTGGATGTTGTCGCCCACGGTCGAAGTGCGGAAAACGTCGACGTTCAAATCGCGCAGATGGCGCGCCAGGAAAGCGGAATTCGTGTCCACAATTTCCCCCAACAGGATTTCCGTTCCGATGGTGATGATTTCAGCAGAAGGCATAGGGTTCCTCCGGCGTTCGCAAGAAAGACGGATGAGGGTGCTTTTCGAGCGTGACCCGAAAAGTACCCCCGCCGATACAAGCAGCACAACGATAAGGCCGGTTTCTGGTGCTGCAATTTTTGCGTCGGCTTACTCGCCCCCCAAATAGGCTTTTTGCACCATCTCGTTCTTCTTTAAATTCTCGGCGGTGTCGCTCAAGACAATCTGCCCGGTTTGGAGCACATAGCCGCGGTGGGCGATGGAAAGCGCCATAAGCGCGTTCTGTTCCACCAACAGGATGGTGGTGCCCTCGGCATTGATGGCTTTGACTGTGTCGAAGATGCTTTCGACCAGGATGGGAGCAAGCCCCATGGAGGGTTCGTCCAGCAGGAGCAGGCGTGGGCGGGCCATCAGCGCCCGTCCAATGGCGAGCATTTGTTGTTCGCCGCCAGACAGGGTGCCGGCCACCTGCTTGTGGCGTTCCTTCAAGCGTGGGAAAATGGCGAAGACCCGCTCGAGGTCCTTGGAGAAGTTTTCGCGGTCCCTTCGACTGTAAGCGCCGAGGTCCAGGTTTTCGGTCACGCTCAAGCGGGCGAACACGCCGCGTCCTTCCGGCACCATCGAAACGCCCTTGTAGACGACCTCGTGCGCTGCCAGCCCGGTGATATTTTCATCGTCGAGAACGACCTGTCCCTGACGTGGCTTCAACATGCCGCAGATCGTGCGCAGGGTGGTGGTCTTGCCGGCGCCGTTGGCGCCGATCAGTGTGACGATCTCTCCTTTTTCGACGGTGAGGGAAATGCCTTTCAGTGCGTGGATGTTGCCATAATATGTGTGAATGTCGGAAACTACAAGCATGGTCATGTCGTCGTTCCTCGTCAATTGATTGCTGCGCCGGCGTTGCGACCAAGATAGGCTTCGATCACACGCGGATTGTTCTGGATTTCTTCCGGGGAGCCTTCGGCAATTTTAGTGCCGTAATCCAGGACGGCGATCCGGTCGCTGGCGCCCATAACCATGCGCATATCATGTTCGATCAACAGGATGGTAATGCCCACTTCATCGCGCAGGTTGCGGATGAAGTGCATCATTTCACTGGTCTCGTTGGGATTCATGCCCGCCGTTGGCTCATCGAGCAGCAACAACTTCGGCTTGCTGGCCAGGGCGCGAGCGATTTCGAGACGGCGCTGCGCACCGTACGGTAGGTTGCGGGCAACCTGGTCGCCAAGTCCGCCGAGACCGACGAATTGCAATAGCCGGGTGGCTTCTGCGAGGGCGTTCTCTTCCTCCTTGCGGAAACGAGGCGTCCGCAGGATTGCTTCGATAAAGTTGCTGGTCAGACGACTGTGTTCGCCCACCATAATATTTTCGATGGCGGTCATGTTCCCAAACAGACGGATATTCTGGTAGGTGCGCGCGATCCCCTTTTGCATGACGCGATCTGGGCTGAGACCCACCAGCGACTCTCCATAAAATAGCACATCCCCTTCGTCCGGCGTGTAAAAACCAGTAATGCAGTTATAGAAGGTTGTCTTACCGGCTCCGTTCGGGCCAATAACGCTGAAAATGGCTTTCTGCGGAATGACCAGGTTGACGTGATTGACTGCAACCAGACCGCCAAATATCTTGGTCAGTGCGGTTGTTTCGAGTGCGTTGCTCATGAAGTTTTGCCTCCCGGAGATTCGGCCTCTCTCCCCTCTTCTTCTTGTTGTTTGTGCCTTTCCATACTGCGACGGGTGGCTGGGAACAACCCTTCGGGACGCCAGATCATCATCACCACCAGCAGCGCGCCGAAAGCGAGCACGCGATAGTTTTCCAACTCGCGCAGGACTTCAGGCAGCCCTTTGAGCACGAACGCGCCGGCAATCACGCCGGGGATGCTGCCCATCCCACCGACGATGACCACCGACAAGACGTTGATGGAAACCATCAGGTTGTGGTCTTCCGGCCCGGTAAACTGGTTGCGCGATGCGAAGAGCACACCGCCCAACCCGGCGAAAGCTGCCCCGATGGCAAACGCCATCAACTTGTGCGTCAGGGTATTGATGCCCATTGCCCCGGCAACTGTCTCGTCTTCGCGCATGGCTTCCCAGGCGCGGCCCACGCGCGAGCTTCGCAGACGTATGGTGACGAATATCGCCAGCAGAACGCCCAGGAGAATCAGGTAGACGAAGTCGATGTCGCTGCTGAAGGGTTTCCCGAAGAGGGTTGGCCCGCCGATGTCGCTGACGCCTTTTGGGCCTCCTGAGAAGGGAGTCAACAAATCGCTAGTCGCCAGGATGCGAATGATCTCGCCGAACCCCAGGGTGACGATGGCGAGGTAGTCGCCCCGCATGCGTAGCACCGGAATACCGAGCAGAATGCCCGCCGAAGCCGCTAACACGATCCCGATTGGCACGGCAACCCAAAAACTCCACAACAAATGCTGCGGGCTGGGCGCTGTCAGCAGCGCCACCGTGTAAGCGCCGATGGCGAAGAACGCCACATAACCGAGGTCGAGCAGCCCGGCGAGACCCACCACAATGTTCAAACCCAGGCCCAGCAGGACGTAGATTCCGACGGTGCCCAGCGTGTAATTCCAATACTGCCCAATCTGCAGGGGAATCAGGAAGATGACGAACAGGATCAGGACGTAAACCACCGGCATGAAGGCCGGATGGCCGCGTATTTTATGAACTTTTGGACGTTGTAGAAATTCTTTCCAGGTGCGGCTGCGCCAGTCCGCAAAGGCGCGTCGCCATTGTCCACGCATGGCAAAGGCAAGCAACCCGCCCAGGACTCCCGTCAGGAGCATAAAGCTGAATTCGAATAGGGATCCTGGCAGGGTGTCCTTGCCCACCAGGAAAAGTTTGATGGTTGCCGGTAGGACGGCAGACAGATAGACGCTGATGCGTACGCCGGCGTCGTTGAGCGACCCCACCAGGAATGCCAGCCCCCCGATCAACAGGCCGTGGACGAGTCCGGCGGCTGTCCCGCCGACGAGAGCGGTGAGCCAGGTGTCGGGCTCGTTCTTGAGCCGGCGTCCACCCACGCTGCCAGCCCAAAGTCCGAGTAATCCCCAAAAGATGAGCATATCGAAGGTGTCGGCGTCGAAGCCGAAGGCCTGGAACGAGCCGTTGTGGAGCGCGTCTTTGATGATGCCGCCTGCAATGGGCAGAAATCCGATCAGGAAGAGAAAAATCGAGACGATTCCGAAGGTCAGGCCATTGCTCAGTCCATGGTTGAGTTGTCGTTTCATCAGACCTTCTCCTCGCTCAGCACTTCGCCGAGGATGCCGGTTGGGCGGAAGATGAGTACCAGCACCAGGATGCTGAAAGCCAGTACATCCTTCAACTGGAAGTCGATGCCCAGGAAGGCCGGGCCTACCGATTCGACAATGCCGAGGAACAGGCCGCCAATCATTGCACCGGGAATGTTGCCGATGCCGCCTAGCACGGCTGCGGTAAAGGCTTTGATGCCGGGAATAAACCCAACGAAATAATAGACAAGGCCAAGATGGATGCCCCACATCACGCCGGCAGCACCGGCCAGTGCGCCGCTGATGACGAAGGTTTGGCTGATGACGCCGTCGACATCGATGCCCATCAATGCAGCAGCGTTTTTGTTCTCGGCAACCGCACGCATGGCGCGCCCGAGACGGGTATGTTGTACAAGCAAATAAAGGCCGATCAAGATGACGATAGCCAGGACGAACGTCAGGACGCCGGTATAGGTTACGACAACGGTGCCGCCGCCGATGGGAACGTTCCAGCCTTGTCCACGGGTCAGCTGAACCGGGTTGGCGTAGTCACGCCGTTGCGCGCCAAAGAGGAGCTGCCCGGCATTCTCCAGGAAAATCGAGGCGCCGATAGCCGAAATCAATGGCACCAGACGTGGGGCGCCCCGTAAAGGTCGATAAGCGATCTTTTCAAGGAAATACCCGCTTAACGCCGCGACGCCCATTCCGACGAGAAAAGCCAGGAGCACGGCAATGATCGGATGGGCGTCGAGCAGGGTCAAATTTGGGTCTGCTGCAGTTGGCGCAGGGATGTTCTTGAGCGCTTCGAAGACGAAGTAGCCGCCAAATGCGCCGATCATCATGATGTCGCCGTGCGCGAAATTGATCATGAACAAGATGCCGTAGACGAGCGTGTACCCAATTGCGATCAGTGCATAAACGCTTCCGAGAATGATGCCGGAAAGTGCGAAACGCGTCCATGTGTCCAACCCGTAAACGGGATTCCCGATGGAAATGACGTACAGCCTCCAAATCAGGTAGGCAGAAAAAACGATGCCTAGAATTGCCTGAATGAGGCTGTATGTATTGCGCGGTATGCGGATTTTCCGCGCAGTAAATTTGTCCATGGCAGGCTTCTCCTTGCTGTAGGCTCGCCTACTCCGATGCAGGGCCTTTGGACCCTTAGAACCCTATGGAAAAAAGAAGAGACATGGGGGTGTCTTTCGAGCCAGGTCCGAAAGACACCCCCACAGACATCTTCTCTCACAACGATCCCGGAGGGACTTCTTGCATAAAAGGTAACTGGCGAGGCAAGCGGAGTGCTTGCCCCGCCAGTTCATCAATTTCTTGCTGCAAGCAGGGTGCGGAAACTATGCCAGATTACTGGGAGGCCTGCACCCACTGACTGCCCTTATCCTGATAGAAAACCGGGCCGGATGAAGCGCATTCGCCGGTGGGGTCGCAGGTAATGGTGCCAGTCAGGCCCTGGTATCCACTTGTGCTGCGGACGGCTGTGACCAGTGCGCTGCGTGGAATGTATAGATTCCCATCATTGCCTTTCACGGCAACGCTTTCGATGGCTTTGATCAGAACGGCAGCAGCGTCGTAGGCGCTCCAACTGTAGGGGGAGAGCTTGCCGGCTTCCTGACCGTAGGCGGCTTTGTAAGCGGCGTCGAACTTGGTCTTTGCGTCAGAGGCTGGCGGGATCAGGGATGTCGCGTAAGCGCCTTCCCCATTGGCGCCAGTGCGGTCCAGAAAATCCTGGCCGAAAGTGCCGTCGTCACCAAAGAAGACGGTGTTGGTCAGGCCAGACTGCTTCATCTGGTTCACGATCACGACGGCTTCGGCAGTATAGCCGCCATAGAAGAGCGCTTGCGGGTTTTTGGAAGCCAGGTCGGCGAGGACGGCGCTATAGTCTGACTCGCCGGGAGTAATGGCTTCGAAAGCCACAACGGTGCCGCCCAATGCGGTGAACTGGTCATTCACGACCTGGGCGAGACCCTGGCCGTAAGCCTGTCCATCGTGCAGCACTGCGATCTGGGTGAATTTCAGGGTGTTGTAGAGATACTCGGCAGCATATTTCCCCTGTGTGGAGTCGGTGAAGACGTCGCGGTTGAAGACCTTGGAGCCGCTCTTGGTCAGGTCAGGGTTGGTGGCCGAGGGCGACATCATGGGCAGACTGGCTTTTTCGTAGATCGGGATGGCTGCCTTGGTCGCACCGGAGAAGATGTGGCCTTCAATGGCAACAATGCTGGGGTCGGAGACGAACTTATTGGCGACGGCTGCGCCACCTTCGGCGGTGCCACCGTCATCTTCAGCGTCCAGTTCGAATTTCCAGCCTTGGAAATTGCCTGCGTCGCTGATCGCGATTTTTGCGCCGTTGGCAGCGTCGATACCGTACGATGCATTATCACCGGTCATTGGTCCACCCATTCCAATTTTGATTACATCACCGGGCTTGAACACAGCGCAGCCAGCAGGGTCGGACGTGCACACGTCCGGCTGTTTGGCTGCAGCCGAGCCACAGGCAGCTAAAATCATGCTGGCTGCGGCAAGCAATGCCATAACAGCAAACAAACGCTTGGACATTCTTCTTCCTCCTGTGTGGAATTGAATAGGGTATCCTTGGTCCGCGGTTGAACTGGTTGCCGGGGCTGCCGATTTCCCCAGCATTCCAGCCGGGTTCCGCCGAACTTAAGCGTGAATATTACATTTCTTTTATAAAACGGTCAAGACAGTTTAATGGGCGGGAGTGTTTACTTCTGGCCGTATAAGACCTTTTCTCGTATCTGCAGATCGGTGTTACGAATCTTCATCGCCAGGTCTGCGGCCAGATTGTACATCAGGCGGTAGCCGAGTTGGGGATAGGTTTCACACAGCATGATTAATTTGTCGCGTGGGATAACCAGTAAACGAGTCGTCTTTTCTTTTGCCTGGGCAGTTGCAGAACGCAGACCTTCGTCAACCAGTGCTACTTCCCCGAATGACTGTCCGCGCCGCAAGGTTGTGATAACGATCTTGTCGGAAGCACCCTTCGTCCCGATCACTGCAGGGTCGATCAAAATATCGATTTCACCTTGCACGATGACGTATAACTCTTTGCTCGAACTGTTTTCTTCGAAGATGATTTCCCCCGCGTTGAATATCTTCTCCTGGCACAGGTTCGCCACCAGCTCAAGCTGCGTTTGGGTAAATTGGTAGAAGATGTCGCTTTGTTTCAGGTAGGTAACCAGCTCGCTCATGGGGTTCTCCAACAGACGGGTTTGGTTGCAAGTAGTGTAGCATAATTGCCGGGCCGGGACAACAGCCCGGCGTTTGGATTCCCAAAGAGCCGGATTTCGAAGGGACGGAGCCGTCGCTGGCAAGGCCTGTTTTATGGATAGGTATTGCCCAACCAATCCAGCGGATTGACCTCGATGCCGTCCACCCAGACCTCGAAGTGAAGATGTGGACCGGTGACGCGTCCGGTCGCTCCCACCAACCCGATCTGGTCGCCGGCTTTGACGTGTTGCCCAACCTGAACGTCAAATTCAGATTGGTGACAGTACATGGTGTAAATTCCCCAGCCGTCGTCGATAATCGTTGTGTTGCCGTGCACTACCAGCAGGCCAGTAAAGACGACGACGCCATCTGCCGCGGCGACAATGGGCGTGCCCACGCGTCCACAAAAATCGAGGCCGGAGTGGAAGGTGTGATAGGTCTCATTTGTGCCGGTGCCAACGTAGTTGCGACGATCTCCGAAGAAGGACGGGTGGCAATCTGGAAAATCGGGGGACGGATTCGTGAATTGGCCCTGCCAATATTTCGTGGGGGTGATGGGCGCGGTAAGTTGATCGAGCTTCTGGTTTTCCTCGTCGTTGGTGGTCGGATCGATCGTGTCCGCCGACACCGACAGGAGCGGGTCGGTCGGATAATTTCCTGACTGAATAATGACCAGTTGTTGGAAGTTTTGTTTGGAGCCGTCTGGGAGAGTGGCAGTAAGCGACAATGGGTAGGGACCCGGATCGAGCAGAGCATACACGCCTTGCAGAGCGACGTATTTGTTGTTGCCGATGGAGAAGAAATGCAGCGTGCGATCGACGAGCGTACCGCTTAACTGGACATTTGGCTTTGTCTCGACGATGATATCCGCGGTTCCACCTTGCGTGACGGGTAACGTGGTGACGTTGACATCGAGGAAGGCCGACGGCAGACCGTTGCTGTGTGAAGTGTCGCTGTTGCTGCCGGGTGTGTACAACACGTCTCCCGGCAAGGCGTCCCAGGTGCCTTTAAGCTGGTTTAACGAGGACAAGGTCCACGGGTCGGTTTGCGCTTTGACGGCAGCTTCCAACAGGGTTTCACCACTCCCCAGCGCGGTATGTTCTGTCAGTGGCTGTGCAGCGTCTTTCGTCGTCGGGTAAACCAGATTCACGCCCGCGTAGAGTTCTGCCGGGCTGGTCATGTGATTCAGGCGGCGTAGCAAGTCGGTCTGAATTTGCATACGACGGCTGACACTCGTCAACGTGTCCCCATAGCCGGTGACCTCGGTCGTCAGTGTGCCGCTGAGCCCCTCCAGCCCCGGAATCACCAATTTTGCTCCGGTCGAGATGGTGTTGGCGTCCGTGATGTTATTGGCGCTCATTAAGTCGGTCAGCGAGACGCCAAAACGGTTGGCAATGTCCCACAGGCTATCGCCTTCCTGGATAACGTATGTTGGCCCCGATACCGGTGTCGGCGTCACGCTTGTGGAATCGGTTGGGGAAGGTGTTGGCGTGGGAGCTTGTGCTTGCGCGCTTGAGAGGGGGAAGACAAGAGAGAAAACCAGTAGAAGAATAGTGATCCGTTTAAACATGTTCAAACTGTACGTGATCTCCGAATTGAAATTGACCGTGTCTTGTGGGGTGTATTTCCAGAACGTAGCGAGCTGGGCGCGCTGGAGCGTAATATGGACGCCATTGTTTTGCCAAAGCGGTATCAACCACCTCGTTTTGGCCGTTGATCCAGACGACTGCCAGGTCTGTCCACACGAAGAGCATATGGATGGAAGTATCTACCCGGCTATCACGTTTTTCCACCAGGACAAGGCCTTCTTCTAAAGCAAGGTCTTTGCGGAATGTAAACCCCCGTAGCCTGCTCCAGAACGATTCACACCATTTTGCACTGACAGGTGGAATGCCTGGATTGGTTGTATTTCTGACAGTAATGGAATTATCTTGTATCGGCATAAGAAAACGGGACGACTTGCGCCGCCCCGGCGTTCGACAAACTGGTTTGCATTTTCCTATTTTGCGTGAACCATGCTCGTTTGTATTACGCGTTCAACACTTTCGACAAGTTCTCGTGGGCTGAACGGCTTTGCGATGTAGTCATTCACTTTGGCAATGTGCATCCCAAGGACTTTATCAATGGTTTGTGCTTTTGCTGTGACCACGATAACCGGGATGTTCTTGGTTTTATCATCTGCCCTCATTTGCTGATAGATGTCCCAGCCATCCATGTCTGGCATCATCAAATCGAGCAGAACCAAGTCAGGTACGATTTCGCGAATTTTTTGAATGCCTTCCTGGCCGCTTGTAGCGCCTTCTACGTGAAACCCCTTGCGCTCGAGAATCAAGCTAATCAGGTCGATCATCTCCGGCTCATCCTCGATGCACAGGATTGTTCTATTCTCTTGTGCCATAGCGGAGTTCCTTATGTAAGATGAGAACAAGGAAAAAGATAAATGTAGTTTACCACCTTTAAGGAAGATTTGGGATGGGCTCAATCACTTTGTCGGCGGATGCTGATGCGTACTGCGTTTTCGACGGGCTGTGCCGCAACCAGAATCAGGTAGCCGCCGCCTCCCGCGCCGGAGACTTTCCAGCCCAGGGCCCGACTGCGATAAGCCTCGATTTGTTCGGAGATGCCATCGGTCAGCATGTGCGGGAACATGGCTACCTGGGCATCGAAACCGGTGCGCAGGCTTTCCCCGAACGCCTCGACATCCCTCGACAGGATCGACTGCCAACAGGCTTCGGTGGCGTCTGCCAGGGCTTTGGCGCCCACGGGCGTGATCTGGGTGTCCTCGAGTACATGGTACCCCGAAGGGCGCGGATTGAGCGGAATCAGATACAGCGCGTCCTCAATGAATTTCAAAACATGCTCATCCTGGATGGAGAGGATTTGCTTCGGCCAATAGTTCCCTTCATAGTCTGCTTTAGCCAGGCCGGGATATACGATCCCGATCGAGTCCTGGGAGCCGGAGATTTCCTTCGTCCCTGGCGGGTTGTCATAGGCAAAAAGGATCTTGGCCAGTTTCTCGACGTTATCTGCCGGCAGACGCGCTCCCCACAATTCGATGGCGGTGCTGCGGGTGCTGGTGGCCATGCCGCTGCGCAAGTTGAACTCCACGGTGGGATGGATCGAAATGGTCAGGACCGGGCCAGGGTGGTGCTGTGAAACGAAGGGCTGGTCCAGCCAGCCTCCGGCCAGGTCGATCCGATAAGGGATGGTGCTGATCCCACGCAAAGCCGTCGTGGAACGCGGCGTCAAGCCAGTATGCGGTTCACGTCTCAGGATGATATATTCGATCCCCAATTCCTCGCATAATTTTTTCTTTTCTGGAATGTTTCCGTCTTCGTTGACGACCAGGTAATCGGGGTGGATTTCCCGCAATTCGTCGACAAAGTCCAGCAGCCCTGAGCCTTTGGAAATGAAGGCATCTGTTACACAGGAGACTGCCTTGACCATATACAGGCGCTCCATCTCGGTGTTGATCGTCGGACGATTTTTGAGTTCGAAGATGGTGCGGTCAGAGCCCAGCGCGACGTACAGGTCTCCATAGCGGGCCGCCTCCTGAAAGAATGCAACGTGCCCGCTGTGAAGCAGGTCGAAACAACCGCTAACAAAAACCTTTTTCGACATGGCGATTTGTCCCCTGATTTAGTTTTCCACGCGTCCGGAGACCAGGATCATATTGGCATACTGGGTCGTATCGCCGGTGCGAATCAGCCCAATGGCCTGTGGCACGTGTTTCTTGAATTCCTCGTGCGGTTCGAAGACCATTGGGATACCAGCCGTCGCCTGGGAAAACAGGGCTTGTGTCTCAGCAGTGTTCTCGGCACGAAATTCCTCCGCCATAAAGACCTGGCTGATATCGAAATTGGGGCGAATGGCTGCCAGTATTTGCAAGACACTGGGAATGCCATCCACGAGCGAGATGTCCACCGTTTCGATGGCAGGCCAGTACGGGAACCCCCGGTCGGCGAGGACAAGCATATTCGTGTGGCGAACACGCGCCAGGAGTGAGTTGATCTGGGGATTGAGAATGCCGGTTTTGAGCATAGCACCTCCGGAAGCTGGAATGTCGCAAGGGTATCACAAAATATGGTTCTTTATCTCGCAGGAGCGCGGATATATTTGCTCTCACATGGAAGAAATAGAAAATGTGGCATGGTTCACGTTCAGTCAAGATCAGCTTTACAAATTTCATGAAGATACTGGTTTCAAACAGCCCTATATATGGCTTTTTCCTACAGAAACGCCCTTGCTGTCTTATTAGTATGACAATGATTTTCGTGGAGCAGATCAGGAATCTGCCTGGCCCAGATATGGCTGAAAACATTGGAATTGCCCG
>JBJKRF010000041.1:0-3715 GCA_046704785.1 Anaerolineales bacterium | reverse complement strand
CCGCTTGCCCCATCAACTGCGCCACTTTCGTGATCGCCGCCGTCAACGTCGTCTTCCCATGGTCGATGTGCCCCATGGTCCCTACGTTCAAATGCGGCTTCGTGCGCTCATATTTCTGCTTCGCCATCTTTCTTCTCCTTAAATCAAAACAGGTTGCGGATTTCAGCAACAGAGCCCTCAATGGGATTTGAACCCATGACCCCGTTCTTACCAAGAACGTGCTCTTCCGACTGAGCTATGAGGGCTTATCGTGCTGCCGGGGGCTCCCCCGGTCGCGCCAGAACACCAGATTCCTTAATTTAGGATCCCGTTCTGGAACAAGTGGGCGGTGAAGGATTCGAACCTCCGAAGGCTTCTGCCAACTGATTTACAGTCAGTCCCCGTTGGCCACTTGGGTAACCGCCCGCTATTAAATTTTTACTTACTTTCCTTTGCCTACACCGGAACAACAGCGCCAACGAACCGGCAGACACAAAAAATGGAGCCGACGATGGGAATCGAACCCATAACCGCCCGCTTACAAGGCGGGTGCTCTGCCGATTGAGCTACGTCGGCGAGTGCACTGCTCCGGTTTTAAGCGGGGAAATTATACCAAAGGCTCCTTGCCCCTACAAGGTTATTGGAATGTAGTCGTCGGAAACTGCCATAAAAATAGGGCGACGAGGCCATTTTCGGGTCGAGACCCGAAAATACACCTGCAAACGCCCTCGATTCAAAGCAATTTCCGAAAAGCCCGGAGTAAAAAACCAGCTTGCACCTACTCATTGAAACGGTAGGACAGCCGAGGGTAGCCAGAGCGGAGGCGCAGTGTATCAGGATTTAAGATGAACGTCAAGTCTCCTATGTTATAATTTTTGCTTCCTTGGCAGTCTCTATAATAAGAGACCTCTCCAGGAATTCCCAGAGAATTGTGATTTTTTGACGACCCCTCTCGTCCCCAATCAACTTGCACCAAGTTTTATGTGGAAGTGAGGAAAACCACCCTAACGAGGCAGACGATGACGAAAAAAGGCCGCGTTTTCTCCGGCGCACGCCCCACCGGGCGACAACATCTTGGCAATTATTTGGGCGCGATCAAAAATTATGTGGCGCTCCAGGATAACTACGACTGCGTTTATTGCATTGTCGATATCCACGCATTAACCACGGTGGAGACCACCAAAGACCTCACACAGAACACATACGAAATGGCATTGGATTGGCTGGCTGCCGGAATCCGCCCGGAGGAGTCGATCGTATTCGTGCAAAGCCATGTGCCACAAGTAATGGAATTGCACACACTGCTTTCGATGGTGACGCCGCTGGGCAAGCTTACCGAATTACCTACTTTTAAAGAGAAGGTGCGCCAACAACCCGACAACGTCAACTACGGATTGGTGGGCTACCCGGTGCTGATGACGGCAGACATCGTGCTCTACAAAACCGACGTTGTGCCGGTGGGCATCGACCAGGCCCCGCACATCGAATTTGCGCGCGAGATCGTCCGTTCCTTTAATTACCGTTATGGCACAAGCGTACTCAAAGAGCCGCAAATGAAGAATACGAAAATCCCCAAGGTGTTGGGGCTCGACGGCAAAGATAAGATGAGCAAGAGCTTAAACAATCATATCGAACTGGCCGCCACGCCCGACGAGACGCGTCAGCGGGTGATGCAGATGGTCACCGACCCGGCGCGCATCAAACGGACCGATCCCGGCAACCCCGACGTGTGCAATGTGTTCTCGATGCACAAGATCTTCTCTCCAACAGAAGAGGTGGAGATGATCAATGTGGAATGTCGCCGGGCCGGCATTGGTTGTGTGGACTGCAAAAAGCGCTTCGCTGAAAACTTAAACAAAGAACTCGAACCCTTCCGGTCCAGGCGCGCCGAGATTGCGCACAACCCCGATAATGTTTGGGACACGCTGCATGAGGGCGCCAAGCATGCTCGCGCCATTGCCGAACAAACCATGGCAGAAGTACACGAAGCCATCCAATTGCCCAAATAGAACTTGAACGGACGCTGGCGAATAGCGTCCGTCTTTTTGCCTATGCGCGCCTTAATACAACGGGTCAGATACGCCAGCGTCACCATCGAGGGGCAAAAGGTGGCAGAGATCGGTCACGGGGTGGTCATCCTGCTCGGCATTGGTCACGACGACGGGGAAGAACAGCTCACCTTTTTAACGGAAAAGATCGCCGGCCTGCGCATCTTCGAGGACCGGGCCGGTAAAATGAATCGATCCATTCTCGAAATGGGCGGCGAAGCACTGGTCGTTTCACAGTTCACACTGTATGCGGACACGCGTAAAGGCCGCCGTCCGTCGTTCACCGATGCCGCCCTGCCCGACATGGCCCGTCCCCTCGTGGAACGTTTTGCCCAACACTTGAACGCGCTGGGCATTCCAACCCGGCAGGGAAAGTTCGGCGCAGACATGCTGATCGAGATTCACAATGACGGGCCGGTCACGCTCTGGCTCGAACGGTAAGCGAAAGAGCCAGAAGTACTAAAAGATCGGGCGGCCTGCGAAGTGCGTGTACAATAAGGAAATGACCGCCCCGCCACCACCTCCAAGGGAAATCTTCGACACGCTCGCGCGACGCGCCTTGGAAGAATATCATCTCGGCGGACTCCCCTTTACCTTTTTACAACATAGTGAAAACGTTACCTACCGGGTGCGTAAACCGGACGATGGCTCGTACCTGTTGCGGCTGCACATCCCGGCGGTTCCGGCCATTGGCTTCCACGGCGCAGACGCCGCAGCCGTCAAATCGGAATTACTCTGGCTGGAAGCCCTGCGCCGCGAGACCGATCTGCCCCTTCAGACTCCCGTCCGAAACAAGCGCGGCCAGTTGGTATCTCAACTCACAACCGAGGAACAGGATGTCAATTGTTCCCTGTTGGAATGGCTCGAGGGCGAGCCCTACGAGCGCGAAGACGAAAGCGAGTACACGGCTGCGCAACTGGGCATGCTGGTTGGCAAGTTGCACACCTTTTCGAGCCACTGGCATTTACCGGCCGGATTTATGCGCCCCAAACGCGATAAAAGCTATTTCGAGCAATCGCTCAAGGCCCTGGAACCCGCCGTGGAGGATGGACGCATCGGCTATCGTGACTTCAGAGAACTGGAAGTTGCCATTCAGACCCTGGTCGAACTGATGCAATCGCTACACAAATCCCGGCATATCGAGGGTCTGTTGCACGGAGATTTGCACCGGGGCAATTTTCTCTACGCCAACGGTCAGATTAAATTGATTGACTTCTCGTATTGCGCTTTCGGCAATTACCTGCTGGACATCGCCATCTGCCTGTCTGACATGAACGTCAAGCTCCATCCCTTCTTTCTAAAAAACTATCAAACGCTGTTCGAACTACCCGAGGAACACGAACGTTTAATCGAATCATTCTTCCTGGGAAGTTCGGTGGGGACGTTAGCCTTGTGGATCGACAATCCCTTGGCCCAGGAGACCCTGGTGCACCGCGCCTCGATTGTCGCACAGGAATTTGCCGCCCGCTTCAACAACGATGAACGTTTTTGGTTCGACCAGAATAAAAATTTTGTGTGAGCAAAATTGGTTTTCTGGGAATCAGTGGGATAGGGCAAATTTATGGGGGATGTGGGCGGGGCGCAGCGCCGCCCCCATACCCCATAACAAACCCTTAACACGAGAAAAACAAAACAAACCCCAAAATTTACGTTTTTTCGTTTGTTTTCTTTATTTATACGTGGTATTA
>JBJKRF010000040.1:0-13172 GCA_046704785.1 Anaerolineales bacterium | reverse complement strand
TACGGGCATTTTTTCGGAAAACCGGTTATTTTTCCACATATGGCGCTCCTATATCTGGGCCATAAAGCGAAAATACAGCGTTCTCGTCCATATACAGGGCATTAAAATTTAGATGCGTTCACCCTAGTGCTCAAGGTTTTAGCAAAAGCTTCAAGCTATACAGGAAGGCCATGCCGGGAATACGGTCGTCATCCTGGTGGAGGATCAGCCGTCCGTTGGTTGCTTTGTTAACCTGGAAGGAAAGACTGGTGCTAAACTGCTGGTAGTTCCCATTCGCCGATGATAGGGATAAGATGCTGGAGCCCAGGGTGTTGCCTTGTTCGTCAAGCAACTCTGCCACCACTGGCGAGTTATTGAGCGGGCTGATCTCTCCTTCTATGTCCAAAGTGCCGCTGTTGACTGTGTCGCTCTTTACGGGGGTACGGAGAATCACCAGTTCGCGTGGGGTGGGTGGCGGGTTAAATTGATTCTCCCCAACCGACAGCAATAAGACCCGCACAGAACGGAACGCCTGCAAACGGCCGAATTCGTCGTAAGTGCCAATCTGTAATCGCCCAATTTCGGCGGCGTCATGGATCTCGAAATCAACTTTTTGATCGACCCGGGCGAAGTACCCGCCGGTGGAATAGGTATGGAAGCTCTTTTGGAAGAGCAGCCGCCCGTTTTCACCCAGCAGTTCGACACGCGTTGCGCCGATGTAGTCCGACGAAAGGTAGGCGATGAAATCAATGGGCGAGACCACTTTAGACATCGGCGCGGGTGCGGAGATACGCATCGAGATATTGTAAGGGTCGATTGTGGGCGAGGCTGTGACCGTCGGAAAATTGAAATAAGTGGCCGGGATGGTCAACGGGATAGGTGTGTCCGTCGAAGTGGGGGTGGATGGCGGGGGTGGTGGAGTCAGGCTGGGGGTTGCTTCGGCCAGCGTCGGGGTCTCGGCGGGAGAGGTCTCGGAGATGCTTACAACCGGGGTCGGATTCAGAGCGGTTGCGGGGTTTTCAGGCAGGTTGCAACCGCTCAAGGCGATGATCATCAAGAAGGGAAGAAGGAGCCGATGTCGCATGAGTTTCAGTCACGTCTGCTCTTTAGGTTGCCGCATAAAAGGCGCAGCAATCTCTAAAGAGTCTTCGTCTCCCACAGCATGCTGTGGGAGACGAAAGTTTACAGACCGTAAATTGGGCCGAACTTGTTTTTGAGATAATGGATGTAGGGCGCGGGATCGATTTTGGAGCCGGTGATGCGCTCGACCAGTTCCTGGGGCTCGTACTTGCGACCATACTGGTGGATTTCGGTGCGCAGCCAGGAAAGCAGCGACGAAAAATTGCCCTGGCGCATCTGCTCATCAATCTGCGGATTGGCGGCTGCAATTTTTTCCCAGAGTTGGGCCGAGATCAGGTTGCCCAGGGCGTAAGTGGAGAAGTACCCCAACATGCCGCCTGACCAGTGGATGTCTTGCAGCACGCCATGCGCATCATCGGGCGGCGTGATCCCCAAGTATTCCTGCATTTTGGCGTTCCAGACTTCGGGCAGGTCTTTGACGACGACTTTGCCTTCGATCATGGCGATCTCCAGTTCCAGGCGCAACATAATGTGCAGGTTGTAGGTAGCCTCGTCAGCTTCGACGCGAATGAGCGAAGGCTCTACTTTGTTGATGCCTTTGTAGAATTGTTCGAGTTTGACGTTGCCGAGTTGCGTGGGAAAGCGTCCCTGCAGCTTGGGAAAGAAGTGTTCCCAAAAAGGCAGCGAACGCCCGATGAGGTTTTCCCATAGGCGGCTTTGGGACTCGTGCACGCCCAGAGAAGCGCCACCCTCCAGGGCAGTCCGGTCCCAGGCGTGATCGACGCCTTGTTCGTACAGGCCGTGACCGCTCTCGTGTAGCGTGCCAAAGAGCAGGGCAAAGGGGTGCTCGTCTTCATAGCGTGTTGTGATACGCACATCGTCGGGGCCAAAGTTCGTGGTAAAGGGATGGGCCGATTTATCCTGCCGGCCACGCTCCCAATCGTAGCCGAACGCTGTGGCCGCCTCGATGCTGAAATCCCACATTTCTTTTTCTGGATAGGACAGGTGCATGAAACCATCTTCCACCTGCGGGCGCTCGCTGATGGCGCGAATCAGTTCGACCTGCTGCGGGCGCAGCGCATCGAAGATGGCGCGCACCTCGGACGTTTTCATGCCGGGCTCGAAGTTGTCGAGCAGGTGATCGTACGGGTGTTCCGCCGGGGGAAAGAAGCTCACATAACGGTGGTTGAGTTCCAGAATTTTTTCCAGGTGGGGCTGAAAGATGGAAAAATCCGATTTGGCACGCGCTTCCATCCAGGCCTGCTGTGCCAGCGCAACAACCTGGGCCTGCTCGGCGACGAAGTCAGACGGCACGCGAGTGGCCTTTTCATAATCGCGTGCGGTTACTTTGACGATGCGATATTCTTGCGAATCGGGGTCGAGACTCGCCAACGCCGGCTGGAGGTCGTCGAGCAGTTTGCCAACCTCGTCAGAGGTAAACTTGTCGTGCGAGATTCTGCCAAGGGTCGCCAGCATCTCGCCGTGTACTTGCGTTCCACCTTTTGGCATATAGACTTGTTGGTCCCAGCCGAGGACAGCGGCAGCGTGTCCCAGATCGACCACCTCGCCAATCAACTCGTTAAGTTGTTTGAGCTTTTCGTCCATGAATGTCTCCTCTACTTCTGGTTGACTTGTGATGTGTATTTACATTGAGAAAGATGAATCACACTGATTTCGCTGAAACCTGAGCAGTCGACACAATTGGGTCTTCTGGGGTTCTGCGGTAGTAATGGATGGGGGCAGATATGCAGCGCCTCGTACCCGTTACATACCCACATCAATCTGTTTCGGCACGTCGCTTTCGGGCGACTTATAAATTTTACTCCAGAAAAGAGAGGAGCGTCGTGGTGAACCTACCACGACGCTCCTTGGAACACCTGTTGAATTGCTACTCGTAACGCAATGCCTCCACCGGTTGCAGGCTGGCGGCCCGGTTGGCGGGGTAAATCCCGAAAAACAGGCCGACTGCGGCGGAGAACAGGGTTGCCAGCAGGATCGCGCTCAAGCTGATGCTTGGGTTGAATGCGGTGTGATTCGCAACGGCAATCGCGTGAACGATGACGGCAATCAGCCATCCCAATAGGATGCCGATCAGGCCGCCAATCAGGCTGAGTAGCGAGGACTCAGTCAGGAACTGGACCAGGATGTCGCGTTTGCGTGCGCCCAAGGCTTTGCGCAGCCCGATCTCGCGCGTGCGTTCGGCCACCGAGACGAGCATGATGTTCATAATGCCGATGCCGCCGACCAGCAACGAGATGGCTGCGATTCCGCCTAGGAAGATGGTCAGAACGCCGGTGATGGTTGCCGCCGTCTGCAGAAAATCCTGCTGGCTGTAGACGGTGAAATCGTCGGCGCCGATGGCTGTGCGATGACGGGTCCGCAGAATCTGGGAAATTTCGTCTACAGCGCGGGGAACGTCGTCGGCGCTCGTGGCCTGGACGAAGATGATGTCCACACTTTGGCTCTGGCTGCGATGCAGGATACGCACCTGGGCCGTTGTCATGGGAATCATGACGCGATTGTCCTGCCCGCCGAATGCGCCACCGCCCTTCGACTCCAAGACACCGATGATACGGAAGGGTTGGCCCTCGATTCGCAGAGTCTCGCCGACCAGGCCGGCGTGGCGGCCAAATAGTTTATCGGCCAGGCTGGGGCCAATGACCGCCACAGAAGCCCGCCCCAGGAGTTGTTCCTCGTTGATGAAGCTGCCCTCCGTGACGGTGTAGTTGCGAACGTCGGCATAGTCGGGGGTAACGCCGTCGAGGGTGGTGGTGGCTTTTTGTCCAAGCGCCACGGCTTCGACGCTGCCTTCCAGGATGGGAGCCACTGCTTTAACCGATGGCGCTGCAAAGGGGTCGTCGAGAGCTTGTGCGTCCAGTAACGTCAACGGACGAATGTTGCGGACGTCGGTTTGTTGATTGCCCGAAAAGACAAACAGGATATTTGTCCCGATGCCGCTGATGGAACCGGTGATGGCGTCTTGGGCGCCCTGCCCGATAGCCAGCATGGCGATGACTGCTCCCACGCCGATGACGATGCCAAGAATGGTCAGCCCGGAACGCATTTTATTCGAGTTCAGGCTTTCCAAGGCTTCCATGAGGGTTTGCAAGAGAGTCATGCAACCCTCGTCTCAACCAGGCCGTCCTGAATACGGACGGTGCGCCCGGCCTGGGCGGCCACTCTTGGGTCATGTGTTACGATGATTAAAGTAGTTCCACTTTGTTTGTTCAAATCCAACAGTAAGTCCATGATCTCCTGTCCAACTTTTGAGTCCAGGTTGCCGGTCGGCTCATCGGCCATGATGATGGCCGGATGGTTGACCAGCGCCCGGGCGATGGCGACACGCTGTTGTTGCCCGCCCGAAAGCTCGGTCGGTCTGTGGTGGATACGATCTTCTAGCCCCACGTTTCTCAGGGCTTCTTGCGCGCGTTTTTTGCGCCCTTCGACCACTCCGGCGTAGCGCAATGGTAATTCCACATTGGCAAGCGCCGTTGCGCGTCCAAGCAGGTTGAAATTTTGGAAAACGAAGCCGACTTTGCGGTTGCGAATGTCGGCAAGCTGATCGTCGTTGAGTTGTGCGACGCTTTCACCGTCCAGGAGATATTCTCCCGTGGTTGGACGGTCGAGACAGCCAAGGATGTTCATCAGGGTCGATTTACCCGATCCGGACGGACCAACAATGGCTATGACTTCGCCTCTTTCGATGGAGAGGGACAATCCGCGCAGTGCCCGGACTTCGACATCACCCATCTTATAGACTTTCGTCAAGCTGTTGGCAACGATCACGAAATCAGACATTCAACTTCCTCTCTGATGCCGCAACTCATCTACATTTTCCTGAAGTTGCGGTGCTGGTTGTTAGCCTCCGCTATTACTGCCGAATTGGGCACCCCCTCCACTATTTCCAAAGGTTGCCGGCGGATTGAGGATGATCTGGTCGCCCACGCTCAGGTCGCCACTGAGCACCTGACTGTCGGTGTCGGAGTTGGCGCCCAGCGTGATGTTGACCATCGTGGGCACCCCATTTTTCAGGATGTAGACCACGCGCTGGTTATCCACGATACGCACGGCGCGGTTGGGAACGGTCAACACGTCTTTTAACTGTTTTACCAGAACCGTCACGGCGGCTGTCATGCCGGGCTTGACCTCGGCATCGGCATCCGTGATCTCGACAGTGACATTGAAATTGACAGCGCCCTGGTTAACATCGCCAACCTGCCCGACCTCGATGACTTTTCCATGATAGGTCTTGCCTAAAATGGCGTCGAAGGTCATGCTCACCGGCTGGTCAACCTGGATGCTGTTGATGTCGATTTCGGAAACCTGGACATCGACCAGCAGGTGTGAAAGATCATCCATGCGGAAGGCCTGCACGCCGGCCGAAACCAGATCGCCGGGCAGCGGTTGCACGTCGGTGATTGTGCCATCGAAGGGGGCCTGCACCTGGGCAAGGTTCAGGGTGGCTTGTGCGGCGGTCACTTTGACTTGCGCCGAGGTCAGGTCCAGCGAGTCGACTCCATTCTGGAGACGGTCGAGGTTGCGCTGTGCATCGCTGAGTTGTGCTTTGGCAACGTCCAGAGCGCTTTTCGCCTTGTCGATGTCCACCTGGGTATAGTGACCGGTGTACCAGTTGTATTGGGCGATCAAATTGTTCAAATTGATCTGCGCGTTCGTCAGGTCTGCCAATGCCTGGGCCTTGTCGGGATTGCCATCGCGCTTGTTAATGAAGTGGCGATACGTGTCCGATGACTTGGTCACCTGGAGTTTTGCCAGGTTGATCTTTGCCTGCGTGTTGCGAATGAGCTCATCGCTGGCGCGTGGATAGAACATGCTGTCGTATTTATCCTGCGCAGTTTTCAAGGCGTCTTCGGCGTCTGCCACTGCCTGTTCGGCCTGGGCGCGGGCCGTGTTGGAGTTTTTCAGGTCTTCCAGTTGGCGCTGCGCACTGAGCAGGTCGGCTTGGGCTAGGATCACATTCTGGGGCAGGGTGGTGGGGTCGAGGGTAGCCAGAACGTCGCCTGTTTGGACTTTGTCTCCCACTTTGACGTTGACGGCCTGGACGGTGCCGGTGGTCTCCCACGTCAGCGCAGCCGTCTGATTGGAACGCACCGTACCGGTGGCCCCCACCGTGGCCGACAGGTCCTGCTTTTGGGCAGTGACGGTCTCGTACTGTGACTGAGCCGTCTGACCGTTGCCACGCCTTAAGAGGGAGAAACCGACAATCAAAACCAGGATCACTCCGATGATGATCAAAAGGGTGCGGTGTTTTCTGACGAAATTTTTCATCCATTTCCTCCACAAAGCCGCACAGGGTATTCCCTGTTACGGTTACTCCGGATTCTCGGCAATTCTTGCGGGCAAGATTTGCAACGTTACCACTTAATCTCTGTGTTAAATTCGCGCTTCAGTGGTTACAATATTTCCTCCATAAGGAAAGGCGCAAACTGGTCTGTGTTTTCTGTCATACTTATGGTTGATCCAAGTTGTAGCTGTTCCGAGGGTAAAAGAACTTTGTAAACTCAACAAACGATTCCCAAGAAACCATTTTAACCCACGAAAATTGTAAAACCTTAACCAGGTTCAGTGAACTTACGAATTTCTAATGCGAGGTCTTGCGTAGATGATACAAAAGCACTCCAGATTGTCTACGCAAGACTTTGCGTTGGGTTGCTTACGTGGGTTCTGTTTTGTGGGCGCAATGCCCAAAGAAACCCGTTATAATCGCCCCATGAACCGGTTGTTAAGACGTATCCTGGCTTATTTGATTGCACTGGTTTTACTGGTTAGCCTGTCTACGAGCGGTGTTCATTTGACAAGTATTGCCGAAAAAGTGAATATCATTGCCAGCGGGCAGGCGTTCGATTTCGTCACCTGGACGGTCGACGCAGTCTGGCTTAAGTTTACACAGAGCACCCTGGCTACGCCGCGCTACTTCCGGCCAACGGCGCAACATCAGATCGTTGTGGACGATATGCATCTGATCGAGCAAATCCAGAATTTGCAAGGGCAGGTCGATAAAATCTATGCCGACCCAAGCGTTAGCGACCCGAAAATGGCCGCGGCGGATTTGCAGGCCCAACTGGACGACCTGACCCGCCAGGAAGAAGAACTTGCGCCTTTTGCCGAGTCCGTCCTCGAACAGCAGGTCACGCAGGTTCTAAGCGAAGAAGGTTTGACGGCGGGCGGGCAGCCTGTTCCCTGGGTGCTCTATCACATCACGCCCCTGCCGCAAAACCTGGTTGTCTCGCCGCGCGACAAAATCGAACAGATTGACAGCTACCTGCTGCAACCCAACCTGACGGTGCCGCAGGCAGAAGCGCTCGAATCGCGTACCGACCAACAGTTGAACGTCTCTTCCTTGGTCGTGGCGGTTGGTGGAATCGCCACCTATCCCACCATGATCGAGCAGACCACCGCCCTCGACTGGCTCTCAGACACTGTTGCGCACGAATGGACTCATCTCTATCTTGCCCAGCATCCACTTGGCATGAACTATGGCACCAGCCCGGAATTGCGCACCATGAACGAGACGACAGCCGACATCGTAGGCGGCGAGGTGGGAAAAATTGTGATGGAACGATATTACCCGGAGCTTGCCTTCCCGCTTCAAAGCGGAGTACAACCCGTCTCGCTTACCGTTCCCTCTGCCAGCCCGGATTCGCCCCCGTTCGACTTTCGCGCCGAGATGCACACCACACGCGTCGAGGTCGATAAGTTGTTGGCAGAAGGGAAGATCGACGAGGCTGAAGCCTATATGGAACAGCGCCGCCAGGTGTTCGTGCAGCATGGCTATTACATCCGTAAATTGAATCAAGCATACTTTGCATTCTACGGCGCTTACGCCGATGTGCCCGGCGGTGCCGCAGGGGAGGATCCGGTGGGCCCGGCTGTGCGGGCGTTACGGGCACAAAGCCCCTCGTTGCGGGCCTTTTTGGAGCGTATTGCGCAAATGAGTTCGTTCGCCCAGTTGAAACAGGCCGTCGCGCAGGGACAGTCAAAATAGGGGCGAAGGCAGGAACGACGCCATGCGCAGATTCTTTCTCTTGCTTGCTGGAAGTTTAGCCTGTGTCTTGTTGGCCTCGTGTGGTAGCGCGACGCCAACCGCAAGACCAGTTGTCGTTACCTCCACTGTTGTTCACCAACCAAGCGGCACCCCAGCCAAACCCCAGGTGCGTATCGGCGATTGCCAGGAGATCGTCGCCCACTCAACGCCGGTTGTCACACAAACCTCCCTGTTTCCCGCCGTAAAAAGCAGCGACCACGTGCAAGGTCCTGCGAATGCGACCGTGACCGTGATCGAATATTGCGACTACCAGTCCAGGGGATGCGGCGTACTGGCCGGGATGTTGAAGCAACTGCGTCAGAAATTTCCAAACGGCCTGCGTCTGGTGTATCGTGCGCTGCCGTTGGATGCCATCAATGACAAAGATTCACTCGCGGCCCGAGCGGCGGAGGCGGCTGCCCGGCAGGGGAAGTTCTGGGAAATGAACGACTTGCTCTACAGCGACCAACAGACCTGGAGCACTCAAAAGCCGCAGGTCTTTCAGACCTGGGTGGCCGACCAGGCGGCTACAAAACTGGGACTGAACCGCAGCCAGTTCGTGACCGATTTCTCGTCGACCGGTACGATCTCACGCGTGCAGTCCGCCGTCGATTTCAGCCAGCAATCGGGGGTGACGGTCGTCCCTATTGTATTGATTAACGGGACGATCCAGCCGCTACCGTTTACTTATCAAGATTTGGAGACGATCGTACAGGTCATCCTGCTCTCCAAACGCCAGTTCACCACCTGCCCGCCGGTGGTTATTGATCCGTCGCGACAATACTTCGCCACGCTGAAGACCGACCAGGGAGACATCGTGCTCGAACTATACGCAGATAAAGCGCCGAACACCGTCAACAATTTTGTCTTCCTGGCGCAACAGGGCTGGTTCGACAATATCCCCTTTTATCGTGTAATCCCCGGTTATATGGCGCAGACTGGTGATCCCAGTGGCACCGGCTTGGGAAATCCCGGCTACTTTATCGATGACGAGATCGATTCCACGCTGACGTATGACCGCGCAGGGTTGGTTGGAATGTTAAGCGCCGGCCCGAATTTTAACGGTAGCCAGTTCTTTATCACCTATGCGCCCGAACCAAGTTTGAACGGGGAGTATACTCTCTTTGGCGAAGTGCTCAGCGGGATGGATGTTCTGAGAAAATTATCGCCACGTGACCCGAAGCCGGGCGTCACTTTACCGGATGGAAGTACCCTGATTAGCGTTAAGATTGAGGCGAAATGACAGTTCCGAATTCTCCCGAGACGAAAAATTTTGCGTGGCTGGCCCTGGCCGTGCTGGCCTTGCTTTCTTTGAGCGCCATGTTCCTGTTGGGCTCTGGCGTAATGCTGATCCTGGTCAGCCTGCCGATGATTATCGACCACAGCAATGCCGATCAGGTTCAGTCGCTGTTTATGCTTGGCAGCGGTATGATCTTCCTGGCGTTTCTGATGATGCCAGGGATTTACTTTAACGTGCGCCATTTCTTTGGCCAGGATGAACCAAGCCTGTCGCTGCCCGCCATCAGCGACCGCATATTGTTGCCGGTGATGCTGGTCTTATGGTTGCTGGCGTTGGGGGCGGGCAAACTGGTCGAATCAACGGAATGGGGCCGACTATTCGTCCTGCCCATTCTTAACGTACCGGCGATTCTGTTGCCGATCCTTTTCTATTTGCGAATTGCATGGCACGGCTTCAAAGTGGATTACCCCCGTCGGCGTTGGAGCATTTTCGGTATCTCCATTGTTATCGGCCCCTTTGTGGCCTTTGTTGTGGAAGGAATGCTGTTTGCCGTTGCCTTCCTTGTCGTCGTTTTCTATGTCTCCTCCGCTGGCAATTGGGAGCAAGTGCGTGCGCTTGTTTTGCAACTCCAGAACACCACCTCGCCGGAGGAGTTGACGCGCCTGCTCGAACCGATCGTGGGCCGCCCCGCGGCCTTGCTCACGGCGCTTGGATTCCTGTCGATCTCCACGCCCATTATCGAGGAGTTCGTCAAACTCTCTGGTGTATGGATTTTTGGACGGCGACTACGCCCCATCGAAGGCTTCCTATATGGAGCGCTGGGCGGGGCGGCCTTTGCCATCGCTGAAAACCTGGAGTTCTCGGTCACGAGCGGCAATGAGTGGGCCGTGGCCCTGATGACGCGGGCCACGTCGGCCCTGCCGCATATTGCCAACAGTGCTTTGTTGGGGTGGGCCCTGGTCTCTTTCTGGCGGAAAAAGGGAGGTGTCTTGCAGTTGGGCATGGCGTTCCTGGCCGTGTTGCTCATCCACGGCTTATGGAACGGGATCGGTTTGTGGATGTGGGTAGGCTCCTTGCTGGAGCCGGGGCCGGGCATTCCTGCTTTCCTGACAGATTCGATCACACCCACCGTCGCCTGGAGCGTGCTGATCGCGGGTCTGTTCACCACCCTATGGTTTTTTAATGCTCGCCTCCACCGTATCGAGGAACAACCGCCAGAGTGACCCCTGTGCAGAAGAATAAATACAAGGGCACTGTTCGAGTCTTCCTCGAACAGTGCCCTTGTGCTATGCTACGCCACTTGCAGAAAGACGCTTCTTGCTCTTAGCCGCCGGTCGGCATGCGATTCTTCAAGGTGCGATCGAGAATCTCATCGCGTTGGTCGGCGCTTACTTTGCTCTTTTTGGTCTTTCTTGATTTTTCTGCCTGCTGGCGTTCCAGAGCCGCTTTCCAAGCGATCTCGAAGGCGGTCAGTTCTGGCTCGGAATCAGGCTCGTTGATTTCGATTCTCTCAGCTTTGGCTTTGCCCTTCTTGCGACGTTTGCGTTCCGGGTTGGGGACCTCCTGTGGAGGTTGTTCCACCTCGGGCTTCGGTTGAGCCGCTTTCATGCTCAAGCGAATCTGACGCTTCTTGCGGTCTACGTCTAGAACGACAACGTCCACTTCTTCCCCTTCCTGGACGACATCTTGCGGAGTCTTGACGTATCCGTGAGACATTTCGCTGATGTGAACCAAGCCTGGGCGTTCCGCCCCAATCTCGACGAAAGCGCCGTACGATTCGAGGCGTACCACCTTGCCCTTCAAAGCCATTTCGGCCTTGATTTCTTTCCATTCGAGGGCCAATGGCTCGACCATGGTCAGTTCTACCCGGTCTGCCTTGACTCTGCGAACCCATACGTCGACTTCCTGTCCTTCCTGGACGATGTCTTCGACGCGTTTGACAGGGGTTGCTGCGATCTGTGAAATGTGGACGATGCCAGGAAGGTCCATGCCCAGATCGACGACTGCCCCAGCCAACGTGATTTTTGCAATCTTCCCTTTCAGCTTGGACTTGGGTTTCAGGTCTGCCGTTGGGGCGATTGTTTCTGCCGGTGTGGTCATAGCTTTTCTCCTAAAACGGGATAATGCCGAAATTTGATTATACTGCATATCAACGCAGAGTCAACGGCTGATTGCTAAAGTTTTAAATATTCGTCGCATTTGGCGCTGGCCTATGGACTCCTCCCATGACGAAGATTGATACAATCAACCGGGATCAAATCCCGGTTTTTCTTTCTTTAAGGAGTTTTTGATGAGAGTTCTCGTCCGCAGACTTCGTCTATGTCTTGCCCTGGCTGCCCTCGCGTTGGCGGTCCTGGCCTGCGGGCTGCCAAGCGACCTCCCCGTGGCCTTTTTCCCACAGCCGCCAGCCACGCTCAGCGCTGACAGTTTGACCGCCACTGCCTCCTCGGCGGGTGCCCAGCCCATTGATGTGCAGGTCGGCTACGGGGTGCACGCTCCGTGGTATGACCTTTATTTCACCGACCCCTTCAATTCGCTGGCAAAAATGGAAGAAGGGGGCCCCGACCAGTATCTCGTCCAAGCGATTGACCAGGCGCGCATTTCCGTCGACATGGCCGCTTATAGCTTCGACCTGATTTCCGTCCGCGATGCACTGCTGCGCGCCCACGACCGCGGTGTGGAAGTGCGCTTGGTGATGGAAAGCACCAATATGAACGATACGGTGCCGCAGCGCCTGGTGCAGGCCGGGATTCCAATTATTGGCGACTACCGCGATGGACTGATGCACGACAAGTTTGTGGTCATCGACCGCGCCGAAGTTTGGACCGGGTCGATGAATTTTACCACCGCGGCGGCTTACCACGACAACAATAACCTGGTGCGCATTCGCAATACCCAGGTGGCCGACGACTACGAAACCGAGTTCAAGGAGATGTTCGAGGAAAACTTCTTTGGCCCCGACGCGATTGCTGCCACGCCATACCCGGTTGTCGACATCAATGGCACCAACGTGGAAGTCTATTTTTCGCCGGACGATCACGTGGCCCGGCGCATCGTCCAATTGCTGCGCAGCGCGCAGAAGAGCATCGACTTCATGGCGTTCTCGTTCACGGCCAGCGACTTCGGCGACATTTTGGTGCAGAAGGCCAAGCAAGGTCTCGCTGTCAGCGGTGTAATGGAGTCGACACAGGTCAAATCAAACCAGGGCACGGAATATATCGTCTTCAGGGACGCCAAACTGCCCGTCTACCTGGACGGGAATCCCGGCGAGATGCACCATAAAGTTTTCATTATCGACGATAAGATTGTGATTACCGGCTCGTACAATTTCAGTGCCAGCGCCGAGAATACTAATGACGAGAACGTGGTGATCTTCTTCAGTCCGCAGATCGCCGCTTATTATGAGGCCGAGTTCCAACGGGTGACGCTGGAAGCGATCAAGGCCCTTCCGTAACTTTTGCTCCGGCATGACGACATATAACGTAAAAGGAAACCTGTTCTTTTGGAGATTGCCTAGCAGCCTGTCGGAGAAAGAACTCGCATCCCGATTTTCCCCCTGTTTTTAGGCCCTTTGTGGGGCAAAGAGAGCAAAATTCACTCACTTTTGGGTCTAAAATGGGGCAACTTTGGTACGAAAAAGAGTTCTCCGACAAGCTGCTAGCGTAACTTTTGCACAATCAGTGCAAGAATCGTAAAAAACGCTGTTTTTTTAATCGCTTTCGCCTTCAAAAGGGCCAATCAGCACTGCACTGAAATCAATTCTGTCCTGTGCGCATCGATTTGCTAAGGTCAATGCAGAATGGCGAATTTGGATACCCCAATATATGGGTG
>JBJKRF010000039.1:0-22136 GCA_046704785.1 Anaerolineales bacterium | reverse complement strand
TGGAGCAGATCAGGAATCTGCCTGGCCCAGATATGGCTGAAAACATTGGAATTGCCCGTATTTGGCCGTACAAATTGCCATCATGCGCAGCATTTTACAGGCATCATACTATCAAGACAGTCAGGGCGTTTCTGTAGGAAAAAGCCATATACAGGGCTGTTTGAAACCAGTATGTTCATGAAATTTGTAAAGCTGATCTTGACTGAATGTGAACCGTGCCCGATATTTCTTGGGAAACCGAAGTTTGGATTGCCGAAGCTCCTTCCCACATGATTCACTTCAACGGCGACCGGTTCATTGGGCCAAGGTCTACCCAAACCTGAAAGACTTTCATTTTCATAAAATGGCTCTCCCGTTTTTAACGGGAAGGTGATTTGTATCTACTACAAAAGGTCGTTTTACTACCGAGAACACGGAGCTTACATAGGCATTTTAAAGGCTTCTCCCGATCTGAATCGTCGGAACAGACCGTGCTCTGTGCATTCGGCGGTGAAATTCCCGTTAATCCCGATAGAGCCCATAAAATAATCTACCGGACATATTATGCCCATTTTCCCGCCGTGTTAAGCCGATTAACACGGCGGGTTTTAGTTCGGTGGGTATAAGGATAAAAATTCAGCTACTGACGAGGTCTTTAGTATGGGTACTCTTCCATAGTCCACAGCAGCGGGTTGTTCAATCCGATTACCACAGTCCGCGTGCAGAGACAGAACAATTACGCCGCACAATTGGTAAGCACGCCGGGTATAATCAATCTATCACTCCCTAAAAGGATGCTCATGAGCCCAAAATTCCCCTACCAAGACCCGTCCATCCCCGCCGACCAGCGCGTGGCCGACCTGCTGAGTCGCATGACGCTGGAAGAAAAAATCGCTCAGTTGTCCATCTACCACATGGAGACGAACAACGTCCCGGCGGAAAAGATCGGGCTGGATGAAACCGTCCGCGCGGCGTTGCAGCATGGGGTGGGTGCGCTTGGGCGTCCCGGCTTGCACTCACCGGCGCGCGATACCGCCGAATGGACCAACGCCTTCCAGAAGTACATGCGCGAGAATACGCGCCTGGGCATCCCGGCCTTCTTCGTGGACGAAGCGCTGCACGGTCTGATGGCCTTCGGCAGCACCATGTTCCCCCAAGCTATCGGCCTGGCCAGCACCTGGGACCCCGACCTGGTACAGCGCGTGTTCAGCGTCGCATCGAAGGAGATGCGCGCCCGCGGCGAGAACTACGCCCTGACCCCCGTGCTCGACCTGGCGCGCGAACCGCGCTGGGGCCGCACCGAGGAGACCTACGGCGAAGACCCCTATCTGGGCGCGCGCATCGGTGTGGCCGCCGTCCGCGGCTTGCAAGGTGTGCCGTACGGCCAGCCCATCGACGGCGAACACGTCCTGGCAACCGCCAAACACTTCGCCGTCCACGGCCAGCCCGAAGCCGGCACCAACTGCGGACCGGCCAACTACGCCGAGCGCGAAATCCGCGAGAACTTCCTGCCGGCTTTTCGCGCCGCGGTGGTCGAGGCCGGTGTGGGCAGCGTGATGGCCTCCTACAACGAAGTCAACGGCATCCCCCTGCATATCCACCCCTGGCTGCTGCGCGACGTGCTGCGAGACGAATGGGGCTTCGGCGGCTTCATCACCTCCGACGGGTACGGCATCAGCCTGCTCGAAAGCCTGCATCACGTGGCCGCTTCCAAAGCCGAAGCGGCCCGCAAAGCCCTGGCAGCCGGGATCGATTTCGAACTGGACGCCTGCTTCCCGACTCTGTATGAACAGGTGCAGGATGGCACGGTTCCCGAATCCCAACTGGATACCGCCGTGAGTCGCGTGCTCAAGGCCAAATTCCTGCTGGGGCTCTTCGATCACCCGTATGTGGATCCCGATACCGCCGAGCAACTCACCAACTGCGATGCGCACCGCCAACTCGCCCTGCAAGCGGCCCACAAAAGCCTGGTGCTGCTCAAAAACGACGGGCTGCTCCCGCTCGACGCCTCGCAAGTCAAGACCCTGGCCGTCATCGGCCCCAACGCCACAGGATTGCACCTGGGCGGCTATAGTGCCGACCCCGGGCACGGACTCAGCATCCTGGACGGCATCCGCCAGAAAGTCGGCGAGAAGGTCAAGGTACTCTACGCCCAAGGCTGTCAGATCACCGCCAACGATTTCGACGGGCAGTCCTGGCGCGGTTGGTGGGAGGACGCCATCGTCCCGCCGGAGCCCGCCGAAGACGAGCGCCTGATCGCCGAGGCGGTGGAAGTGGCCCGCCAGGCTGATGTGGTGCTGCTGGTCATCGGCGAGAACGAATCGATCTGCCGCGAAGCCTGGAGCCAAAACCACCTGGGCGACCGCGACAGCCTTGACCTGCCGGGACGCCAGGACGCCCTGCTGCGCGCGATCGTCGCCACCGATGTTCCAACGGTGGGATTACTGATCAATGGACGTCCACTCTCGGCGAATCTCGCGGCCGAGAAGCTGGCGGGGCTGTTCGAGGGCTGGTATCTGGGCCAGGAAGGCGGCGCGGCCTTCGCCGACGTCTTGTTTGGCGATGTCAACCCCGGTGGCAAGTTACCGATCAGTTTCCCGCGTTCTGTCGGGCAGTTGCCGGTCTTTTACAATTACAAACCGTCGGCGCGGCGCGGCTACCTGTTCGACGACAACCAACCGCTGTTCCCTTTCGGGCACGGACTGAGCTACACCACCTTCACGTACGAGAACCTGCGTGTCGCACCGGCGCAGATCCAACCCGGCGACGAGGCTACCGTCAGCGTGGACGTGACCAACACCGGCAAGCGCGCCGGAGACGAGGTCGTCCAGCTCTACATCCACGACCGAGAGACCAACATGGTCACACGCCCCGTCAAAGAGCTCAAAGGCTTCTGTCGCATTACGCTGCGCCCCGGCGAAAAACAGACCATCGCTTTTACACTCACGCCCGAGGCGCTTGCCTACCTGAACGAAAATATGCAGTCCATCGTCGAGCCGGGCTGGTTCGACATCCTGGTCGGCGGCAGTTCCGTCGAGGTTCAGAGTACAGCCTTGGAAGTGTTGGCCACGTAATCCTACACGCTCACATCCGTTCTCTGACCATAGGAAATCTTAAAGACCGAGAAACAGAGTGCCTTCATAAGTACGGTATACTATTTTAAACAATCAAAAGGAACTTTCAGGCACGCGCATCATGGCTGAGAAAAAAAACAACCTACTACGCAATCCCGCGATCATTGCAGCCTTGATCGGTCTGTGCGGCACGCTCGTGGCAGCGCTGCTGAGCAGCCCGATTCTCTTGCAGTTGATCAAGGGAACAAATGCGACTGCTACCCCCGTTGCATCGCAGGCCACACTGACAATAACGCCTGCGTTGCCAGACCTGGAGGTGCTGTCGATCAGTGCCCCGACCTGCATCAAAGATCACACACCCGGCTCAAACCTGCAGTATGTACAGCAAACCATCATCATCCGGAATATTGGCACAGGTTCGACCGCTGCACTAGGAAAATTCAGCAATAGTGTCACTTTTACCTTCGGCGGCCAGCGTTACAGCCTGGAAGATTGGGCCAGTCAGAAAGGCATCGTTGGCACGCCAAACCTGGATATTGCCGACCTCGGTCCGAACAAAGAAGCCGACCTGACGTTGAACATTAATCTGGAGGGGAACAAATCTTACAGCATCGAGGTGACCGCCAATTCCGGGGCTGACACCATCTCCGAAACAACCTTCGCCAACAACAGCCTGACCAAGGATTTCACTTCTAGCTGTCCCTAGCAACGAACATGGACAACTGGCAAACAACAATCCCGTGGACCATTACGACAGGATTGCTGTTCTGTCCGTGCGTAAAGATGGTCGTAAAGACCGCGCCGGTCAGGCCCACGCCCGAGGCGCTCGCCTACCTGGACAAAAAGATGCAGTCCACTGTCGAGCCGGGCTGGTTCGACATCCTGGTCGGCGGCAGTTCCGTGGATGTCCAGAACACACCGTTGGAAGTCGTACCTGCGTGACGTTCTCAGAAAGCAGATAGCGAAAAACCCTTCATTGGTGAATTCATGAGAGGGTTTTTAAGTTAAAGCCTAGTAAAACATCTTGAAAATTCACCCAACAGGAATAGAATAATAGTGCCTGCACCCACTATCCTTGCAGGCAAAGGAGGTTTCACGCACACTGGCCCCTGATGACGAGCAATTCAAGATCGACCTACCAACCGAATAGAAAAGGAGAATGCAATGAGTAAGAAACCTGCAAGAGCGATTTCTTTAATCTTTGTATTGGTATTTATCCTTAGCTTAGTCGTCTATCCGGCAACGCAGGCATCCGCTATTTCTTCGTCCATCGTGATCAGTCAGGTCTACGGCGGAGGCGGCAATTCGGGGGCAACATTGAAGAACGATTTTATCGAACTATACAATTTGGGAAGTTCCCCGGTTGACGTGACCGGATGGTCGGTGCAATACGCTTCATCTGCCGGTTCCAGTTGGAACAAGACCGTCCTGTCCGGCACGATTGATTCCGGCCATTACTATCTGATCCAGGAGGCAGCCGGCGCGGGCGGCAGCGCAGACCTGCCAGCGCCCAATGCAACCGGCAGCATCAACATGAGCGCCACGTCTGCTAAAGTGGCCCTGGTGAACAATGCGACGACCCTGACCGGCACCTGTCCGAGCGGTGTCGTCGACTTCGTAGGATACGGCAGCAGCGCCAACTGTTACGAAGGCAGTAGCCCGACCGGCACCTTGAGCAACACCACTGCCGCGCTGCGCAACGCCAACGGCGCCAGCGATACCGACGACAACGCCGCCGATTTCACCGTCGGCGCGCCCAACCCGCGCAACACGCCCCCACCCGACGCGGCACCCTTCATCTCCGCGACAACCCCTGCAGACGGCGCTTCAGACGTCGCGCTGGACAGCAATCTCACGGTCACGTTCAGCGAGCCCGTGGACGTAACGGGAAGCTGGTTCACGCTGTCATGCTCGGTCAGCGGGCCGCACACAGCGGCGGTCAGCGGCGGGCCTACAGATTTCACCCTGAACCCGGATAGCGATTTCGTTGACGGCGATAACTGCACCCTGACGATCTCCGCCAGCCAGGTAAGCGACCAGGATACCAACGACCCGCCCGACAACATGACCGCAGATTTCAGCGCGACTTTCAGCACCGGCTCGGTCTGTGCGCTGGCCTTTACGCCCATTTACAGCATCCAGGGCAGCGGCGGCACCGCCGCCATTACCGGCAACGTCGTCACACAGGGCGTGGTAGTCGGGGATTACGAAGGCCCTGCGCCAGCTTTGCGCGGTTTCTACCTCGAAGACCCCAACGGCGATGGCAACCCGGCCACCTCGGACGGCATCTTCATCTACAACGGCAATAACGACTCGGTAAACCTGGGCGACCTGGTGCGCGTCAGCGGCGCAGTCTCGGAATACCAGGACCAGACCGAAATCAGCGCGGCCTCGATCACGAACTGCGGCAGCGGCTCGGTCGCTCCGGTGGACGTGACCCTGCCGTTCTCCTCTGCCGATTATCTCGAGCGCTACGAAGGCATGCTGGTACGCCTGCCGCAGACTCTCTACGTCACCGAAATTTATGAGTTGGGACGCTTCGGCCAGGTCGTCATGTCTGCCGGCGACCGCCTGCGCGAACCCACCAACGTGGTCGCGCCCGGCGCTCCGGCCCTGGCCCTGCAAGCCGCCAACGACCTTGACCAGATCATCATCGACGATGCCCTCAACAACCAGGACCCCGACCCAATCCTGTTTGGGCGCGGCGGGAATCCGCTTTCGGCGGATAACACGCTGCGCGGCGGCGACAGCGCTACAGGGATTGTAGGCGTCATGACCTATACCTGGGCCGGCGATGCGGCCAGCGGCAACGCCTGGCGCGTCCGACCTGTGGACGCCTTGGGCGGCGGCGTGCCGGACTTCCAGCCGACGAACCCGCGCCCGACCACACCGGAGAACGTGGGCGGGAGCCTCAAGGTTGTGGGCATGAACCTGCTGAACTTCTTCAACACCTTCGGCCTGGGCGCCTGCGCGGGCGGCGTGGACGGCGAACCAACCGATTGTCGCGGCGCCGACTCACAGTCCGAGTTCGACCGCCAGTGGCCCAAGACGGTCGCAGCCATCCTGGACATGAACGCCGACGTGATCGGCGTCAACGAAATCGAGAACGATGGCTACGGCCCCGACAGCGCCATCCAGTTCCTGGTCGATAAACTCAACCAGGCAACCGCACCCGGAACCTATGCCTTTATCGATGTGGACGCCAACACCGGACAGGTCAATGCACTGGGCACCGACGCCATCAAAGTGGGTATGCTCTACAAACCCGCCAGCGTCACCCCGATTGGGCAGACGGCGGCGCTGAACAGCGTAGCCTTTGTCAACGGCGGCGACAGCGCCCCGCGCAACCGGCCCTCGCTGGCACAGGCCTTCGAGCAAAATTCCAATGGCGCGCAGTTTATTGTGGACCTCAACCACCTCAAGAGCAAAGGCTCTGCCTGCGACGTTCCCGATGCCGGCGATGGGCAGGGGAACTGCAACGCCGAGCGCGTCAATGCGGCGCACGAGTTGGTGACCTGGCTGGCCTCCAACCCAACCGGCATCAACGACCCCAACATCCTGCTGATCGGCGATTACAACTCCTACGCTATGGAAGACCCCATCACGGTCATCAAGAACGCCGGCTATACCAACCTGATCGCGCAGTTCATCGGCCCAGAGGCCTATTCCTACGTCTTCGACGCCGAATGGGGCTACCTCGACCATGCCCTCAGTTCACCCAGCCTGCTGCCGCAGATAACGGGCGTGACGGAATGGCACATCAATTCTGACGAACCCAGCGAGCTGGACTACAACACCGGCTTCAAAAGCCCAGGGCAGATCGTCAGCCTGTACAACCCCGACCAGTATCGCATCTCCGACCACGATCCCGTCATCGTAGGGCTATCCCTCAACGCCAGTTGCAACGGGCTCACGCCCACCATCGTGGGTACGCCGGGTGACGATGTGATCTACGGAACCAATGGAAACGATGTCATCGCCGGCCTGGGTGGGAATGACATCATCTACGGTGGCAACGGTAACGATGTGATCTGCGGCGACACCGGCGATGACACCCTCTATGGCGGCAATGGCAACGACATCCTGATCGGCGGACTCGGCAACGATACGCTCGACGGCGGCAATGGCAACGATACGCTCACCGGCAACGACGGGGCGGATAAGTTGTACGGCCAAAACGGCGACGATGTGCTCAACGGCGGCAGTGGAGACGACCTGCTCGATGGCGCCAATGGCAACGATGTTCTCAACGGAGGAGCCGGGAACGACACGCTGGACGGCGGGAACGGCAATGACATCCTCAATGGCGGGGCAGATAATGATACGCTGATGGGCAAAAATGGGAACGATACGCTGACCGGCGACCCAGGCGCCGACTCCTTCAGCGGTGGTTTAGGCAACGATACCAATACGGATTTCAATTCCGGCGAAGGTGATCTAAGCGACGGATCATAACCCCTAAATACTGACCCCAAATGAAACCGCGGGGCTGAGGAAATATCTTCTCAGCCCTGCGGTTATTTTATTATGCCCGTACGATGGAACATTACTCCGTAATGAGAGGAATTCCCGTTTTACGGTGACTCTTGGGCTGGTCATCTCCCCGCGCAAAGGACGCCACTGCCGCCAGGGCGGCCATGCCACAGGCAAACAACAACCCCGCATCGACGGCGTGAACCATGACGACCGGACTACCGTTCTGTCCACGCGCCAGGATGGTCGTAAAGACCGCGCCGGTCAGACCAACCCCCAACACCATGCCCACATTGCGCGCCAGCGCCAGCACACCCGAGGCGATCCCCTGGCGACTGCGCGGGGCAGCTCCCATCAGTGCGCTGTTGTTGGGCGCAACGAACATGCCCGGCCCCAGCCCAGTCACAAGCAGACCAAGCACCACGTAAATAAACGGGGAAGTAGGCGTCAGACGGCTCAACAGGAACAACCCACCAGCCAGGATCAGCATACCCAGCGTGGTAGGAATCTGCGAACCGATGCGGTCGGAAAGCGTTCCGGCCAGGGGCGCAACGACCGCCATAACCAACGGTTGCGCCGTCAGAATCAGTCCCGCCTGGGCAGGCGTCAGGCCGCGCCCGTCGATCAAGTAAAAGGGGATCAGGAACAACACGCTGTAGACGCAGATATAGTTCAGGATGGGGCTGATAGTCGCCATGTTAAAGACCCGGCTACGAAACAGGCTCAAGTCCAGCATGGGAGCGGGGGCGCGTTGTTCGATCCGCACGAAAACAGCCAGGACCAGGATCGAGCCGAGGGCCAGTCCCAGAATCAGCGGGGAGAACCATCCCCATTCCCCGCCCTGATTCAGCGCCAGCAACAAAATCACCAGTCCGGCCATAAACGCAAAGGAGCCGGTCAGGTCGAATCGTTCTTTACGTTCGGAGGAAACATCACTGGGAATGACGCGCCAGCTCAACCAGACGGCAAACAGGCCAATGGGCACATTGACAAAGAAGACCGCGTGCCAACTGAACTGGTCGGCCAACCAGCCCCCCAGGAACGGCCCGGTGGTCAGGCCGAGATACGTCATCGTGCCCTGCAAACCAAGCGCCTGCCCTCGCTGCGAGGCCGGGAACGTCTTGGTCAGGATAGCCGGCGAATTGGCGAATAACATGGCCGCGCCCAGCGCCTGCAACGCACGCGCCGAAATCAGATAGACCGGCGCCGGCGATAGCCCCGAAAGCATCGAACCGACCACGAAAATCACGAACCCCCACAAATAGACGGTCTTGTTCCCGCGCAGGTCGCCTAAACGCCCAAAAGTGAGCAGCAAACCACTGACGACCAGCAGATAGATGGTAACAACCCATTCCACGGTTGCCACATCGGTCTTGAAATATGCTTGAACCACCGGCAAGATGGCGTTGACCACGCTGCCGTCCAAGGCCGACATAAACGTGCCCACGCCCACGGCCAATAAGACCAACCACTTGGTTTCGATGTTCAAAAAGTGGGACGATTCCGTTGCGTGCTTTTGATCCATATTGTTAGCCCATGCTCATCATTGGAACCCATTATACCGCCGCAGCCAATCGACTTTTGGCATCATCTGCAAAAGAGGTGCAAGAGTCAAACGCTTTGACATTCCCCCTTCGCTGTGATATTATCGCGCCAATTAAATACCGGATAAGCAGTTCTTATCACGAGAGGTGGATGGACCGGCCCTGTGAAACCTCGGCAACCAGTGTTTCGATTGTCGCCAATAGATCAAACGAAATGTGTGGTGCCAACTCCGACAGTCCCATGCGGGTACTGGAAGATGAGAGAGTGTTGCCATCGTGTGTCTCATCTCTTCAACCGTTTCCTACGTTGAAGAGACTTTTGTTTTAGTGCGCTCTGAAGAATGGCTTACACCGGTTTCCACAAAGAACAGAGGAGCTTAATCGTGACCGAAAAATTATCCACCCGCGCCGTACACGCTGGCGAAGAAAAGCGTAAGCCTGAGAACACCCTGACCACCTCCATCGCGCGGACGTCCACGTACACCTTCCAGAGCACAGCAGAAGTCATCGCGTACATGCAAGAAAAAGCAGCGGGCAATCCCCCGTTCAGTCGCTACGAATATGGACGCTACAGCAACCCGACGCAGGCCGCTGCGGAACGCAAGATCGCTGCGCTCGAGGGCGGGGAACGCGCCCTGCTCTTTGCCAGCGGGATGGCTGCCATCACGACCAGCTTGATGACCCTGCTGGCAAGCGGCGACCATCTCATTATGAATCGTGACTGCTTCTACCAGACACGCGAGTTCGCCCAATCGCTTTTGAGCCGCTGGGAGGTCAAAACCACCCTGGTGGACATCGACAAACCCGAGGCATTCGCCGCCGCCATCACGCCCAAGACCCGTGCGATCTTCATCGAGACCCCCAGCAATCCCTACATCCGGGTGGCGGATCTGCCGGCGATCATCGAGAATGCCCACGCCAGCAAACTGACCGTTCTGATCGACAGCACCTTTGCCACCCCGGTCAACCTGCGCCCGCTTGAACTGGGCGCCGACATCGTCGTTCACAGCGCGACCAAGTACCTGGGCGGGCATAACGACCTGCTGGCAGGAGTCGCCGTCGGCTCGAAACAGGCTCTGGCCGACATCGCCGTCGCGCGCGGACTATTGGGCAGCATCACCAACCCGGAAGATTCTTACTTGCTGATTCGGGGAATGAAAACCCTCGACCTGCGCGTCCGCCGCCAAAACGAGAACGGCTTGCGTGTGGCGCAGTTCCTCGAGCAGCATCCCAAAATCGAACGCGTCCACTATCCCGGCTTGGAGAGCCATCCCGATCACACGGTCGCCTGTCGCCAGATGAGCGGCTTCGGCGGTGTGGTCAGCTTCGAGGTCAAAGGAGATTTCGAGACGACCGGTCGCCTTCTCGATGCGCTGCAACTCCCTTTCATCGGCCCGACTCTGGGCGGCGTGGAAAGCATCATCCTACAACCCGCAGCGATCTACTCGCTGGACCCCTTCGAGCGCAAACTGGCTGGTATGAAGGACAACCTGTTGCGTTATTCCCTGGGCATCGAAGACGCCGACGACCTGATTACCGACCTGGAACAAGCCTTGGACAAAATCTAGGCGAACGGGAAAAAGGAATCTCGCCCCATCCCAAACCCATACGGGCTCTCCTGGAACCCACTTCACCACACGAATTCTGGGAGAGCCCGTTTTCGCACTTTTTTTACCAGAAAAACCGGCATTAATGACAGTAGCAAAATGGGCGGACACAATATAAACTAGTCCTGCAATAAAGAGATGAGGGAGGCATTCATCCCTGTTGACGGTAAAGAGAGGGTAGCAAAGTCAGCAGCGGTGGGTGATGCTTGGGTATCGATCCCTGCCTCAGATCATATCCCACATGAGGTTGCGCCGGAAACGTGTATTTCAAGAAGCGGGAAACGAGGGGCGTTGCATTACAGACGGAGCGGAAGTCGCCTGTTCCAGCCATCCCGTTCACGTTGATCTGGCATCCGGAGGACGAAGAATTTCCAGGGTGCTTTACAGCATACATCGCGCCTTACAAGCATCTGGAAAACCAGAGAGGAGGCAGCCAGAGTCACTCAACGCACAGATCACTCGATATGGGATAGCAAACCGGTGACAAGAACTCAACTTTGAACCGCGAAGGCCGCGAAACCTGCGTCGAACTGACAGGTTGGGCCAGCCGAGGCCTTGCCGGAGTCGCGTGCTTGGCGGTTCAATTGGAGTTTATCTGGGGAGTCATACGCAAACCACCCCTACCCAATCACCCAAAAGCTGCCTTTTACTGCCTCGTAATACGACGAAATAGAACGATTCCAACTCATCAAAACCAAGAAGGAAAGCATGACATCCAAAACTAGCAAGGCGGTCAATAATTTGCACCACGTAGAAAATCAATGGGGCGGCTCGTCTGCCCCGTGGAACGAAGGCGGAATGTGGGTGATTGGTTGTCGCCCCGGACAAAACGTTGTCGCCCTCGAGATTACATCCAACGATAACGGCAAGATACTGACCGGGACCATGACCTATGCCGGCGAGGGCCCTATCGGTTTCAAAGCGACGATGGTTCAGAGCAATACCTACACCGTGGAAAACCAATGGGGTGGCTCGTCTGCGCCGTGGCACCCAGGCGGCACCTGGCTCATTGGCTGCCGCGGGAAACAGGGCGTCGTCGCGGTCAATGTTAAGTCCGATGACAATGGCAATACGCTGACCGGTACGATGACCTACGCCGGCGAGGGGCCCATCGGTTTCAAGAGCGCCCTGGTAGATGGCGGCGTCTATACGGTGGAAAATCAGTGGGGTGGTTCGTCCGCACCGTGGCATCCGGGCGGAATCTGGGTCATCGGCTGCCGTGGAGAACAGGGGGTTGTCGAGGTCAAAATCAAAGGTGATGGACAAATGCTGAACGGCGACATGACCTACACTGGCGAGGGCCCAATTGGTTTCAAGAGCACCGTTTTTGGAAGCAACAACTATACGGCAGAGAATCAGTGGGGCGGCTCGTCTGCGCCGTGGCATCCGGGCGGAATCTGGGTCATGGGCTGTCGTGAAGATCAGAACGTGGTTGCGCTTAACGTTAATTCGAACGACGACGGCAACACGCTGAACGGTGATATGACCTACATCGGCGAAGGTCCGATTGGGTTCCGAGCCACCTTATTGGGCTAATTTATGTACGCCGATCCCATAGAGTCATCGTCGATCTGAATTTGGATCGATCAGGCTGCTTCAAAACAGAATCACAGGGATATGCAAGCTTGCATATCCCTGTGTGGTTTTTAGAAAACACCATCCACAAGTTGCTTTGGCTCTCACAAAACCACAACTTTTCAAAAAAGAACGCGTATATCAAAAAGGTTCCACGGGCAGTCATATTTTGCAAAATCCCCAACGAACCGGGATCGATAAAACGCTTGTGCAAGCACATTCCATAAGCTATAATGAATCCGTTACCGAATCAGACCTCGCGCAAAGTCGATGCCGTCCCCCTGGCAGGGGCGACAAAACGGCCCTTGACACGTATGCCAGAGGTCCAAGGAGTACATAAAGGAGAGAGTCATGGCCAGAATTTTTGATGTCATCGAATATCCCAACGAAATGGCCGACGAGATCGTCCATCGTTTTCCGGATGACACCTCGATTGGCGATTATCGTATCGGCTCACAGGTGATCGTCCGCGACGGACAATCGGCGGTGTTCTTCCGGGATGGCTTGGCGCTGGATACGTTCACACCGGGGCGACATACCATCGCCACGGCGAATATCCCCAAGATAATCGACCTGGTGGGGAAGGCCTTCAACGACCGGACTCCCTTTCCGGCGGAAGTGTATTTCGTCTCCCTGAAGGAATTCGCAAACCGCAAGTGGGGTACCCCCCAACCGATCATTGTCCGCAATCCGGGCATGGGCCTGGGCGTGGCGCTCCTGCAAGGCTTCGGCACGTACTCTTTCCAGGTCAATGACCCGCAACTCTTCGTCACCAATATTGTTGGGAAACAAGCCATCTTCCGCATTACCGACATCGAAGAACGCTTGCGCACCATGCTCCTCTCCAAACTACAGGACCTGTTGGGCGAGACCGCCGCGAATAAGAGCGTTGTGGAGCTAATCGGCCTGACAGAAGAGTTGGGTGCCGGTGTACGCGCCAAAGGGCAGGATGACTTTGCCGCGCTCGGACTGACCCTCAAAACCTTCTACATCGGGAACTTGAAACCCTCCGACAAATCTGCCCAGGAACTACGCGATATGGGCATGCTCGACATGTCAACCTATACGCAGCTTCAGGCTGCCGACGCTATGCGCGATGCAGCCAACAACCAGGGCGGCGGCGCAGGCCTGACAGCCGGAATCGGCGCCGGCATGGGTATTGGCAACATCATGAATCAGTCACTGGCTGGCGGTATGGCCAACCAACAACAGCAACCGACTGCACAACCGGCCGCAAATGCGGCCCCAGCGAACAACGGTAGCATGCCTGAAGTCATGACCCCAGCCGAGGCCGCTCAAATCTTGCGCGTTTCCGAAGAGGACGTGGTTGCCGCCATCAATTCCGGCGACCTCAAGGCCCGGAAACTCGGCAGCGCCTACCGTATCAGCCGGGAAGCGTTGGAAGCATTCTTGAACAGCTAAGCCAATCTTTTCATGCAAACATAAGGACGGGCCAGTTTTGTGGTCCGTCCTTATGCTGTTAAACCCAGAAAGGCGCCCTAGCGCTAGCCTCCGACAGGCTTGACGCGCGGCCAGCAACCAATGAGAAATAAGGCCACACCGCCGGATTCCAGCATCCGCCCAACGATAGACAGCCAACTTACAGTGACTATAGTTTGGTAGGCAACAACAAAGATTCCCAGGTTGAGCAACCAGAAACTGCCCCAGAGCAAAGTTTCCGGGCCACGTGGCGCCCCTTTTGCAAAACGCGGCAAAATCCAAAACGCAACGCCCATCGCCAACTGGAGCAGCCAGCCAACCAGTAAAAATTCCATGTGAGCCGGGAAGACCACCCAGATGGTGGGCAACATATTCAAACCGTTATTTGCCAACATCAAGGCCCCAAATGTGACACCAACCAGAAAATAAAGCAGGGAAGCACGCAGAAACCAGACGCTCAAGCGCGGCATCATCTCTCCTTCACACGCGGCCAGACGTTGAGCACAAACCCTATAGCAGCGGCCCATTGTAGCAACGCAGAAATCACCAATAACCAATCAGCGAAGAGGTTATGAGCATTCGCCGCATTCAAGGGTTCCCCCACCACTCGCAACAGGAGCCCTACATTCAAAAGTACATAGGTTGCCCAGCTAAGCCCTTCGTTTCCACGTGGCTGCTCGCGAGAATACTTCGGAAACATCCAGAGGGCAATACCGAAAATCAATTGAGTCAACCATCCAAAAACAAGCAGGTGAATGTAGACAGGGAACATCCCCGTCGAAAAGGAAGAGAGCAAGTTGACCTGACCGAGAGCCAGTAAAATGCCAACGGCCAAACCAAAAAACAGGTAAATGAACGACGTTCGTACGAACCAGCGTGTCAAAGTTGGCATAGGGTAATTATACACGCCCAAGGGAGACTACAAACTCCCATGGGCATCGGTTCTTTGGAATTTCCCGTGATAAGAGTAAATGTGGAGGCATGTCCACAACATTGATCAGACCTCAAAGACGAAAAGCGTTGTTGTGTGAGCCTGCTCAGCGCATCTGGAAGAATTGCGTCATCTTCATCGCCAAATTCAGGTCGCCCTGAAGTTTGAGTTTGCCCTGCATGAAAGCCTGCATCGGATCGAGTTGGCCAGTAAACAACTGAAGGTAGTCGCCCGAATCCGCCGTCAGCGTCATCGACGGGCTGGGATATTCGCCCTGCGTCACTTCGACTTTGCCGTCCTTGATGGCAACATACCAATTTCCGGATTCGGCGCCGGTAAACTTAAACTGGATAACAGCATCCAGGCCAGCCGCTTTTTCGGGAACAAATGCACCGGGCATCTTGGACATCAAATCAGCAATTGTGAGAGGCATAATAAGCGGTTCTCCTTATCTTTGTGTTGTTGGCTTGTCTTCGATCATCCCGCTAATTTTACCTGGAGTCGTCCGTAAAGTAGAAAAGTCTTTCAGGCAACACGGCGCTAATTCTGCAAGTTCTCGAAAATCGTGGCTGCCCCCATCCCGCCGCCGACGCACATCGTGACCATGCCATATTTTGACTTGCGGCGCGCCATCTCGTAAAGCAATTGGGTCGTCAACTTGGCACCCGTACAACCCAACGGATGCCCAAGCGCAATGGCGCCGCCGTTGACGTTCACACGCTCCATGTCCAGTTCCAATTCGCGCACCACAGCCAGCGACTGGGCGGCAAAAGCCTCGTTGAGTTCGATCAGGTCAATATCGGCAAGCACCAACCCAGCCAGTTTGAGCGCTTTGGGAACTGCCGCAATCGGTCCGATGCCCATCAACGCTGGCGGGACGCCGCCTGTGGCGAACGAAGCGAAACGCGCCAGGGGTGTGAGTCCCAATTTGACGGCTTTTTCCGCAGCCATAATGACCACACCCGCCGCCCCATCCGACATCTGGGACGAGTTGCCCGCAGTGACCGATCCGCCCTGCTTGAAAACCGGGCGCAGCTTGGACAGCGCTTCCAGGCTGGTATCGGCACGCGGGCCTTCGTCACGCCTGACGGTGAACGAACGCCCCCCACCGGGTTCGACCAACTCCACCTCGATGGGGACAATTTCCGGGTCGAAGAGACCGGATGAGACGGCCTGCGAGGCTCGCTGGTTGCTGCGCAGTGCGAACGCGTCCTGGTCGTCGCGGCCAATTCCATATTTTTCCGCCACGTTCTCAGCTGTCAGGCCCATATTGGTATACACATCCGGCTGTTGGGCGGCGAAGTAGGCATTGGGGGCAAACTTATTACCAGTCATCGGCACCATGCTCATCGACTCGGCACCCCCGGCAATGGCAACCTCCAACTGACCGGTCATGATCGCAAACGCGGCGTGAGCGATGGACTGCGAGCCCGAAGAGCAGTAGCGGTTGATCGTCTCGCCGGGAACAGAATCGGGGAGCCCGGCACGCAATGCCACGCTGCGGGCCATATTCAGACCCTGCTCGCCTTCAGGAAAGGCGCAGCCCAAAATAACGTCATTCACTTGCGCCGGGTCGAGGGCCGGAACACGTTGCAGCAGTTCCCGAATCACCGCAGCGGCCATCTCGTCTGGGCGGACGGTTGCCAGCCCGCCTTTTCGGGCTTTGCCAACCGCAGTGCGGGCAGCAGCGACGATGACGGCTTCACGCATATCCATAAGACGCTCCTTTTCCTATCTGCCTGGGCATTTCAATTTCTCAACGGCTTGCCCGTCTGCAAGACCGACCACATGCGCGCCTGGGTTTTTTGCTCGCCGCACAGCGACAGGAATGCCTCGCGCTCCAGGTCGAGGAGGTATTGTTCGTCCACCCACTGCGGACGGCTCAAGTCGCCGCCGGTCATCACGGTTGCCAGCTTTCCGGCCACGTATTGGTCATATTCGCTGATGAATTTGCCCTGCTTGAACATCTCCAGGCCTACACGCAGTGCGGCCAAAGCGTCGCGCCCGGCAGCGTAGATCGGCTCTGGCGCCGGTGGGCGATATCCGCTGGCCGCCATGTGCAGGACTTCCCGACGAGCCTCGGCCAGCAGGTGATCGCGGTTCATGACGATACGATCCTGTGCACCCAGAATCCCAAACTGGCGCGCTTCCACAGCGCTGGTAGCCACCTTTGCCTGGCCCACCTGTTCGAGCATACGCTGTAAAAAAGGCAGCGCATCGGCGTTCAGCGTGTGTAGCGGCGGATTGACGATGCGCCGCAGCATCTCTTTTGTCCCGCCACCGGCAGGGAGAATGCCCACGCCCAGTTCCACCAGTCCAATATACAACTCCGCTGCTGCCACGACCCGCGAGGCGTGCATGCTGATCTCACAGCCGCCACCCAACGCCAACCCCGCCGGCGCAACGACCACCGGTTTGGGAAAATAACGCATGCGCATGTTCAGGCCTTGCAGCCGGCGGACGGCCTCGTCGAGCGTGTCCCACATGCCCTGCTGCGCGGCAACCACAATGACGAAAACGTTGGCACCCGCGCTGAAATTTTCGGCTTCGTTACCGATCACCAGTCCATCGAACTCCTGTTCCACGCGGTCAAGCGCCTCGGAGGACAGTTTGAAAATATCGTCATCAAGTGTGTTCATCTTGGTGTGAAACTCCAGCAGCGCCACGCCATCGCCGGTATCGTACAGGCTGGCCCCGGCATTCTCGGCGATCATCTTTCGCGCCGCTTTCAGTTCGGAGAGCAACAATAAATTTGCCGGACGCTGGGTGGGGACATAAGCTTTCTTCCCCATGTCGTACACCCCCACTTTGACATCGTCCCGGTACTGGTAGAAGCTCTCGATTCCACCCGCGAGCATTTCGTCCACCCAGGCAGCCGGCGCAAACCCGGCGGTCTTCATTTGCTCGACGGTAGCTCGCACGCCCAGGCGGTCCCAGGTCTCGAACGGCCCAGCCTCGTGGCCGAAGCCCCAGCGCAGGGCATCGTCAATCGGCTTGCCGCTATCGGCCACTTCGGGCAACAGCGTGGAAGCGTACTGAAATCCATGATACGTCAGCGCTTTGACCAATTCGGCAGCCCGGTCGCTTTCAGCCAACAGAATTTTCAGGCGTTCTCCCAGGTCTTCGTGTTCCTTTGCCTTCCCCAACGACTCGAAGCGTGGCTTGGTCGGCGAGACATGTTCGAGTTTTTGTAGATCGAGCGGCCAAAACTCCTTCTGGCCTTGCTCGTTGCGCACTTCCTTATAAAAACCGGCTTTCGTTTTGTTGCCCAGCCAGCCGCGCTGGAGCATGCTGGCAATGAGTTCGTTCGGCGCTTTGGCGCTCAGGTACGGTTGAGCATAGCTATCGTACGGAATGGCCGGCGTCAGATTCCGATCCACGTGATCCCACACATCGATTCCAACCAAGTCCAGCAAACGGAAGGTCGCCGTCTTGGGGCGTCCGATCAGGGGGCCGGTCGCGGCATCCACTTCTTCCACGCGATAGCCATTCTTCAAAATAAAGTCCAGCGCAAAAGCACCCGTCACAGATGCAAGTCGATTCCCGATGAAATTCGGCGTATCCCGGCACAGCACGACTCCCTTTCCCAGGCGATACTCGCCCACCCAGGCAACAAAATCGACCACAGCAGGCAACGTCTCGGCCAGCGGGATGACTTCAAGCAGTTTGAGATAGCGCGGCGGGTTGAAAAAATGCGTCCCCAGAAAGTGCTGCCGGAAATCGTCCGAGCGGCCCGCAGCGATGTCGTGCAGCGGAATCCCCGACGTGTTGCTGGAAACGATGCTGCCCGGCTTGCGGGCCGCGTCGATGCGCGCCATCAGGTCTTGTTTGGGTTTCAGGCTTTCAACGATGGCTTCAATCACCCAATCGGCCTTGACCACGGCTGACTCGAAATCGTCTTCCAGATTGCCCGTGCGAACCAGCGGGTACTCGTCGGACGAGAAAAAACTCGCCGGGCGAGATCTCCGGGCCCGCTCCAGGCCCTCCTCGACGATCTTGTTTCGCGCGTCAGGGTCATCGGGTGGTGCGCCTGCGGGCACCAGATCGAGCAAAGTCACCGGAATCCCGGCATTTGCCAGGTGCGCAGCAATGGCCGCTCCCATCGTGCCCGCACCGATCACCACCGCATTATGAAGGTGATATTTCATGCTCCATCTCCCAACGCGACGCGAAGCCGTCATCGCAACTCCGAACCGGAGTAGCCCAAAATATGGCGCGCGACGACCAACCGGTTGATCTGGCCGGTGCCTTCATAAATATCGGTGATCTTCGCGTCACGGAACCACTTTTCCAACAGAAAGTCGCGGCTGTAACCCAATGGCCCCATCAGTTCGACCGCTTTTTGTGTGATGCGAGTGACGACGTCGCCCGCTTTGACCTTGCTCATCGACGACTCCAGCGCGTTCGGCTGTTTGTTATCTGCCATCCAGACGGCCTTGAGCACCAGCAGCCAGGCCGAACGCAGCATAATTTCCATGTCGATAACGTCCCGTTCGACAGCGGTCAGCTTCTGGCGCGGCAGTCCATAACGGATTTCCACGCCCTGCTCCGAGAGCATTTTCTTGACTTCTTCCAGGGCGGCGCGAGCCACCCCCACGCCGGTCGCAGCCACCAGGGGCCGCGTCGCGTCGAACGTTGCCATGGCGCCCTTGAAACCCCTGGTGCTCTTTTCGATGGTCGCCGAACCGAGCAGGTTCTCGAATGGCACGCGCACATGGTCAAACGAGATGGCCGCTGTATCGCTGACGCGAATACCCATCTTCTTTTCGAGCTTGGTGACCGTTACGCCGGGCGTACCGGCCTCGACGACGAACGAACGCATGCCCGCGCGCCCCGCAGAGGGATCGATCGAGGCCCAGACCACCACAAAACCCTGACCGAACTCGTCGCGCTGGGTCAGGGATTTGTCGCCGCCGGTGACGAAAATCTTCTCGCCTGTGATGACCCATTCATGAGTGGCCTCGTCCAACACGGCGCGCGTCCGGATGGCCGACGTGTCCGACCCGGCCTGGGGCTCGGTCATGCACATGGCAGCGAAAGTCGGCTTTTCCCCGGCAAAACGCGCCAGGAAGTTCTGCCGTTGTTCCGGCGTCCCCGCCGCCTGGACAGCGGCGGCCCCCAAACCGCCACCGGGGGTCGTGTGATACATGCCGACATCTCCCCAGGAAAGCACTTCCAACTGATTAGCCAGCAATTGATACGCTATCGGCGGATGCTTGGGCCTTGGCTGTTCACCGGTTTCTTTCTGGGCTTCCGAACCTGGAGCCTTCTCCTGATTCGCGGCCAATGAACCGGCGATCCCCCCCATCGCTTTCATGGCCGTGTGCATGAATTCAATATACGAAAAAGGAATCTCGTGCTCGTTTTCGTCCATCTCACGCGAAATCGGACGCATCATATTCTCGGCCACGGTTTGTGACATAAAACGGGCATTGACAATCGGTTGGGGTGCTTCGAATTCAATCGTCATCACTACCTCCGAAAATCTACAACGCACACCGGACGATGCACGTCAAACCATCGCCAGACCGCTAAAAGCGGCAAAGCCGCGTCCGTTGCGCATCCACATTTCCACCGGATGGTCGCGGATGTAACCATGCCCGCCCAGGATTTGCACCGCACGGTCGGTGACCATCATGACCATATCGGCAGCACCGCTATCGGCCAGATAGGCGGCCTGAGCAGCATCCCGTTTTCCGGCGTCCAGCTTCCAGGCGGCCTCCCAGGTCAACAGGCGCAGCGCCTCCAGTTCGGTCGCCATCTCGGCCAACATAAAAGCGATGGCCTGCTTCTGGGCAACCTTGACCCCGAAAACTTCGCGTTCTTTGGCATAGTCCCGCGCATATTCGAAGGCGGCCTTTGCCACGCCCAGCGCCAGCGCCGCGTTTGCCACCCGCATGGAGGCCAGCAGCGGCGCAAAGTCGTGCCCGGCCTCGCCGCCCAAACGATTCGACTTGGGGATACGCACACCCTCCAGGCGGACCTGGTACAACGGGAGGGCGTTCAAGCCCATCAGCTTGATGCGCTCAGATACGTTCACCCCTTGAGTTTTTAGCGGGATGATGAAGCCCTGCGAGGCCCCCTCGAGGCTGGCATAAACGATCATCGCCTGCGCTTGCGCCGCATACGGGACGTAGGTCTTGAGCCCGTCGAGCCGGTAGTCCTCACCATCCGGGCTGGCCGTCGTCTGCAGGGCGTTGGGATCGAAGTCAAAAGCAGGTTCGATCAGCGCGGCAGTGTACGGCTGCCAGTCCGCTTCGATCACTGGCGAGATATATTGTTTTTTCTGAGATTCGCTGCCAGCCAGCAAAAGCGGCGTGACGAACAAGCCGGGGAGCATAACCGCCAACGCGCCAGACAGATCGCCACAGGCCAGTTCTTCGGCGGACAGCACGCCGGTGATCGCCGAGCGCTCGCCGAAGCCGCCATACGTCTCTGCGACGGAGGCTTGCAAGATGCCCAGTTCCCAGCCCCTGGAAACGGCTTTGGTCGACAAGGAACGCTCTTCCTCGGCATCGTGCGCAACAGGACGCAGATCACTTTTGGCATAACGAGCAACCGCATCGATCAACATTTTCTGTTCATCCGAAGGCGTAAAAGAATACATCGACTACTCCTTGGGAACTCTATGCGGGGCGTTTCAAGCCATCGAGAAAAACGTCGGCGAACCGATCCGAGATCTGGTCGATGGTCAGCGGCCCTTCCGGACTGTACCAGGTGATGGTCCAATTCATTACGCCCATCAACCCACGCACGATCAATGGAATATCCGGACAGACAAAAACGCCCGCCCGCACTCCCTCTCGAATCAAATCCCGCCACATCCCCTCGAAACGGTCGCGGTTGGGAATGTGACGGGCGTGGTATTCGGGATCGAGGGAACGATGCTCCAACAACAGCACGGAGACCAGGTCGGCCTGTTCGCTCAAAGCCGCGAGATACGTGCGCATGGCCAGGCGCAACTTCTGGTCAGGCAGCAAATCCTGCGCCATCACCTGCTCCATGCGCATGGTCAACAGGGCCAGCGCCCGGTCGAGCAGTTCCAGCAGGATTTCCTGTTTGCTGGAAAAATGGTGGTACAGGCTGGCCTTCTGGAGTTGAACAGACTCGGCCAGATCGGCCATCGAAGCGCCGTTGAACCCTTTCTGGCGGAAGACCTGGGCAGCAGATTGTAAAATTTCGTCACGTGTCATCGTCATTCGATTTCTGGAAATCGGCGCAACAAAACAGGATTGAGTGATTTCCAATAAGCTCAAAATACCTACCGACCGTTCGGTAGATTAAAGATACTATACTCAAGAACCAAAGTCAAGAGGCGATTTAGGATTTCCCTCAGATTTACTCTCAGGTTCCACGCATCCCCAAAGAACCGCACTTTTTTGAATCTGTTTAGTCGTCATGAATGGCTACACTACCAAGCATGAAAATGTACTATAACGAGCAGCGACCGGCGGGTACACAGGTCGTTCAAACAATGGAGCATCGAGCTCGAAATTTGGGCTACGATACTTCA
>JBJKRF010000038.1:0-5857 GCA_046704785.1 Anaerolineales bacterium | reverse complement strand
TGGTCGGACGCGCCTCCTTCCCCGCCGCCGAAACCTGGAGCGACTGGCTGGACACCCACCCGGAAACGGACTCCGTCAGCCGCCAGATCCAACGGCTGCAAGCCCTGGAGCGAAAAGGCGCCGAGTTACTGATCCTCAGCGCCGACGTGGCCGACCGGGCCCAGATGCAGGCAGTTCTCACCCAAACCGTCCAACGCTTCGGGGGGCTGCACGGCGTCATCCATGCTGCGGGCGTGGCCGCTGGCGGCCTGATCCAACTCAAAACGCGGGAAAACGCAGAGGCTGTGCTGCGTCCCAAAGTAACCGGAACGATGGTGTTGCACCACCTCCTGAAGGAGGTCAAACCGGATTGGCTGATGTTGTGCTCCTCCCTTAACGCAGTTATCGGCGGGCTTGGCCTGGTGGACTATTGCGCCGCCAATGCCTTTATGGACGCATTCGCCCAGGCGCACGATTTTGAGAATGGCATTCGCGTGACATCCGTCAACTGGGATCGCTGGCACGAAATCGGCATGGCGCGAAACAGCAAGATTCCGCTCAGCTTGCGAGGGCAGCAACCACAGCCACAAAAGTCGCAACACCCGTTTTTCGATCAATACCTGGCCGAATCACCGGATCGCACTCTTTTCCTGTCCGAGTGGAGCGAGACGCAGCAGTGGGTCTTGTCTGAGCACAAAGTGATGGGCCATGCCACCCTCCCGGGTGCGACCTTTCCAGAAATTACGCAGGCGGTTTTCGAACAGCACGCGCGCACGAACGCCATGGAAATACGAGACCTGTACTTTGAACAACCCTTGATCCTGGCTGCCGGAGAGACTCGTGAAATACTCACTATCCTGGACAGGGAAGGGGAAAACTACAGCTGCCGGACATTGAGTCGCGCCGCCGGAGGAAATGATGGCGCGCCCCTTTGGCAGGAACACGCGCGCAGCGTTGTCGGCGCCCCGACAAAATCTTCTCCGGGCGGTTTACGCCTCGACGAGATTCAAGCGCGCTGCACCCAGGTGGATACGGTGCTTGCGAAATACGAAACGGAGGGAAAAGAACAGTTTGTCTGGCGAGGGCCGCGCTGGAAGAGCTTGAAGAGCTTGTTTGTCGGGGAAAAGGAGAGATTGGTGCATCTGGAACTGGCCGAAACGTTCTGTAACGACCTGGGAGAATACAAGCTCCATCCGGCGCTTCTCGATGTCGCTACAGGGTTTGCGCGCCCCGCCGAAGAGGAGAAATATCTGCCGTTTGCCTACGAGAAAATACGCGTCTGGTCTGCGTTGACGTCTGAACTGTACAGCCACATTCGCTATCGCGACGCAGCACACAGCCGCGACGGAATCATCCTCTGCGATATTACGCTGGCGGACAAGAACGGTTCGGTGTTGGTCGAAATCGAAGGCTTTGTCTTGAAACAAATCAGCCCGGAAGCCGAAGCAAACCTGAAAGCCGTTCCGCCGAACGGAAAACCGCTGGCAGATGCTACCTGGGTCGAGGAACGCTATCAGAAATTCGTCCAAAGCCAGAAGCCGGAAACCGGCCTGGAGTTTATCCTGCCGGAAGAGGGGCGGGAAGCTTTCTGCCGCATTCTTGCGGGCGCAGCTTCGGCGCAATGGATTGTTTCCACGCACGATCTTTTTGCCGCCATCGAGGCCGCTAAAACATTCACGACAACGAATCTTTTGGAAAATACAACGTCGTCAGAAATGAAATCGGTCCATACCCGCCCACAGGTCCAGACTGCGTACATAGCCCCCACCAACGACTTGGAGCAACGTATTGCCGCTGTCTGGCAAAAGATGCTGGGAATTGACCAGATCGGCGTCCACGATAATTTCTTCGAGTTGGGAGGCGATTCGCTCATTGGTATCCGCCTGATCGCCGAACTGAAAAAGGAGTTGCAGATCGATCTGCCGGTGGTTGGCCTGTTCGAGGCGCCGACGATCCATTTGCTGACCGCGTATTTACAAAAGGAACAAAATCAACCCGCAACATTTGAACATAGCCGCGAGAGAGCCGATAAAAAACGGATGGCGCTGCAACAGCGCGAGGCGGCCAGGGAGAGACGAAGAAAATGAGGTATTGGATTACAAACTGGAAGCCGATGAAATGGACCCGACCTTATTGGCAATCCATATTGGGCCTTGCGAGGCCCGCGCTGCGCGGGCTGCTCACATTCCTCAAGTGGACTGTTTCGGCGGTAATCATTGTGGCCTTGTTGGCCGGGTGCATCGGTTATCTATATTTTCGGAATTCGCTTCCACAAGTGGACGGCACGATCAAAGTGGCCGGATTGAAGGGGCCGGTCAAAATCGTCCGCGATGTAGACGGCGTCCCGCATATCTATGCCCAAGACAAGGCGGATGCTTTCTTTGGGCTCGGTTACGTGCATGCACAAGATCGCCTGTGGGAAATGGAAGTCTGGCGGCGGATCACCCAGGGGCGTTTCGCTGAGATTTTTGGTGAGCAGGCCGTCAACGGAGATATCTATCTGCGCACGTTGGGCCTGCAACGCGCCGGGCAAAGCGCCTGGGAGGCCTTACCACCGGAAACCAAGGCAATTATCGATGCTTACACCGCAGGCGTGAACGCCTTTATTTCCACTCACCACGGTAGTGAACTACCTCCTGAATTTACCATTTTAGGGATCACGCCCGAACCATGGACCAGCGTCGATTCGCTGGCTTGGGCAAAAATCTTCGCGCTCAGCTTGTCCAGCAATATGGGAACGGAAATCCTTCACAGCGACTTGATTCAAAAGGTGGGGGCAACGCACGCGCAGCAACTCCTGCCCGGCTACCTGGAAACCGGACCATCCATCCTTCCGGCGTTACCGGATCAAACGTCTTTCGACCAGAGTTCCGGATATCAAGAATTGCTGGCGCTTCAATCCATGGTGCAAGACTTGTCGGGGATGGGCGGCCCACAGATCGGGGCGATCGGGTCGAATAGTTGGGTCGTGGACGGCACCAAAAGCACCACCGGCGAACCAATCCTGGCTAATGACCCTCATCTCAGCCTGGAAGTTTCCGGGTGGTACGTTGCGCACCTTTCTGCTGGAACTTTCGACGTCGTCGGGGCCACCATCCCCGGTTTGCCGGCGGTCGTCATAGGCCGGAATCGCTCCATTGCCTGGGGTCTGACCGGGCTCAATCCGGACGTGCAGGATCTTTATCTCGAACATCTGGACTCCACCGGGACCAAGGCTGAGTTCCAAGGCAAGATGGAGCCCATGCAGATGATCGACGAGACGATCAAAGTCCGTGGAGCCCCCGACGTCCATTACCAGGTACGTATAACCCGCCACGGCCCTTTGATTTCTGATGCAATCAATGCCGGCGATCAGGATAATCCTTCTTATCTCCGCCGTTCTGCGCCTTTACCGCCGTTGGCTTTACGCTGGACCGCGCTCGATCCGGGAGATACGACTGCGGAAGCTTTCTTGGACCTGGATGCGGCGCACAACTGGGACGAGGCGGTGCACGCCTTGAGTTTTCTGGTGGCGCCCGGATTGAATTTTGTTTATGCCGACACGAGCGGCAATATTGGCTATTACGCCGCCGCCGGACGGGTGCCCATCCGAGCCAGCGGTGACGGCTCGGTGCCCGTGGCCGGCTGGACGGGTACCAATGAGTGGACCGGTTGGGTGCCTTTCGACAAACTGCCTCACGTCTACGATCCGCCCGACCACTACATTGCGACCGCGAATAACAAGCCCGTTCCAGATGGCTATCCTTATTTTCTGGGCAACGAGTGGTATCCGCCTTACCGTGCGCAACGGATTGTCGATCTGCTGACGGCCAAAGAAAAATTTAGCCCCGATGACATGAGCGCCATGCAGGGCGATACAGTTTCTTTACAGGCGCGCGAATTGTTGCCAGAGTTGTTGAACCTTGTGACCGCGCAAGATGACACCGAAAAACGCGCCCTACAAATTCTCCATGCCTGGGACGACGATACGCGCGCCGACAGCGTTGCAGCAGCAATCTATGAAGTCTGGTTGTCCCATTTGCCGGGTGCCGTCGTTGGGGATGAGCTGGGCCGCAGCCTAGCGGCAAATTACCAGGGAAACTTCACCTTCACCAGCCGTTTTCTGGCGAACACGTTTCAGGATCGAAACAATGCCTGGTGCGACGATGTCACCACGCCCCAACGCGAAGATTGTGCCATGATCGCGCAACAAACCTTTCACGCCGCATTGGCAGACCTGAGCGCCAAACTGGGAGGGGACATGACGTCCTGGCAATGGGGACGCCTTCATGAAACGGTTATTTATCACATCCCCTTCTTTACCGTGCCGGCGCTGCGCCCCATCTTCAGCCGGTCGGCGCCCAACGGCGGCGATTGGAGCACCATCGATATGGGCGCTTTTGGCGCGCCGCCATACTCGCCTCCATCCGACGGCCTTTTCTATACAAACAGCTTTGGGCCCTCTTATCGTCAGGTGATCGACCTCGCCAATTTGGACGGTGGGCGTTTTATCGAAACCATCGGAGAGTCCGGCCACGTCCTATCGTCCCACTATGCCGACTTTTTCAACGATTGGTTGGCAATCCGTTCCCGGCCATTGCGCTTTACCCAAACAACAGTGGACGCCGCCCGCCAATCCACATTGATATTGGAGCCGTCCAAATAGAGAGAAAGATAACTGACAAGATGAGTGCTACCTCGATAGATGAACTTGACCCGAAAGGGATCGCCGTGATCGGTATGGCGGGCCGTTTTCCGGGGGCGCCCAACATAGAGACTTTTTGGGACAACTTGAAAAACGGCGTCGAAGCGATCACATTTTTCTCGGAAGATGAACTCAAGGCCGCCGGTGTGGACGCTACCTTGCTTAGTAATCCGCGCTATGTGAAGGCGGGCGCCTTGCTCGAAGATGTCGACGGCTTTGATGCAGCTTTCTTTGGATTCAATCCTAAGGAAGCCGAGATCATGGACCCGCAGCAACGGATCTTTTTGGAATGCGCCTGGGAATCGCTGGAAAATGCCGGTTATGCGCCTGCCGCGTTTCCAGACTTGATCGGTGTTTATGCGGGGGCGGCGTGGGACACGTATCTGCTGAATAACCTGGTCACACAACGCATGGCCGGAGAGAACGATTACCAGGTCTTTGCTACCAACGACAAAGATTTTATGGCAACACGTGTTTCGTACAAGCTAAATCTACGCGGGCCGAGCCTCACCGTCCAGACCGCCTGTTCCACCTCCCTGGTCGCCATCCACTTGGCCTGCATGGGGCTACTCAACTATGATTGCGATATGGCTTTGGCGGGCGGCGTGACGGTTTTGGTTCCCCAAAAGAGCGGTTATTTGTACCAGGAGGGCGGGATCGATTCCCCCGACGGCCACTGCCGCGCCTTCGATGCGCAAGCCGCCGGGACGGTTTTTGGCAGCGGCGTTGGTGTCGTCGTGCTGAAACGGCTGGCGGATGCATTGGAAGACGGCGACACCATTCACGCTGTTATCAAAGGTTCGGCCATCAATAACGATGGCTCGCAGAAAGTCAGTTACACAGCGCCCGGCGTGGATGGGCAGGCCGAAGTAGTTGCGGCTGCTCAGGCTGTGGCAGGCGTCGAGCCGGAAAGCATCGGTTATATCGAGACTCACGGCACGGGTACCACACTCGGCGACCCCATCGAGATTACTGCGCTGAATAAAGTATTTCGCGCGACCACCGACAAGCACCAATTCTGCGCCCTGGGGTCTGTCAAAACCAACATTGGCCATCTCTCTGTCGCCGCCGGGGCGGCGGGTTTCATCAAGACCGTCCTGACACTCGAACACCAACAAATGCCTCCCAGCCTGCACTTCCAGACCCCCAACCCCAAGATCGACTTCCCCAACAGCCCTTTCTTCGTCAACACCC
>JBJKRF010000037.1:0-94017 GCA_046704785.1 Anaerolineales bacterium | reverse complement strand
CGAATGCAGCCGGAGTGGACATCGGAGCAGACGAGATCGTGGTCTGTGTGGCGGCGAATGAGAACGTGCAACTGGTGAGGGCATTTGGGAATTACACGGTGGATTTGTACGCCATCGCCAACTGGCTTGGTGAACATGCCGTTCATACCATAGCGATGGAGAGCACGGGAGTGTACTGGATCCCACTATTTGAGTTGCTGGAAGCGCGTGGTTTTGAGTGTTTGCTGATCAGTTCGCGCTCGTTGAGGAGGGTGGCAGGGCGGAAGAGCGATGTTCTGCGCATGGCGCGTTTCAGGACTGCCGTCATAATAAAAGATTCCCTCGAGGAAGACGCCCCAACGTGGGATGACGGGCGGACCGAGCACAGCCAATAGTCCTGCGACTCGCTCAAGCGTTGGACCACGTACGCCCAGGTCACACTGGAAGTGGGATGTTCCACATACCCTTTGGGAAACTGCGGGCGGGTAATTTTGATCGGTTGCATGGGGAATCGCCTCCGTTTACGATGTGCTGAAAGATCGCGCCCAGGCGGCCATCGTGCGGATGTACTCAGGCGTCGTCCGGCAGCATCCCCCTAAAATGCGGGCCCCGGCTGCGTACCAGGTTTGCGCCTGCTCGCCGTACGCCTCGCAACTGGTCTCGCCGCTCCAACGACGAGTGACGGTGTTGTAAATCTCCCCCGAATTGGGATAAACCAGGATGGGTTTGCTCGTCGCGCTGCGGGCCTCGTGAATGAGCGAGGGAATGAAGCGCGGCGCAGTGCAGTTCACGCCTACCGCCGCCGCCTGCGGAAAACCGTCCAGGTAGGCCGCGCAGTCGGCCAGGCGCTCGCCGTGCGAGATGTGCTCCCCATCGCGTGCGCTGAAGCTGAACCAGGCGCTGGCCTCCGGGAACTGGGTCAGCAGGCGCGCCAGGGCGCGGGCCTCGCGCAGGCAGGGGATGGTTTCGCAAGCCAGCATGTCGGCGCCGGATTCCACCAGGGCGGTCATGCGCGGGCGGTGGAAGTCCATCAACTGCTCTTCGCTCAGGCCATAGTCGCCGCGATATTCCGAGCCATCTGCCAGGAAAGCGCCGTATGGCCCGATGGAAGCGGCCACGAACGGGCGCGGACGTCCCGCGCGGTGGGCGGAATCGGCCCAGAAAGCCTCCCGCGCCTCGACGGCCAACTGCACCGATTTCTGGATCAAGCGAAAGGCCTGCGCCTCGCTCAAGCCGCGACGGACGAAGCCATCCAGGCTGGCCTGGTAGCTGGCGGTGGTGGCGCAATCGGCCCCGGCCTCGAAGTAGTCCGTATGCACCTCGCGGATGCGTTCCGGCGCTTCGAGCAGCACCCTGGCCGACCAGAGCGGATCGTTCAGATCGCAGCCGCGACGTTCGAGTTCCGTCGCCAGAGCCCCGTCGAGCAGGACGATTGGATAGTTCTCCAAGATTTCGGCAAGTGGATTCTTCATCAAAATCATCATACCACGAGAGCCAAAACTCCCCTATAGGGTTTCGTGCGGTTCCTTGAGAATCAAGGCAATGCAACGAATCTGTGATGCTGCGGACGGAGGTTGGTCTTTTAAGCCAGGACTGATGCGCCCTTGTACAGCGCCAGGCCCAGCAATAACCAGGTGACGCCCCAGGGGAGTTCCGTCGGCATGGACGGGTGCTGCCCGAAAACGATCAATGGTGCGAGCAATCCGAGCAGCAGGTAGGTGCCCTCCAGCAGGGGTGTGAATTTCATCCAGCTTTGCCAGCCCCCGGTTGCCCATACACTCAACCCCGTCAGTGTGCCGCCCAGCGCGGCGCTGCTCACGGCACATGGATACAGTAGAAGGTGAACCTCACTGATGCCGATCAACAGGGCAATCTGGGAAGCGACGTACAGCGTGTGCCCTAATAGGAAGAGTACCAGGACGACCTTGTTCCAAAGGCGGACGCCGGCCGCGCCTGAACCGGCCACTCCCACTGCACAGACCAGCCAGCCGGTGTGCACAACCAGGAAAAGCGTCTGGTTCTGAATGTAGAACCGGGCGGTTGGGTTGTTTTGCCCCAGGCCATATTCGATGAAAATCGCCAGCATCCACAGCAGCCCCCCCATCATGCCAGTAAGCCCGGCAGCACGCAGACGCCGGTCAGTTCTCGCCATTTTGCCGTCCAATCGAGAGCAGGTTCGCCAGCCATAGACGCCAACGCAAGCGGGACCACGTCCAGACGGCGCGGCGCGTCTCGGTTTTGCCCGGCGGAGAGGCGGCGAACAAGCTGCGGGTGTAAAGCTCCGTCAGCAGGCCGAGTTCGGCGGGCGCCGGGCGCAGCCAGCGTCCCAGGCCGGGGCGGCCTTCGATGCGCGCCAACCGCCCCTCGAGCAGGGCGGCGAATTCGTTGGCCGTCTGGTCGGCGGACAGGCGTCCGGTGACGGGGCGCGCGCTGCGGCGCAGGCGGCGGTACAGGCTGCGAATCGCTCGCGGCGGGGGCAGCAGGCTAAGGCGCAGATCTTCCGTCAAAATCCACAGCAGCAGCAGGGCCAGGACGCCCAGCGTGGGGCGAATTGCCACGGCGACGATGTGCAGCACGCGGGGCCGGAGTTGATCCCACAAGGTGGGCGCATGGTAGAAATCGGCTGTGGAGGCAGTATGCTGGCTTTGCGCGGGGCGCGCGACGGTCGGTGAACCGGCTGTCGGCTCGAAGGTCACCCAGCCAATCGAGGTGAAGTAAATCTCGACCCAGGAGTGTGCATCAGCAGCGGTGATAATGTAATGCGCGTTTTCGGCGTCGTAGGTGCCGCCGGCATAGCCGCTGACCAGGCGGGCCGGTAGCCCGGCAGCGCGCGCCAGTACGACCATGGCCGTGGCGTAGTAATCGCAATAGCCTTTTTTCAGGTCGAACAGGAAATAATCGGCCACATCGCGATTGGTCGGCGGGGCGGGGACGTCGAGGCTGTAGGGAAACCGGCGCAAGTAGTCTTGAATGGCAATGGCGCGGTCGTAGGGGTTGGTCTTGGAGGCGGTCAGGTCGCGTGCCAACGACAGTACGCGTTCGGGCACGCTGTCGGGCAGCGTCAGGTAATGGGTACGGATCGGCTCCGGATAATAGCTCGGCGTGTGACGCAAGTCGTCGACGTTCATATCCAGCACCAGCGACTCGGTCTGGTAGGTTTGCGCGTTTGCCAGGGCGGCCAGCAAATCGGCGCCGTAGAAGGTGTTATCGCCCACCGAGTCGTTGAGGTTGGGGCTGGCCTGCCGGTACCAGGCGGCCTCCAAGGGCACGCTGGCGCGCACCAGCACACCGGGCCAGTACAGGCGGTCGTCGTCCGAGGGGTGGGTGAAGGTCACACTTTCCTGGACGGTGCGGTAGCCATTCGGTTTGAGTTTCGTCAGGGGTTCGTCTGCTTGCAGGGACGTGGTTTCCACGGGCGGGTTGGACCAGCCGGAGCCGGTATAGATCTGGTAGCTGAGCGTCCGCCAGTAATAGCGCGGCGGCGTGGGGTTGGCGCTGCCTGGCATGGGCGGCAGGTCGCCGGTGGAAATGGTCATGACCACTTCCTGCGATAGCTCCGGCCCGGCCCCAATCAGGTGCTCTTGCGGCAGGCCGCTTCCGCCCAGGCCGCTGACCACATGGGGGGTAGGCCGCGCCGCCGCGCCGCCGCCAGCGCCCCGGGCCACCAGCACCGGGGTTGGGGTGGCGCGCAGGTTCTTGATAATTTCTTTGATGGAGACCGTTGAGACCAGAAACGCGAGGCTCAGGATGAGCGCTGCCATGCCGGCAGCGTACAACAACGAACTTTCACCAATCGCCTCCGCAAAGTCGATGTGGTTGCGCTCCCAGGTGCGCGTCAGAAAGTCGTAGTTGTTCAACGCTAACAGGAACAGAAAGGCGGACAGATGCAGCCACAGCACGCTCCGGTCGGCGCTGCTGTTGTTCAGTGTCAATCCCAGGACGATACTGATCGGCAGGACACCCGCCAGCGTGCGCGCGTTTCGACGGAGCTGCCAGCCCGCCCAGGCTGCCAGCAGCCACATTCCCAGGCTGAAAACCAGCGCCAGGATGACCGGATCTTCGATGGGAATCTGGTGCATCAGGCCCGACTCCCAGGCAACGAAACGCGCATAAACCGCGTAGGACTGTTCGAGCAAGCTGCTGCGTGCCGTCAGGAGCGGGGCCACGTCCGGCGGGACGTGCCAGCGCCAGGCGATCAACAGGCGCGGCCCGATGGAGAGGGCCTGCACGACCGTCTGGAACAACGCTGCGCCGAGGTCTCCAATGCGCACCAGAATCCCCAGCGGCCCGAAAAAGGCCAGAAAGACTACGGCGGAATACCACTTTGCGCGCGTCGCCGCCAGTCCCCAGGCTGCCAGGAAACCGATCAGAGCGACCAGAAGCAGCAAACCGACCCCGGCTGCGCGCACGGCCTGCCCAACGGGGATCGTCAGGCTGAGAACCGTCAGCGCACCCAGCGCCAGGCAGGCCGTCTGACGGGCGAGCAGGCGTCGGCGGAGTCGGGTTCTCACGAGAGCCTCCGCCAGCTCAGGTTGGCCGGCTTGCGTTCGGCGATGGCCCTGCCGGTGGCCGTGACATGCCATTCCCACTGCCCCTGCTGGCCGGGATGCGCCTCCGGGCGGTCGAGCAGCTCGCGGGTGACCACGTGGTGCGGCACGTTCATCTGTGTCAGCGTGTTGGCCGTGGATTCGGCGTTTTGCGGCGCGCCGAAGGTGGCCGGATCCATCAGGATCACGGTGGGGATGATGCCGCGCCAGTACAGGTGCGCGATCTGGTCGAGCCACTCGCTTTGTGTGGAGGGGGTGATGACGATCAGGCTGGCGTGGCGTCCCAGAGCAGGGCCGGCGCGTTCGAGCAGTTCTGCCAGGGACGGTGCACCCGGTTCGAGCGTCGCCAGGGCGTGCAGCACCTCCCAGCGGCGCTGTTCGCCTCCGCTGGGGCGCATCCAGAGGGGTTGTTTCCCGCTGGCAAGCATCCCCACCGACCGGCGCGCGCGCAACCCGCGATCCACCAACGAAGCCGCCAGGATCACGCCCAGTTCGGTAGTGGACTCCCAGCCCTCTCCCGCCTGGACGCTGGAGTCGAAGTCCAGCGCCACCCACCAATCCCCGGCGGGCGCGCCTTCCAGGTCGCGGACGAAGAGCTTGCCGTGCCGGGCAGTCGTCGGCCAGTGAACCAGGTGCAGGCTGTCGCCGGGGGCGTATTCGCGCACGCTGGCAGCGCTGACCGTCTGCTCCGGCTCGTTAGGGCGGGGACGGCCCTCGCCCAGGTAGCCGCCGGGCGTCACTTCGATGGACGGCAGCGGCATCACCGGCGGCGTGACCATCAATGTGGCCGTTTTGGGGTAATCGATCTCGATGGTATACAGCCCGAACGGATCGCCGGTGCGCAGACTGGTGCCGCCCAACAGGTAGACGCCGCGTCGCGAACAGATGCCCGCCGTCTGCCAATTGTTGAGGTTGTTCCCGCCGACGACCGTCGCCAGCGTGGCGGAATAACCCGGCAGCGTGGAGTGGTCCAAGACTTCCACCCAGGTAGCCGGCGCCTTTCCCTCGTTGACCAGCGTGAAACGTTCTTCGAGCTTATCGCCCACCTGCGCCCAGCCGTAACGCATGGCGCGCTCCAGCCGCAGGTTTTCCTTCAACGACCAGGCCCACCAGGTTCCAACGGCCAGCACGCCGCCCAGCGCCACCAGAAACGCTTTCCAGACCGGCGATGGATTGAAGATTTGCAACGCCGCAAAGGCCAGAGTCAAAAGTGGCAACAGCCACGAATTCAACCGCAGGCGTAGGCTCATGACTCGATTATACGTCGAGGGGGCCGGTTTTGCGGTAAGATGGGCGCATGCTTTCCCTTCGTCTCAAACCCGGGCGCGAAAAATCATTGCTGCGCTGCCATCCCTGGGTCTTTTCGGGCGCGGTGGCCGCCGTGGAGGGCGCACCGCGCCCCGGTGAAACGGTGAGCGTGCGCGCCTCGAACGGGGACTTTTTAGCCTTTGCCGCCTACAGCCCGGCTTCACAGATTCGAGCGCGCGTGTGGACGTTCGATCCCGCCGCGCAGGTGGATTCGGGCTTTTTGCGGAACCGCATCCGGGCGGCGCTCGCGCGTCGCATCCCCCTGGGCTTTTCTGCCGTTACCGACGCCGTGCGCCTCGTCCACGCCGAGTCCGACCATCTGCCCGGATTGATTGTCGATCGTTATGGCGGGGTACTGGTCGCGCAATTGCTGACCGCCGGGGCCGAGTTCTGGCGCGAGACCCTGGCCGACCTGCTGCTCGAAGAGACGGGCGCCGCCGCGCTCTACGAGCGTTCCGATGCCGACGTGCGCGAACTGGAAGGCCTGCCGCCTCGCTGCGGGCCATTGCGTGGCGCGCCGCCCCAACGCCTCGTACTGCAAGAATATGGCTTGAAATTTCAGGTCGATCTGACCAAGGGACACAAAACCGGCTTCTACCTCGACCAGCGTCGCAACCGTCGGCGCGTCGGCAGGCTCTCGCAGGGGCGCGACGTGCTGAATTGTTTTTGCTACACAGGTGGGTTCAGCCTGCACGCCCTGGCGGGTGGCGCGAAATCCGTCCTGTCAGTGGATACGTCCGCCGAGGCGTTGGGGCTGGGGCAGGAAAATCTGGTCTTGAACGGTATGGAAGCTTCCGGGGCGGAATGGCTCGAAGCCGACGTCTTCCAGGCGCTGCGCAAGTTCCGGGACCAGGGTCGCGCTTGGGATTTGATCGTCCTGGATCCGCCGAAATTTGCGCCCACCTCAGCCCAGGCTGATAAGGCCGCGCGCGGCTACAAGGACATCAACCGGCTGGCTTTCAAGCTCCTGCGGCCTGGCGGCTTGCTGGCGACGTTTTCCTGTTCCGGCGGGGTGGATGCGGCGCTCTTTCAGAAGATTGTGGCTTCGGCGGCCCTGGACGCAGGCGTGCAGGCGCAGATTGTGGAGCACCTGGCGCAGGATGGTGATCATCCCGTGCTCCTGGATTTTCCCGAAGGCGCTTATTTGAAGGGCCTGGTCTGCATCAAAGAATAAGGCCGGCTGCCGCCTGTTTTAAATGACAAGAGACGACCAGGATGGCCGTCTCTTGTGACGCTTCGAATTGCGCTCAGTTTTTGTCGCCGAGCGAGGCGATGGCTCGCAGCAAGCCGAAAACCAGGATGCCGATCTGGAGGCCTTCCCCGGCGGTCAGCGCAGATTCGCGCCCGCCTTTCTCGGCGCGGCGGTTGAGCAGCAGCGCTGCCAGGAGCCCGGTGCCAGCGCCCACCAGGGCGCCGAGCATCAATGTATTCATGCGCGAATTACCACGAACTTCGATCTCCTCGTCTTTTTTTGTCATTGTATGCCTCGCGTTTTGAAAACAGTCCCTTACTCGCTCCTGTGGCCGAAGAAGTTGGACAGCAGTTCCAGCCAGGATTTCAGGTGCAGGACGGGTTGAATCAGCCGGTCCGTCCAGAGCATGATCTGGGCGGCAACGTGTAACACGTAATCTTGTGCAATGCCCGTATAGCGTGGAGCCATCTTGAGCAAGCGGTAAAGCCCGTAATTGAGTCCTAACAGCACGGCCAGCCCCAGCAGCATCAATGCCATGACCGGCAACACCAACCAAATGGTGGAGATTGCCGCCCAGCGTTCCACATCCGTATTGTTGTTGAAGGTAGCCAGCGCGATCAGGACGATGGCAAGCACGCCCAGCGCGGCGGCCAACGCGACGGGAAGCACGATCTGGTAGAGCGTCTGCTTGCGGTGGTTGGCATAACTGTAGCGCACGTCTGAGGGCGCGGATTGTTTATCCATAGCATTATTTTAACACATGTGGGCACAAGCGCCTCATCCGCCGTGACAAGAAAAAGCCTCGAGGGGAGGATTCTCCTCGAGGCTGGTGTTTCGATGTACACGCCTTACTTCTCCGCGATTTTCCTGCGCTGGCTGCTTTCGCGCTTGATGGCGTCCATGACGGCCACGGCGGCAATCTGTACGATGTCGTTGACCTCGTCGCCGGTTTGAATGACGTGAACAGGCGCGCCCATGCCGAGCAGGATCGGGCCGATGGCTTTGGCATTGCCAAGGCGTGCCAACAGTTTGTAGGCGATATTGGCCGACTCCAGTGATGGGAAGACCAACACGTTGGCGTCCTTGACGGCACTGAAGGGGAAGCGCTGCTCGATGATTTCTGGCACGACGGCGCTGTCGGCCTGCATTTCGCCGTCCACGGCGAAGTTGCCGCGGGCCTTGGTCAGGGCAACCGCTTTGCGCACCTTCTCCGAGAGCGGATGGGGGGTGGAGCCAAAGTTGGAGAACGACAGGAAGGCCACGTGTGGCTCGATCTCCATTTCACGGGCAAATTCGGCGGCCAGGCAGGCGATCTCGGCCAGGTCTTCCGCGTCCGGGTCGATGTTGACCGTGGCGTCCGTAAAGAAGTAAGTGTGGTCGTCGATGATGATAATGTACAGGCCGGCCACCCGGCTGTTCGGCTTGGCCGTATGATGGATTTCCAGCGCGGGCCGGATCACTTCGGGGTATTCGTACGTCAGGCCGGAGACAAAAGCATCCGCATCGCCCATTTTGACCATCAGGGGGCCGAACACGTTCGGTTCGTGCACGCGTTTGATGGCCTGGTGCAGGGTCATGCCTTTGCGCGCGCGCAGCTCGTAATACGTCGCCGCGTAACGGTCGATCTGGTTGTAACAGGCCGGGTCGACGACCTGGGGTTGGTAATTGAGATTGAGCGCCTGCACGCGTTCCTGGATGACTTCCTTGCGACCGATGAGCACCGGTGTGGCAATGCCCTCTTCCTGCACCATGAAGGCCGCGCGGATGATCTTGGTTTCCTCGCCCTCGCCAAAGGCGACGCGTTTTCTGCCCTGGCTGGCGCGGGCCTTGTTCATGATGAAGTAGCGTACCTGCTCGCCCTTGCCCAGGCGAAACGCCAGCTTTTCCCGATACTCGTCGATGTCGATCTGTTTACGGGCCACACCGGTCTCCATGGCGCTTTGGGCCACAGCCGGCGATTCCCAGAGCAAGACGCGCGGGTCGAGCGGCTTGGGAATGATGTATTCCGGGCCGAATTTCATACTATCGACGCCGTAAGCGCGCAGCACCGAATCGGGCACATCCTCCTTCGTCAAAGCGGCCAGCGCCTTGGAAGCGGCAAACTTCATATCGTCGTTGATCGCGCGCGCGCGTACATCCAGTGCCCCACGAAAGATGAAGGGGAATCCAAGCACGTTGTTGACCTGGTTGGGATAGTCGGAGCGGCCCGTGGCGACGATCGAGTCGGGGCGAACTTCCTTGGCCAGTTCGTAGCCAATTTCAGGGTCGGGGTTGGCCATCGCAAAGATGATGGGCCGCTTTGCCATGCTCTTGACCATTTCGGGCGTCAGGATATTGGCTACAGATAATCCGTAGAACACGTCTGCGTCGCGCACCGCCTCGGCCAGCGTGCGCAGGTCCGTCTCGACGGCAAAGCGCTGTTTGTACTTGTTCATGCCTTCACTGCGGCCTGCGTAGACCACCCCTTTCGAATCGACGAGGGTGATGTTCTCGCGCTTGACGCCCCAACGGACGGCCAGTTCCGCGCAGGAGATGGCCGAAGCGCCCGCCCCCGAAACGACCATCCGTACCTCGTCGTGTCTCTTCCCGACGATTTCGAGCGCATTCGCCAGCGCCGCCGAGGAGATGATGGCCGTACCATGCTGGTCATCGTGAAAGACGGGGATATCCAGCATTTCCTTGAGCGTTTCCTCGATGTAGAAGCATTCGGGCGCTTTGATGTCTTCCAGGTTGATGCCCCCAAAGGTGTTGCCGATGGCGGCCACGACCTTGATAATTTCGTCCGGATCGTGGCTGTTCACCTGGATATCGAACACGTCCACATCGGCAAATTTTTTGAACAGCACGCCCTTGCCTTCCATCACGGGCTTGGAAGCCAGCGCGCCGCGGTCACCCAGGCCCAGGATGGCGGTGCCATTGGTGATAACGGCCACCAGATTGCCCTTGGATGTGTACTCGTAAGCCAGGTCGGGGTCCTTCTCGATTTCGAGTACCGGATAGGCGACGCCGGGAGAATAAGCTAGGCTCAAATCGCGCTGGGTATCCATGGGCTTGGTCGGGACGATGGCAACTTTTCCCGGCTTTCCCTTGAGACGATGATATTCCAGTGCATCCTCTAGCGTAATTGTCACTTTTGGCATGTATATTTCTCCTGAGGGGAACAAGATATCTTCTCGAACTGGGAAAAAGCGAGGGCTGGGAACGCAATGCCTTCCCTGGCCGTCTTTCCCATCTCATGGGGTTCTTTCGGGATTTCCGTGCAGCGGGCGGATGAATGGGTTCCAGAAACACTCCCGCAACCGCCTCCTTTCACGACAATCTGCGGAGAACCTGGAATATTGCTGGATGAACTGTGCCTATGTCATTATGGCACAAAACCGGGGTTCGGGTCAGTCCTATTTGTCATCTTTCGGCGTAACGACGCCGTACTTTTGTGCAAGGTTGAGAAGGCAGGCCTTCTGTCTTTCCATAAGCCTCTCCATTTGGCTCATTCCCAGAAAACTGAAACAGTAGAAATTTCGTGCGAATCATGTATAATTAATGTGCAACTTATCAAACAAGTTGCCGCCTGATTTTTTTGGCTTTGTTTCATCTCTTTGGATAAGAAATGGCGCCTGCTCTCATTTGCAGGCAATTTTGAAGTCAATTCTCCCAAATCCGCTGTGATGTGGGAGAGGGTATTTGAAGAAAAAGCGACTTCATCAGTAGTCTGTCTTGAATGATCGAGTCGGTCATTCAGTTGTGTTCCCCGTACCAGGCCGCTTGGAATAAGTGGCGGTACGAGTCTATCCAGGGTGATGAATCACAGCCGTGGCCTGCAGGCAGGTCGACGGCTGTATGTTTTAAGTGATGAGGAAAATTGCGGCAATTGAAACCCAGAAAAAGAATCCAAGCCGGGTGAGCATCTGTCTGGACGATGAATATGCCTTTGGGTTGGCCCGCATCGTAGCGGCCTGGCTGCAGGTTGGGCAGGTGCTGAGTGACGAGAAGATCGCTGATCTCCAGATGCAGGATGCCAGGGAAACGGCCTACCAGACGGCCATGCGCTTTCTGAGCTACCGGCCACGTTCGACCAGTGAAGTAAAAAAGAATCTGGAGAAGCACAAAATCCCGGCTGCCGTGATCGAAGAGACCTTAAAACGTTTAGAGAACGTTGGTTTATTGAACGACCAGGAATTCGCAGGGGCGTGGGTGGAAAATCGCAGTATCTTTCGCCCGCGCAGTCGCCGCGCACTCGCGCTTGAGTTGCGGCAGAAAGGCCTTTCGGAAGATGTCGTCCAGCAGGCATTGAGCGATATCGACGAGGAAAAACTGGCTTTGGAGGCGGCGCGCAAACGTGCGCGCAGGCTGCAAGGCCTGGAGTGGCCGGACTTCCGCCGTAAGCTGGGAGAGTTTTTGGGACGGCGCGGTTTCGCCTACGGGGTGGTTGCTCCCTTGGTGCGTCAGGTGTGGGTAGAGACACACCCGGATGGCGATGAATCTACATTTGATGACGAGGAAATCTCATGAGTCCGATCCTTTTTTATGTTATAGCTGTCATCGCGCTGATCGTAGGTGTGGCAGTCGGTTATGCTTTCAACCGTTATCAGGCGGGGCGGAAGCAACAGGAACAGCAGGCCAAGGCACAAAGCATCATCCAGGAAGCGACCGATAAAGCGAACAAGACCGAACTGGAAGCGCGCGACCGGGCATTGAAGACCATCCAGGCCGCCGAAAATGACATCAACCAACGCCGTAATGAATTGAATCGTGAGACCGAGCGCCTCGACCGGCGACGGAGCGAACTGGACACTCGTGTAGAACGCCTGGAGCAGCGCGAGCAAAATTTGAACAAGCGCCAGAGCGCCATGGACCGTCGTGCAAACGATATCGAAAAATTGCATGACCAGCAATTGGAAAGACTGCAGGAAATTGCCAACATGAGCCAGGAGGATGCGCGCCAGGTGTTGCTCGATGAGGTGGAAAAGGAAGCGCGCAGCGATATGGCGCGTATTGTGCGCCAGATCGAAGCCGAAGCGCGCGAAGAAGGCGAGAAACGCGCCCGCAAGTTGATTGCAGATGCCATCCAGCGTGTGGCTTCGGATCACGTGGCCGAGGTGACCACTTCACTAGTTCCATTGCCGAACGAAGAGATGAAGGGCCGCATCGTAGGCCGCAACGGACGCAATATCCGCGCTTTCGAGCAGGCTGCCGGAGTGGACGTGATCGTGGACGATACCCCCGAAGCGGTGACCGTTTCCTGTTTCGACTCGGTGCGCCGTGAGATTGCCCGTCGCGCGTTGACGCGCCTGACGATAGACGGGCGCATCCACCCGGCGCAGATCGAAAAAGTCATCGACGAGGAGACCCGCGCCGTCGAGAAAGTCATCGTCGAAGCGGGCGAGCAGGCGGCCTTCGACGCCGGAGTCACCGGCCTGCATACCGAAGTGCTGCGCATGATGGGACGGCTAAAATTCCGCACTTCCTACGGGCAGAACCAGCTTTCGCACGCGGTGGAAGTCTCCAAACTGGCGGGAATTCTGGCAGCCGAACTCGGCGCCAACGTGGAATTCGCCAAACTGGGTGGTTTCCTGCACGACATCGGCAAGGCCATGGATCACAACCAGGAAGGCACGCATGCCATGCTCGGCGCGGAATTCTGTAAGCGCTACGGCGTGCATCCCCTGGTGGTCAATGCGATTGCTTCGCACCATCACGAGGTGGAACAGGAAACGCTGGAGGCTATTATCGCCGAGTCGGCGGACGCTATTTCGGGCGCACGCCCCGGCGCACGCCGCGAAGACCTGGAAGCCTACATCAAGCGCATTCGTACGTTGGAAGAGATGTCCATGTCGTTCAAGGGCGTGTCGCAGGCGTACGCCATCCAGGCCGGACGTGAAGTGCGCATCATCGTCAAACCGGAAGACATCGACGACCTGGAAGCCAGCCGCTTGGCGCGCGACATCGCCAAGAAGATCGAAGAAACCATGCAGTATCCGGGACAGATCAAAGTCACCGTGATCCGTGAGACGCGCGCGGTAGATTACGCCAAGTAGGCGGAATTAGCGGCAGGAAAGGAACGCAATGATCGAGTTATATCGTCAGGAGGCCGATTCCGAAGGCGATTGGGTGGAGGCTGAGCTGCACGCCATGGTGGTGGGTTATCAACGCGTGGTGTTGAGTCCGCGGCAGGCTGTGGAACGCTTCGGGCCGCAGGTGCGCCTTCCGGTACTGGTGAATGGCGAACGAACGGTCAGCGGCCGTGATTCGTTGCTGGTTTTTCTACGGGAATTGGAAAAATTTGCGGAGGACTGGTATTTGTATCAAGGCGACGCCTGTTACATCCGCGAAGACCGCAACGTTTGTTGACGAACCGCCCGGCTGAAAAAGCCGGGCGGTTTTTTTAGTGCCATTCCTGCTGCGCCAACTGGCGGATGTATTTCCTCACAAGCCAGAGCGGTATAAATCCGATGACGCCAAACGAACAATCGATCAACATCCAAAATAGGGGAATACCGCGCAGGGGAGCGAAGATCAACACCCACGGGACGACCAGCACGCAGGCAATCATGCCGAATTCCACCACCCAGACGTTTTTGAGCGGGTCACGCAGCGGGCCGATGAAAGCGATGGCAATGACCACATGCCAAAGGCCAGCCAGTCGGTGCCGTACAGCAGGAACGGATCGTTTCGGCCCGTTGTGAGCACGCCTTGCCGGATGACCTCGAACCATTGCGAGACTCCCGGCAGGAGAACGGCCAGTCCTGTTCCCGGGCCAAAGAATTTGACCAACCACTGCGACTCCGTCTGAAGCGGGATGGCGCTCAGGCCGCTGGTGGCCAGGGCCAACATGAAGAAGACCAGCAGGAGACGGATGCGTGTTTCAATCTGAGGCTTTGTCATTTTGCTCCCTTTCGACAGAAGTTCCAATCAGCGTAGTCAATCTGTTCCTAATGTCAGCCGGTTCTCCTCATACCTGACCTACGAAGGGGTTGTATCGTTTTTCCTCGCCGACCGTCGTCTGTGGACCGTGACCGGGCAGCAGACGGGTCTCATCGGGCAGGCTGAAGATCTGGGTGCGGATACTGTCAAACAACGTTGCCTGGTTGCCGCCCGGCAGGTCGGTGCGCCCGACCGAACCGGCGAAGATCAAGTCGCCGCAGAAGCAGACGTGCTCCTCGGCACAGTACAGGGCGCAGTGTCCGCGCGTGTGGCCCGGCGTGTAGCGCACTTCGAGCGAAGCGCTTCCCAGACGCAGGATCATGCCGTCGGTGAAATCGATGGTCGGTTCGGGGCCAGGGTCGATGTCGAAACCGAACGAGGCTCCACCGCCGCCGGCGCGCCATAAGACGTGATCGTCTGGATGAAGGGCCACCAGCGGCAGGGGATTCAGGGCGTCGGCGATGGCCGCTGCGCCGCCGATATGGTCGAAGTGCGCGTGCGTATACCACAAATGGGCGATGCGCCAGCCGCGCCGCTGCGCCGCATGCAAAATGCATTGGCCGTCCCAGGCAGGATCGATCACTGCGGCGTCACCGCTGCGCGGGTCGGCCAGCAAGTAGGCGTTTGTCTGTGTAGGGCCAAGGGTAAAGGAAACGATTTCCAGGGTCATGGTTATTCTCGGAGGGAAGGTCAGGTCGATTCGATCTGGCCGATGAAAGTCGCTGCCGCCTCGAAGACGGTCTCGCGTTGGGCGTCCTCGGTGGCGACGTGGCCGGAGCCCTCGACCCACAGCATTTGTTTTTGGGGTGCGCCGAGTCGTTCGTAAATCCAGGGCATGCTGCCCTCCACGACGTAATCATCGTTCCGTGAGTGGATCAGCAGCACGGGGACGTTGACCTTGGGCAGCGCGGCGTGCATCTCGTCCAGTAGGCGTTTCAACTGGCCGACGGAGCGCACCGGGTTCTGCGGGTAGGAGATGTGGTTTTTCCAGGCTTGTTTGTCGAACCAGCCTGAACCAGGCTCCGCTTTGCTCTTGGGAACGTAAGCCTGGATTTTAGCCATCAGGTCGATGATGTTCAATCGCCAATCAGCGGGCAGGTAGGCCGGTGTGGAAATGCAGACCACGCCGCGCACCGGCAGCCGGGGGGCGCTCGTCAGCACCAGCACGCCGCCCATCGACAATCCCACCAGATAGATGCGTTTGGCGACTCCAGAGAGCAGGTGGTAGCCGTCCTCCAGCGAGGCCAGCCAGTCGCTGTAATTGGCGCGGATCATATCTTCCGGACGGGTGGCGTGCCCCCCCAGGCGCGGTCCGAGCGTGCTGAATCCCTGCCGGTTGAGATATTCTCCCATCGGGTGCATCTCTTTGGGCGTGCCGGTAAAGCCATGAACCAGCAGGACGCCGACCTCGTTGCCAGGGTAGAAAAAAGGTTCGGTGGCGGGAATCAGTTGGGCCATGTTTGGTTTTTCCTATAAAAGCGGAAGCACCGAGGTGTGGTCGCCCAGGTGGGGAGTTCGCAAGCAGCGCCTCGCATGTTGCCTCCGCCTTCTGGCCGGATTATACCCTTTGAAAAATTATGGCTCCACCGTTCTCGGCGGGGTCATCCAGGCCGGGTGTTCGGCGGCAGCCCATTCGAAAACCGGGCAGTCCCGCTCATGCGCGCCGGGCAGGTAGCCGGTGGACATGAGAAACTCGTTCACGATTTCCCCGCCGGTAAAGACGAACGTGCGCTTGAAGAGTCGGGTCCATTCGTCCCGGCTCAAGGGATGATGCGCATCCAGCCAGCCTTTGAACGAACCGTATTCGGGGATCAGCGCCCGGATCCGTTTCGCGTTCTCGATCGCCGCATCGACCTTTAACCGGTTGCGGATGATGCCGGCGTCTGATAGCAGCCGGGCGCGCTCAGACTCCCCGTAGCCGGCCACCGTTTCGAGGTCGAATCCGGCGTACGCCCGGCGGAAATTCTCCGCCTTCTTGAGAATCGTCATCCACGAAAGACCGGCCTGGTTGATCTCCAGGACGAGTCGCTCGAACAGGCCGTCGTCGCTGTCGATGGGGAATCCATAGAGTGTATCGTGATAGAGCTTGTTGAGCATATCTTCCGGGTGGTCGCGGACGTAGTCGCAATATGTCGTCATCGTTCCCTCTTCAAAATGGGCAAAACGCGTGGCGCGCTTTGCACTTCATCCCACGCTTCTGAGTTCGCGCGGCATGTCACTCAAGATTTCCGCTCCCGTCTCGGTGATGACAAGGTTGTCTTCGATGCGCACGCCGTTGCGCCCGGTCAGGTAAATGCCCGGTTCGACCGTGAAGGCCATGCCCGGCGTGAGCAGTTGGCGGTTGTCGCCGCGAATGTAAGGCCCCTCGTGCGCTTCCAGACCGATGCCGTGGCCGGTACGATGCGTAAAGTAGGGCCCGTAACCGGCCTTTTCGATCACGTCGCGCGCGGCTGCGTCCACGGCGGCGCAGGAGACCCCCGGTTGGGCGACAGCGCAGCCGGCGGCGTTGGCCTGCTGCACGATCTGGTAGATTTTCCGGGATTCTGCGTCTGGCTCGCCGATGGCGAAGGTGCGCGTCAGGTCGGAGATATAGCCGTCGACGGTAGCGCCCCAATCCACCACGAGCAGGTCACCGGGCTGGAGTTTGCGCCCGGACGGCGCGGCGTGGGGGTTGGCGCCGTTTGGCCCGGCAGAGACGATCGGGCTGAAGGGAAGTTCCGGCGCAGAGCCATGTCGCAGTAACTGGACGACCAGTTCTGCGACCAGTTCCTGCTCGCTCATGCCGGCCTGGATGGACGGCAGGGTCGCCTCGAGGGCGGTTTGCGCCACGTCGACGGCCTGTCGCATGCGGGCAACTTCGTCGGCGTCTTTTTGCAATCGGAGCGCAGCGATCACCTGGGACGCATCCGGGTAGTCGGCGGCGGGTGCTGCTGCCTGCACCTGACGGAATTCCAACAGCCGCAGTTGTCCTGGTTCGACACCGATCTTCCTTCCGTCCAAATTCAGGGCCTGGACGGCTCCCTGAAAGGCGCGACTCCACTGTTGCAGGTCTTCGGGATACGGAAACGCCCGGACGTTGTAGGGCAGGGCGTCCAATTTGGGCGTTTCGAGTGCCGGCAGCACCAGCGCCGGTTCCTGCCCGGCGGCCACCAGCAGCACTACGGGACGTTCCATCAGGTGAAAGTGCAGGCCGGTCAGATAGGTGAGTGTTGGGCCGGGGTTGAGCAGAAGGGCGTCCAGGCCGGCTTCGCTCAAGGCGTGCTTTAGTTTATCGAGGCGGGGAGATGTCATGGCAGGCTCCTGTCGTCTTTTCTCAATCATAAATCACTTTCGGCCCTTGCAACTTGGGAACTTGTCAAAATCGAGCGGCAGTTTTCTGCGGTTTTCGTAGGCAAGAAATTGCAACTTGTGCTCGCGGGCATTATATAATCATCTGGATGAAAGCTACCCGCCTGCGCGCTTTGCTCGCGCTCTTGTTCTTTTTGTGGATGGGGTTCCTGGTTGCGTTTTTCTACATCACCCAGAAACCGCTCGCCTTGCAAGTGCTCCCCGGCCTGGCTGCAACGTTATGGGCGCTCGGACTGACGCTGCTGATGGTGCTCAATGCTGCCAGCCTGGGAAGCGGCCTGTTGGGCTTTCTGTGGCCGGATAGCGAATCCACATCGGCCTTTCTGATTGGCGTCGGGCTTGGCCTGGGCGCAATCGGCTTGTTGGGATTTGCGCTGGCAGTTGTCGGCCTGGCGCAAGGCCTGTCCCTGCTCCTGATCCAACTGGCGGCTTTGGGCTTCTTTGCCTGGAACGGCTGGCTGCGCCGCGCCGCGAAGGGATTTGCCGATGTGTGGAGCGGATTGCATTTGTCTGTCCCTGCCGGGTTGCGTTGGATTCCGGTAGTGGCTGTGCTCACCCTGGGCTTTTCTTTTCTCCTGGCTTTTGCCCCGCCTGTCGAGGGATTCGACGGCTTGTTATACCACCTGACGGTTCCTTCGCTCTGGTTGCGCGACGGTGGGCTGCGTGCTTACAATATCCCGCATTACTGGTTTCCACAGCTTGTCGAGGGTATCTTCATTTGGGCTCTGGGATTGGGCAGCGAACAGGCGACGCAGTTGTTGCATCTGGTGTTTGGCGTGTTGACGGTTGTATTGCTGTGGAACTGGGCCCGTGAAAATTGGCGGGAGCGCGTCGCCTGGTGGACCGTGGCCTTACTGCTCTCCATGCCGTCCCTGCCCTGGTTGGCGGCCTGGGCCTATACCGACTTGGCGCTGGCTTTTTATACGTTGGCCGTTCTGTATTTGTTGTGGAAGACTACGCCCGACTCGCCCGTCCTTCAGAGCGTTTTGACCGGCCTCCTGGCCGGACTGGCCATGGGAATCAAATATACGAGTTTTGTCGTGCCGGTCTTCGGCATGTTTTTCCTGTTTTGGATATTCCGTCGCCAGCCGGGGAGAAGCTGGCGTATGTTATTGGCCTTTGGCTTTTCGGCGATGCTGGTCGCAGCGCCCTGGTATGTGCGCAACTGGGCCTGGATGGGGAATCCCTTTTATCCCTTTGTTTTCGGTGGACGTTACTGGGACGCATTCCGTGCACGCTGGTACGCGGACCTTGGAACGGGCATCGGCTTCGACCCGCTGGCCCTGCTTTCCCTGCCGTTAACTGTGACGCTCGGTTACCGCGACGCCAACTATTTCGACGGTCGCATTGGGCCGTTATGGTTGGTGTTATTCCCACTGACGGTGTGGGCGTTGTGGCGAGCGCGAACAGCGCCGGCCTTACAGCGCCGTGGCCTGTGGCTGTTGGGCTCATTTACCCTGGTCAGTCTTCTGTTTTGGGTTGTGGGCGTGATGAATTCGAGCGCATTGTGGCAATCCCGCCTGCTCTTCCCGGCTTTGATACCATTTGCCATTCCTACGGCCTTGGGTGTTTTGCAACTTTCCGCGTTAGATTCACGTGCATTGCGCATTAGCTTCATTGCGCAAGTTATCATTGCCGTGCTGCTATTTGCCACTTTGCTGGATTTCTCGCTCAGCGTAGTGGCGCGCAATCCGTTGGCAGTTTCGCTGGGGATTACGCAACGTTTCGCTTACATCGAACATTACCAATCCGGCTACGCTGACCTGCTTTCTCTGACAGCCCAGACGCCTGCCGACGCTTCCATCTACTTTTTGTTCGAACCGCGCAGTTACGGTGTGAACCGTCAGGTACAACCTGACGCGATCAACGATAACTTTGCGCATGATCTCTATCTGTATCACAATGCGGATGCGATTTTGAACGCCTGGCGTGCGCAGGGATACACTCATGTGTTGGTGTCGCAGCGTGGGCTGGACTTTGTCGCGGCTGACCTGCGCAAGAGCGGGTTGTTCGACCTGGACCTGACGAGAGAATGGAAGCAGGTTGCAGCGCGTTTGAAATGGGTTGCCAGTTCGTCCGATGGCGCATACGACCTGTATGCGCTCCCGCCAGCCCACTGATTTACCGGGCCTCGTCCGCCTTGTGATAAGGTTTTACAAAGAATATCCGCAAGAACCAATCGACCAGACCAGGCGTCAGAGAATCTATCCACAAGATGGGATGAAACCACCAGGGTAGGATCAATGTCCGGCGGGGATGCTCGGCCAGGGCTACTACCCGTCGGGCGACATATTCCGCGCTCATGGTCGTCCATTTGGGAACCCTGATCTGACGCTGCAAGTTGTTGCCGGTGTGTTGGCTGAATTCGGTGGCTGCCGGGCCGGGGTAAACCCCTGAAACGTGAATGCCGTAGACGCCGACTTCGCGCCGCAAGGCGTCTGTAAAGCCGCGCACACCGAATTTGGTGGCCGCGTAGACGCTGTAGAGGGGCGCGGAAATCTGTCCGGCTACCGATGACATATTGATGATATGGCCGCTCTTCTGGCGGATCATGTGGGGCAATACGGTGCGAGTGACTTCGATCAGGCCCGTCAGGTTGACGGCGATCTGGGTTTGGATATCGCGTACGGGATCGAGGTTTTCCAGCCAGTCCAGGCGGCCAAAGCCGGCGTTATTGAACAGGATGTCAATGCGCCCGCAGCTCTCGATCACGCTCTTGACCATGTTCTCGATGTCGGCGCGGTTGGCAATATCGACCGGCGTGGCGATGGCTTCCCCCCCCTGCGCCTGAATCTCGGCGACCAATGCTTGCAGGCGGTCGATGCGTCGCGCGGCCAGCACAACGGAAGCGCCTGCCTTTGCGAATAGCAGGGCGGCCTCCTTGCCAAACCCGGAAGAGGCACCCGTGATCAGTACAACTTTTCCCTTCAGGCTCGTTGGCATTGGTCCACTCCTCTCTCGTGCCGCAACTTTATGAAAGTGGAGGGGGCAAGGTCTGGTTTTCGGGGAAGAAATCCAGACCGCAACCCTACAACTTAAGGAAGTTGCGGTACTCGTATACTAATCATATCAAAAAACGGGTTCTGTGAGAATTGTCCGTTTGGACAACACTACAAAACCCGTTTTGGTGATGCGACGCGACGGAAGGTTTACTCTTCTTCGAGTTGTTCCTCTTCTGCGCCGGGCTCCTCGGTGCGACGACGCGGCCTGGGCGGTTGGACGGCTGGCTCCGGGTAGAGCGCTACCTCCAGCACCTGATCCATGTGCTCGACCGGGACGATCTTCAGGTCGGTGCGCACCCGCTTGGGAACGTCCACCAGGTCTTTCAGATTTTTCTCCGGCAATAGAATGACTTTCAAACCGGCGCGATGCGCAGCCAGCACTTTTTCGCGCACACCGCCGATGGGCAGCACACGCCCACGCAGCGTGATCTCGCCCGTCATGCCTACCTCGCGATAGACGGGACGACCCGTCAGCGCCGACAGGATGGCCGTAGCCAGCGTAATGCCGGCGCTGGGCCCGTCCTTCGGGATCGCGCCTTCGGGCATGTGCACGTGGATGTCCATGCGTTCGAAGACCTCCGGCTCGATGCCGAACAGGTCGGCGCGAGATTTGATGTAGGTTAACGCCGCCTGACCGGATTCCTGCATAACGTCGCCGATCTGGCCGGTCATTTGCAGACCGCCTTTGCCTTCCAGGAGCGCCACTTCGATGGACATGATCTCGCCGCCGGTTTCCGTCCAGGCTAGCGAGGTAGCCACGCCCACTTCGTCGCGGCGTTCCGCCTCCGACTGGAAGAACTGCGGCGGGCCCAGGAATTTTTCCACGGTGTTGGGCGTGATCACGGTGGGATAGTCGCGTTCTTCGGCCTTGAGCCGCGCAGATTTACGCACCACGCGCCCGACCTCCCGTTCCAGGTTGCGCACACCGGCTTCGTAGGTGTATTCCCGGATGATCTTTTGCATGGCCGCCTCGGAGAAGCGCAGGCCGGTTTCGTCCATGCCATTCTCCTCCAATTGCCGGGGAATCAGGTAACGGTCGGCAATGGACAGTTTCTCTTCTTCGATGTAGCCGGGGAACTCGATGACTTCCATGCGGTCGAGCAGGGCAGGCGGAATGGTCATCAGCGAGTTGGCCGTGGTGACGAACATGACCTTCGACAGGTCGAAGGGGATTTCGATGTAGTGATCGCTGAACGAGTTGTTTTGTTCCGGGTCGAGCACCTCCAACAGCGCCGACGAGGGATCGCCGCGAAAGTCGGAGCCAAGCTTGTCGATTTCGTCCAGCATGAAGAGCGGATTGCCGCTGCCGGCGCGGCGCATGGTTTGGATGATGCGTCCTGGCAGCGCGCCGATGTACGTCCGGCGGTGGCCGCGAATTTCGGCTTCGTCGCGCACGCCGCCCAACGAAATGCGCACGAACTTGCGTCCCAGCGCGTCGGCGATGGAACGCCCCAAAGAGGTCTTGCCGGTGCCGGGAGGACCGGCGAAGCACAGGATCGGCTGGCGTTCCTTCTTCGGCTTGAGCGAGCGCACGGCGATGTATTCCAGGATGCGGTCCTTGGCTTTCTGCAGGCCGTAATGGTCGCGGTCGAGCACCTGCGCCGCGTGACGTACGTCCAGGTTGTCCTCGGTGCTGACCGACCAGGGCAACTCGATGATCCATTCGATGTAAGTGCGCACGATGCCTACTTCAGGAGCCATGGGCGGCATTTGCACCAGGCGTTCGATCTCCTTGAGCACCGTGGCTTTGGCCTCTTCGGGAAGTTTGGCCTTCTCCACCTTTTCGCGCAGTTCGTTGACATCGTGCGTCCAGATGTCGCCTTCGCCCAGTTCGGTCTGGATGGCTTTCATCTGCTCGCGCAGGTAGAACTCGCGCTGGCTCTTATCCACCTCCGACTGAACTTTGTTGTGGATGTCTTCCTCCAGCTCGAGCACGTCCACTTCCTGCGCCAGCAATTCGTTGACGTAGCGCAGGCGCTGTTCGGGCGCCGACATCAACAACAGTTTCTGGCGCTCTTCCAGCGGCGCCGAAACGGACGTGGCGACCATGTCGGCCAGCCAGCCCGGTTCGGAAATATTCAACGCGAACAGGTGGGCTTCTTCAGGAATCGAACGGTTGAGCTGCACACAGCGGTCAAACAAATCCAGCGCCGAACGCATCAGCGCCTGGGTTTGTTTATTGGCTTTGACCGGTTCTTCGATCACCCGCACACGGACTTTGATGTAAGGGGCCGTGCGTGTGAATTTGAGCACCTCCACGCGCCGACGGCCCTGCACCAAGGCCGAACTGTTGCCGTCCGGCATCGAGATCAAGCGCCCCACCGCCATTTCCACCCCAATGGGCAAAAAATCGCCCGGCTTGGGCGCATCCTGATCGGGGTTCTTCTGCGTCAGGCCAATGACCGTCTGGTTGCGTTGGTGCGCATTTTGCAGGGTCAGAACCGCTGCTTCATTGTCCACGAACATCGGTGAAACCATGCGCGGGAAAACCACCAGGTCGCGCATGGGCAATACCAACGCCTCGAACACGCCCTCCTCATCGGCCTCGTGGTTGGGAATGCGATAAAGCTCCTCGGTCCGCTGTGAAATCGCGATGTTGAAATTATCTTCTTCTTCGTTCCAATCGTCTTCTGGATGATTCATAATTGCCTTCTACCTGTTTCCCACACCGATTTTACGGCGGCGCTTAGGAATATACTGCCCGCTGCTAGCACAATGCTACCATCTTTTCGGGAGATTTCCAACGCTCGCGGCAAGGCCGTTTCGACGTCGGGCAGCGTCTCAGGCTGCAGCCCGGCCTTTTTCGCCGTTTCGACCAGGGCCTCCGGCTCCAACGCGCGCGGATGGTCCGAACGCGTCAGGATCAGGTGCGCCAGCTTGGGCCGGATGGCCGCCAACATGGCTGCAACGTGTTTATCTTCCGATGCGCCGAAGAGCAGCGTCACTTTGCGTTCGGGAAAGTAATCAGTCAGGGTTTGCACCAAGCGGACGAATGAATCTTCGTTGTGCGCCGAATCGAAGATCACGGTCGGATTCTCGCGTTGGGCGATCTCGAAGCGACACGACCAGCGGACGGCGGCAAAGCCCCGGCGCACTTCCGCGTCTGAGAGGGAAAACCCGCCTGCCCGAAGCGCGGCGCAGGCGCTGGCGGCGTTCTCCACCTGGTGTTCACCCAACAGTGGAATGGTTAGCTTCAGGGGAGAACGGTCGGGAAAAGAAAGCTCGAAAGCCTGGCGGTCCAAAGAGCGTTCCAGCACGGTGTAAACCACATCCCGGCCAACGAGCGTCAGCGGCGCATTCCGTTCTGCGGCGACGTCTTCCAGCACCTGCAGCGCTTCCTGCTTTTGCGGCGAGGCGACCAGCGGCACGCCCGTTTTGATGATGCCGGCTTTCTCCCCGGCAATCGCCGTCAGCGTGTTGCCCAGCACGGCAGTGTGGTCGTACGAAAGCGCGGTGATGACTGCCACGCGCGGTGTGATCACATTGGTGGCGTCCAGGCGTCCACCCAGGCCCACTTCGATCACGGCGGCGTCCACCTGTTGGTGGGCAAAGTACAGGAAGCCCAGGGCCGTGGTGATTTCGAACGTCGTCAGAAACGGGACGCTTGCCACAGCCGGTTTGGCCTCGTCCACCAGGGTGGCCAGGTCGTCGTGCGGGATGGGGCGTCCACCCACCTGGATGCGTTCGGCGAAATCCTGCAAGTGCGGCGAGGTATACAGGCCGATCTTGCGTCCCGAAGCGCTCAGGGCGCTGGCGCACAGCGCGGATACCGAGCCTTTGCCTTTGGTGCCGGCCACATGGATGCAGGGATAGGCGTCCTGCGGGTTGCCCAGCGCCGACATCAGCGCGCGCATGCGCTCCAGGTTGAATTCGGCCTTGGCCAGTTCCGAAGCGTGTTTGAGACTATAATCGACGAAGCTGTAGAGGTAATCGAGCACCGCGTTGTAGCGGGATTCGGTATTCATAGATAGTGATTTTAGTCTAACTGCCCAAGGCGGTCTAGTAATAATTGAGTCTTGCGACGAAAAGTTTTCATCAAGGAGATAACAAATGAGTTTTTCAACCTTGGTAATCGCTTTTTTTATCGGCTTGGTACTTGCATCAATTGGAATTTATATCTATCACCTAATCGCACAAAGGCAAATATCTGATTTGAAATCTAAACATAAAGACGAAATCGAGTTAGCTCGAAAAGAAAGTGTTAATCATAGTCGTAGTACGCTAAAAGGTAAGATGGCTGAGCAAATGGCCCCGCTTTTACCAGGGTTTCAATTCATTCCAGCGGATGCAAGATTTTTAGGAGACCCGGTGGATTATGTTGTTTTTCATGGATATACGGCGGCGAGGGATAGTGGCTCAGATCCGAGCATGATAGAAGTGGTCATCCTTGATATAAAACAAGGGGGTGCAAGTCTCTCTAAATCCCAACTTGCAATTGCAAAAGCCATCGAAGACGGCAGGGTTAGATTTGATGTTGTGAGAATATTCGATAATGGCGAAGTAAAATCACATACATGGCATTCACGGAAAAAGGCAAGAATTTCTAATCCAGCCACCGTGGAATAATGCTTGCCACGCTTGCCATCCATCTTCACCTTCCCGGCTGCGCCTCGCTCAAGGAAAAGCGTGGGCGCATCAAGCCGCTGACGGCGCGTTTGCGCCGTGAATTCAATTTGTCGGTGGCGGAGATGGAATTGCAGGAGAAGTGGCAGGAGACGGTCATCGGTTGCGCCATGATCGGCAACGACCGTGCACATCTTGAGTCTGCCATGCAGACGGTGGCGCGTTGGGTTGAAGCGAACTGGACCGATGGAGACGTGATCGACCAAGTGATTGAAATTTTATAGGGACGAACGAAGTCCCCTGTATTTGAGAGGTGCTTTTATGGATTTGGGATTGAAGGATAAACGCGCGCTGGTCATCGGCGCCTCGCGTGGCCTGGGCTACGCGACGGCTCATCAGCTTGCGGCGGAAGGTTGCAAGGTTGTTGTTGTCAGCCGCGACGAAACGACCCTGTTGGCGGCGGCAGAACGTATCCGCTCAGAGACGGGCGGACAAGTCTTCGCGATTCCGGCAGACGCGACTGCGCCCAATGCGGGCGACCAAATTGTTGTCGCGGCCGTGGAGGTTTTGTGCCGCTCCCTGACGGGGACGCGACGAGCCCTGGATATTCTGGTCACCAACGCCGGCGGCCCGCCCGCCGGCATGTTTGCCTCTTTTACCGACGCGGATTGGAGTAAAGCGATCGAGGCCTCCTTGATGAGTCACGTGCGCCTGATCCGTGCGGCTTTGCCTTTCCTGCGCAAATCAGAGTCTCCCAGTGTGCTGACGGTTACGTCCTACTCGGTCAAGCAGCCCATTCCGGGCCTGGTGCTGTCCAATAGCGTGCGGCTGGCGACCATTGGCCTGACCAAGACGTTAGCCATCGAACTCGGTAAAGACCGCATCCGCTTCAACTCGATCCTGCCCGGTTGGACGGAGACCGAACGCGTTGCAGAGTTGATGGCGGCCCGCAGCGAGCAGTACCGCACGACGGTTAAACGGGAACGCGCCAAACAAGCTGCCGATATTCCCCTGGGGCGCATGGGCCGCCCGGAAGAATTTGCCCGGGTGGCGGCCTTTCTCGTTTCCCCGGCAGCCTCGTACGTCAACGGAGTGATGCTGCCCGTCGACGGCGGAATCGTCAAAAGTACGTTGTAGATTTTGCACTGTGTCGAAATCTGGCACGCACAGACGGAGCAATTCTCTGGTATCATGCGGAGAATTGCTCCGGTTTGATTCAGGGACTCGATGAAGAGACTCTCGCACCTGACCCGCACCACCCTCCTGCTGGGCTTCTTCTTTGCCCTGGACAAAGTGCTCGCGTTCGTACGCGCGATCATCATTGCGCGACAATTCCGCTTGTCGGTGGCGTTGGACGTGTTCAACGTGGCGAACAACCTCCCCGACTTGTTGTTCGCGCTGATTTCGGGCGGGGCGCTGGCGATGGCCTTCATCCCACTCTTGAGCGAATACCTGACGAAGAAGGACCGCGCCGCATTATGGGACCTGTTCTCGCGCGTCGCCAACCTGGCCTTCGTGGTGACTGCCTCCATCGCGGTCGTGATCGCCATTTTTGCCGACCAACTCGTCCGGGCTCAGATTGGCATCGCTCCCGGATTCGATCCTGCACAGCAGACGCTGGTCGCCAATTTGATGCGCCTGAACCTGATCGCCACCATCATCTTTTCCATCAGCGGATTGGTGATGGCCGGCTTGCAGGCCAACCAGCATTTCCTCCTACCGGCCATTGCGCCGCCGCTTTACAACGTCGGGCAGATTTTTGGAGCCCTGGTGCTTTCACCGAAGATACCCTACCAGATCGGCCCGCTCACCTTGCCGGCCTTCGGCTTTGGCGTCTACGGATTGGTTTACGGCGTCATCCTGGGGGCGTTGCTGCATCTCGCCATCCAGGTGCCTGCACTGCTCAAATACAAATTCCGCTGGACGCCCGCGCTGGACATCCGCGATTCGGGTTTGATCGAAGCCCTGAAATTGATCGGACCGCGTTTGCTGACCATGTTCGGCATCCAATTGATGTTCATCGCGCGCGACAATTTTGCCTCGCGCCTGCACCAAACGGGCGCCGTCACCTCGTTGACTTATGGCTGGATGATTATGCAGGTGCCGGAGACGCTGCTCGGCTCGGCAATTGCGACGGCACTGTTGCCTTCCCTGGCGGAATATGTGGCCCGCGGTGAATGGGATACCTTCAGCGAAACCGTCGAGAAGGCGATCCGGGTGCTGTTGGCGTTGACGTTACCCGCAGCGGCGGTCATGGCCGCCGGAATGCGTCCGCTGCTGGCAGTGGCTTTCCATTTTGGCGAGGCCGGCACCGACTTATTGACGGCCACGGCGCGCATCTACATGCTGACGTTGGCCGGCTACGCCGTGCAGGAAATCCTGGCGCGCGCTTTCTACGCTCGCAAAGAACCCTTCATCCCGCTCTGGACGGTTATCATCCGCATGGTGCTCTATATCGCCGCCGGCGTCACGGCTCTGACGGTGTTTCGCGCGCTGGGTGCGCCTGCCATTGCGGCGGCGGAACTTTCGTTGACGATCGAGTCGCTTGTCATGCTGGCCTGGTTGAATCGGCGGTTGAGAGAGCCAATCCATGCCTGGGGCGCTTTGGGCAAAGGGTTGTTGGCGGCCTTGTTGAGCGGCGTGAGCGCATACGGGTTGGCGCTGTTCCTGCCCGGTCCGGGTTATCTTACTGCGTTGGTGGGAATGGTTTCCGGGGCGCTGATCGCCCTCGCTCTGGTCTGGTCGGAAGCGAAACAACTCTTCCGGCTTTAGTCTTGTGGAAATAGACTCATCTGTGCGGGATGGATTTCCAAAGCCCCGAAGATTTTCAAGAAGCGTTTGTTTTTGCTTAGGGTATAATTGCGGCCATGTCTGACTCACAATCCAACCTCGAAGATACACAGCCGAAGAAGCTGAAAAAGTTCAATCTGTCGCCTTTTTGGATCAGCCTTTTGGTGGTCGTTGGCGCGATTTTGCTCGGCGCGTTGAGTGGCGCCGGCCTCGGTTTTCGGACACGCATCAGCGTGCAACAAACCCAGGTAGCGCAGACGCTGGGCGACCAGTTCCAATTGGCCCAACAGGACATCGCTGCGGGTCGCTACGACACGGCTCGTGAACGATTGGCATATATCATCCAGAAGCAGCCCGACTTCCCCGGCGCTTCGGATACGTTGGCGCAGGTGATCGTCAAGCAGTCGATCACAGCGACCCCGACGGTCACGCCCAGCCCGACGCTGACACCCACGCCGGATTTACGGCAGCAGCAAGCGATTTTTGCCCAGGCGCAACAACAGATCGCCAACAAGGACTGGACCAATGCGCTGGCGACGCTCGATACGCTGCGCAAGAAGGATTCGACGTATAAAGCTGCCCAGGTGGACGACATGTACTATACCGCCCTGCGCAATCGCGGCGTCGATGAAATTCTCGGGCAGGGCGATTACGCCCAGACCACCAACCTGGAGGGCGGCATCTACGACCTGACGCTGGCCGAGCGCTTTGGCCCGCTGGATGGTCAGGCAGATGGCTTGCGCAACTTTGCGCGCGTGTATATCATTGGCGCCTCGTTCTGGGACTTGGACTGGTCGCAGGCGGTGAATTACTTCGGCCAGATTTACCAATATGTGCCGAATTTGCGCGACGCCTCCAACGTAACCGCCACGGAGCGCTATCGCATTGCGCTGCTGAATTATGCCGATCAACTGTTGGCGACGTCCAAACCAAGTAAACAGTGTGATGCGTTGGACTATTATGAAAAGTCCTTCTCCATCAAGCAGGACCCCGCCTACGTCCAGAAAGTCAACGACCTTTATCAAACCTGTCACCCGCCGACGAAGACCCCTGCACCCACGCAGCCGGCGGCAACACAAGTTTCGTCATCAGCGACCCCTACCCCTTAACAGGAAATAGCTCTCATCAAGGGGATGAAACGGATTTGTGCAGGTGGAAGACTCCCTAAAAATTGACAAGCCCGGAGATTTCTCCGGGCTTGTGATATTCAAGGTCTGAGCCTGTACAGGCTTTCAGGACGTTGGGGGTAATACTGGACGATGTGACGATGTGGATAGGCTTTTGCAACGGCAGCGTCCTGCTGCGTACCCAGGCTCAGGGCAAAAATGAAATGCGATGTTAAATCCGGGTTTTCCAATGGCAATAACGCGCCGAACTCCGTCCAACTTTGTGTGTAATGGACGATGACCAACGAGGGCGGCAGGCTTTGGGCTTCTGGTGCCAGGAAAGGGTCCATTTGGGCGCGCGTGATCCCGTATAGGCCGTACATGCTACTTAAGCGGCCCGGCAGGTACAGAAACAGGTTCGAGCCAATCAGAATGGTCAGTGCTGTGAATAGCAGACCGCGACGCAGGCGCAGGAAGCGCCCGGTTTTGACGGCGTCGAAGAGCCAAAGGATTCCGGCGGCAGTGACCAGCGTCAGACTGTAAAATCCTTCGTAGTAGTAGCGCGGGCCATATAGCCAGGAGCCAATCCAATAGGACAGGTAAACGACGACCAAGGTGGGCATGATCAGTGCTACCAGCCAGGCGCCCAGCTTTTTGCGCAGGCTCCAGAGTCCGAAGGGTACGAAGACCCACCACATGTATCCCCAGCCGAAGAAATCTCCGCTGCCCTTTTTGAAACTGTATTTTGTGTTGATCCAGGCTTCTGAGAGTGTGTTCCCGCCGGGGACGTTGCCGTAGCCTATCCCAAATCCGATTTTGTCGTAGGGCCACCAGAGCGTGTAGGGGTTGAGCAGCGGATTGCCGGTAACGGCAAACTGCCAGAGCAGTACCAGGCCGGCGATCAGGGCGGCCAGCGCCCCAATAGACAGGACACGCAGACGGGTGGCCCGGTCGCTCCGCACGAGCAGCACCAGGCCGTGAACGGCGAAGGGCAACCCGACGGCGACCGCCGTCAGGGGCCGGGTCATCCCCAACATGCCCAGACAGGCGCCTGCCGTAACGGTCGTCAATTTTTTGGAGACGTTGGTTTTCTCGCCGAGTCTGAAGGTGTCGAACCAGGCCAGGACGAAGCCGGCGCTCAAAACCAGCGCCCAGGGATGCGAGAGCAGGGAGCCGGAGTTGAGCAGGAAAAAAGGGGAGATGAGAGTCAGCGCAATTGCCAGCAAGCCGACTCGTTCGGAGAACACTTTTTTCCCGATCAGATAGATCAGCCACAGGCCCAACCCTGCCAGAAAGGGATTGACCCAATCGCGCAGGCCGAGCAACACGCCGATGCCGAGTAAGGCGGGCCAGCCCAGCGGATATTTGCCGAAGCGTTGGCCCTGGTAATCGACGACGAAGGGCACGAGCATACTTTTGGGCGAGGGCGGCGAGGGTACGACGATTTTCCCCTCTGCAATGGCTTGCGCCTGCCAGGTGTAGGCCATTTCGTCTTCGATGTGCGGGATGCGTTCGAAGACGCGATCGGCAACGAGATAGGCCGCAGCAACGGCGACCAAGGCCAGAATGAGGGCAATGCGGTCGGTTCGGGACATGGTTCGTTCCAACAGGTAGGATGTTTTACTTTGGTGAGAGCGACTCTTCGTGAGCTACGCGGTCATTCCTGGACGGGCTGCGAGAGCAGGGAGCCGGTCAGGTCGTAGGCCATTGCGCCGGTGATCTTGACCGGTACGATCTGCCCAATTTCTGCCTGCCCTTCGGCAAAGACCAGTCCGTCGATCTCGGGCGCGTCGCGGTAGGAACGTCCGATGGTGATGCCGTTGTCGTACCCTTCCACCAGTACATCCAGCGTTTTGCCCACATAGGACTGATTGACTTGCAGGGAGATGTTCTGCTGCGTTTCCATCAGCTTTTCCCAGCGGGCTTCCTTGACCTCGGCGGGGACGGGGTCGCCCAGCGGCTCGCTGGTGGTGCCCGGTTCGAAGGAGAATTTGAAGGTCCCAACGCGATCGAAGCGAATCTCGTTCACGAAGTCGAGCAGCGCCTGAAATTCTTCGTCCGTTTCGCCGGGATAACCAACGATGAAGGTGGTGCGGATGGCTAGGTTTGGCATGGCAGCGCGCATTTTCCCTAAAGTGCGGTGCACCCAATCCACGTTGGACGGACGGCGCATGCGATAGAGCGTCTTGGGATGCGCGTGTTGCAGGGGAATATCGAGGTACGGCAGGATTTGCTCGTGGGTTGCCATGACTTCGATCATGCGGTCGGTCACGTAGCCGGGATAGGCGTACATGATGCGAATCCAGTCGAGTTCTGGAACGGCTTGGGTCAGGCGTTCGAGCAGGGTTGCCAGGCCGTCTTTCAGGCCCAGATCGTGGCCGTAATCGGTGGTATCCTGCGCGATCAAAACCAGTTCGCGCACGCCCAGGTCGCATAAGCGGCGCGCCTCGTCCAGGATGGTCTCCGGCGGGCGGCTGACCGCCGTGCCTTTGATGAGCGGGATGGCGCAAAACGCACATGGACGGCGGCAACCGTCGGCGATCTTGAGATAGGCGCTGGCGCCGGCCAGACTGGCGCGCACCGCGCCCTGCTCGTCGCTGCCTACCGTGGCAACGTCGGGCAAATGGTACAGCGTTTGGGGATGGGGAGTCTTGCGTAATTCGTTCACCACTTGGACGATGTCCATCCAGCGGCGGGTGCCGAGGATGCCGTCGATGCCGGGTACCTGTTTGGCTACTTCCACGCCGTAGCGTTGGGTCAGGCAACCGGCGGCGATCAACAACTGGTCATTCCGTTTGTCCGAGGCCAGTTCGCGCAAGGTATCGAGCGATTCTGCTTTGGCCGGTCCGATGAAGCCGCAGGTGTTGACGATCAATACACTGGCCTGGGTGGGGCGTTCTACGGCTTTGTAACCGTCTTGTGCGAGCAGTTGCGCCATCGAGTCGGAATCGACGGTGTTCTTGGCGCAACCGAGAGAGACGAGATGAAATGTTTTGCGAGTTGGCATACCGCTAAGTCCTTATCACGCTCTAAAAGAATCAGAGAGGGTGTTCTTCCCGTTCTATCTACTACGGCGTGGCCGTTATCGTTGGCGTTGGCGTCCGGCTGGGCACCGGCGAGAAGCGCGGGGTCAGTGACGGTTTGGGCGTCAGCGTGGGCGTCATTGTAATGGTCGGCGTCGGGCTGGGCGTCGAAGTAGGCGTTTCCACACCGTTGGACGTGTAGACGCGGTCGACCACTTCGCCGAAGTTTCCCATCACGCCCAGGTTCTGCTGATTATAGATGATTTGTATACCGGAACCGCTGCCGGTCAGCACTTCGATCGAGTCATTTCCTTCAAAGCTCAAGGCCGCGCCCGGAGCGACCCGGTCTTCCTCGGCGACCTGCCCGTCTACGGTCACTCGTAGATAGGTGCGTTCGGTAATGATAGCCGTGATTTGCACGGCGCTACCTCCAGAGAGAATGGGGGTGCTGCTGGCCTCACTGGTCTGATCGCCGTTGGGCGTGCCCAATTCGGCTACACTGGTCGGCAAGACTTCGGTCAGGTCGAAGGTGGCAATGGGCGAAGAGAGCAACACATCTGAAATGGAGGGCGCCTGTTGCGTGGCTAGCGGGCTGGCTGCTCCTGAAGATAGAAGGCGCGCGGCGCCCCATAAAGTCAGCCCGATCAAGATGACGATCATACCACCGCCGAAGATCAGGTCTGGGCTGACGAAGCGCCGCAGCCAGAAGGGCAGGAACATCCGCGGGCGTGCGGATGCGCTGGGCTGCGCAGGTTGGCGTTCCAAACGCCGGGCCTGCAACGCATCGGCAAAGCGCAACAACATCGCCTCGCTGTCCATATCCAGAAAACTGGCGTAGGCGCTCAACATGCCGCGCGCCTGCACCGGAGATGGAATTTCGTCGAAGCGGCCGCTCTCGATTACCATCAGGTAATTCTTGCGCACGCGTGTGTGGCGTTCGATCTCATCCAGTGTCAGGCTCAGTAATTCACGACGCCCGCGCAGTTGTTGACCAATTTCGTTGAAGATGACCTGCGATTGCAGGCGCGAGACGGTCGTTCTGGCGGGCTGCTTCGCTTCCGGCTCGGATTCCGCTTCTGGCGCCCCGTGGTCGGCCTCCGTTATGGCAGGTGTTTCCGGCTGAGGAGGCGACGGGACGGTTTTTGCTGGCGGGGGGGACTCCTCCTCTGGCGAAGAGTCCGGCTGCGGGGAAGACTGGAGCGAAGGCAGCGGCCCGACAAGCCCGGTTGCCTCCTCAGCCGGATGCTCTTTTTGGCGTTCGAGCAGTTCGTCGGTGTCCAGTCCTAAAAAATCGGCGTACAGACGCAAAAAACCACGCGCCTGCACTGCAGAGGGTAGAATGGAAAGGTCGTCGGCTTCCAGGGCTTCGATGTAGTAGGTGGACAGGCGTGTCGCTTCGGATGCTTTTTTGATGCTGAGTTTGCGGGCTTCCCGGGCCCGTTTGAGCCGTTCGCCAATACTGAGCATGTGATTTTAAGAGAACATCACCGATTCATCCCACGCCGGGCTTGGATCGGTGATGTCACCAACAACAGAATGCCGCCAACTAGGCTTCGGTCGGGGCAGTGGACTCGTCGGCAGCGAGATCGGTAGAGGCAGATTCTGTCTCTTGCGAAACGGGCTCCTCGGCTGGCGCATCGACATCTTGCGAAGGGGATTCCTCCTCTGCAAGCGTCGCGGGTTCTTGGACTGCGACTGCTTCGGAGGGAGTTTCCTCCGAAGCCTGGGCGGCGGCCTCTGCGGCGGCTTCAAGGAGCGGGTCGGTTTCGCCTTCTCGATAGACGATGATGTCGATTTCAGGGATCAAGTCCATGGTCAGGCGGATGTGCGCTTTGTGTTCACCGAGTTGGCGGATGGGCTGCATGTCCACCTGCTGGCGCTTGATTTCCACGCCGCCGGTCTTTTCCTTGAGCGCGTCGGCCACTTCCTGCGTGGTAATGGAGCCGTATAGTTTACCTGTCTCGCCGGCCTTGGCCGGGAAGGTCAGGGTAATATCCTTGAAGGCCTCTGCGACGGCGTTCATTTCCTGGTTGAGGATGGCGCGTTGCTTGGCCGCTTCGGCTCGAATCCGTTCGGCCTGTTTCAGCGCGCCTGGCGTGGCGAGCAAGGCCAAGCCCTGTGGAAGCAGGTAGTTGCGGCCGTAGCCGTCGGCCACGCGTTTGATATCGCCGGCGCGGCCCAGTTTGTAAACATCTTTGGTGAGGAGAACTTTCATCGTGCTTCAAGCCCTTTCTGGCAAAATGTGGCTCTCTTTGGGAGCAGCCAAAATAGTGCTGCGCCGGGGCGCAGCAGGGGGAGCGAAGGGTACAACGCTCTGGGCTGCCATTCTACCAGACGCGGGATGTGCCGTCAACATTTATGTGAAGAGCGGGTGTGCGTCAAAATTTCGGGGAAGTCACATTTTCAGGCTCCTAAAAGCAGCTTCCGCCTGGTAGCATCCACCCATTTGAGCAATTCCCGAAAAAATGACGCACACCCGTGAAGAGCCCGTTTGGTAAAGATGGACTTCCGTTATTGGCGCTTTCATCGAGAGCAGTGGTGGGCAATCTCCGTGTTCTTCTTTCGGCCACAGATTAATTCTTAAAAATGGGTTTTAAGATTCGCGTCAAATTAGTACCGAGGGGTACGTGGAGATTTGTTAAGATTAGTGTATAATCAATTCACGTTGGTTGGCTGACGGCGAGATGGATTTGGCCGTCTTTTTTTCTCTAACTTATCTCCTGGGGGAGCCGCTTACTGGCCGGCCCATTTATATTTCTGGTGAGGAGAATGACGAGCGCGACGATCCTGATTATCGAGGGAAAGAAGGCAGAGCGCCCCTTTTTTGCGGGTCCATTGCAAAAGAAGGGCTTTTCTGTTATTCCCGTGGTAAACGGTAGCGCGGCGCTTTTGGAAATTGAGAAAACCGACCCGGACGTGATCGTGGTCAATGCAGCTTCTCTCGGTTCCAGTGGGGTGCGCATTTGCCATGCCCTGCGTGAGAAGCAAAAGGAACCGCAGCCGATCATTCTGATTTTGGATGCAGAGCGGGTGGTGGATAAATCGGTGGCCGATTCGGTGCTTAACCTGCCTTTCACCGTTCAGAAACTGGTCAACCGCATCAAACCACTTCTACCGGGCGATGGACGCAATGTTATCCACACCGGGCTCATCCGCCTCGACTTGGAACATCGCCGCGTGCGTTGCCTGGGAAAGAATGCTCGCCTGACGCCCCGCTTGACTCTCTTGCTACAGATTCTGCTGCAACACCGCGGCGAGGTGATTGAGCGCGAGGAACTGTTCAAAAAAGTATGGGATACAAATTACACCGGCGATACGCGTACCTTGGATGTGCACATTTCCTGGCTGCGGCGCGCCATCGAAATGGACCCGGACCATCCCCGCTTCTTACATACCGTACGCGGTGTGGGGTACCGCCTGGACGTTTGAAGGTCTGCTGGCAGGTTTCCTAGCGAAGTTCGACCTGGTACTGTTTCCCCTCACGGCTTACGGCCCGGACGCAAAGCGAGCGTCCGGTTTTTGATTTATCTTTACTTTCCGCTAACTGGTGTTTGACAAATTGGGAATACTGTGTATGCGTGAAAAACAGTCTTTTTGACAACTATTTAGAACTTTTCGTGCAGATTTTTGTTTTCTTCAAAGGCAGAATGAACAACAAAAGTGCGAAAAATGCCTTATGCACAAGTTTGTGATTCTGTCAAATATGACTTAGCGGAAACTAAAGTTAAACCATTTTATTGGTTGAGTTTTCTGAATTGCTTGAGCCGCCCAAAGTTGCATTTCCCCCGGCGAATAGGCATCATCCTTTGCGCGAGTGTAATTTATCCCATCATTAACTTGGGGCGATATTGCAGGGCCTCGGCCAGATGGGCGGTTTGGATCTGGTCACTGCCCGCCAGGTCCGCAATCGTGCGCGCCAGTTTCAAAACCCGGTGATAGCCGCGCGCCGAAAGTTGCAACTGGGCCATGGCCGCGCGCACCAGACTCTCCCCCGATTCGTCCAGTTTGCAAAATTTGCGCACTTCGCCCACACGCATGTCGGCGTTGCATCCCAGGTTCAGGTTGGCAAAACGCCGTCGCTGGCGCTCCCGCGCAGACTCCACCCGTTCGCGAATCCTTGCGGAGGGTTCGCCCAACCGGTTGCTGGACAGTTTTTCATAGTCGACGCGCGGCACTTCGATGTGGATATCGATACGATCCAGGATGGGGCCCGAGATGCGTTTCTGGTATTTGGTCACGGTTGACGGGGCGCAGGTGCAAGGTTTGAGCGGATCGCCGTAATAACCGCACGGGCAAGGGTTCATGGCCGCCACGAGTTGGAAGTTGGCCGGGAAACTCAGCGAACCCTGTGCACGGCTGATGGTCACCACCTTGTCTTCCATGGGTTGGCGCATGACTTCCAGCACGCGGGTGCCAAACTCAGGGAATTCATCGAGGAAAAGCACGCCGTGGTGCGCCAGGGAAATTTCTCCCGGATGGGGCCAGTTGCCGCCGCCGACCAGTCCGGCGTGGCTGATGGTGTGGTGCGGTGCCCGAAAGGGACGCTGGCGGATGAGCGGTATGCCGGCTGGCAACGCGTCGGCCACCGAGTAGATACGCGTAACGTCGAGCGACTCTTCGATGGTCATTTCCGGCAGGATGCCGGGCATGGCGCGCGCCAACAGGGTCTTCCCCGCGCCGGGGCTGCCGACCATCAAGACGTTGTGACCGCCAGCTGCCGCGACTTCCAGCGCGCGTTTGACATGCTCCTGGCCCTTGACTTCGGCGAAATCGGTGGGGGGCAGCAATTCGCTTTTGTCGGCGGACGGGGCGAGGGGTTGGGACTGGAGCGGCTGTTCTCCTGTCAGGTGCAGGTATAGTGCCCGCAGCGAAGCCACCGGGATCACGTCCAGGTCGGGAATCAATGCCGCTTCGGCGGCGTCCGTTTCCGGGACGATCAGACGTGTGAACCCGTTTTGACGGGCGGCTGCCGCCATCGGCAAAACGCCTTTGGCATGACGGACGCTGCCGTCCAGCGATAATTCCCCCACCACCAACGTGTTTTCGACGCTTTCGTAGGGGACTATGCCAGTCATGACCAGCACACCCAGGGCAATCGGCAGGTCATAATAAGGGCCTTCCTTGCGGACGGAGGCCGGGGCCAGGTTGACGATGACGCGTTTACGGGGAAAGGACAGGCCGGCGTTCTTGATCGCCGATTGGACGCGCTCACGGCTTTCTTGTACGGCAGCATCGGGCAGGCCCACGATGATCATGCCGCCCATACCACTGGTGTAGTCCACTTCGACCTCGACGATCACGCCTTCGAGTCCGATTACGGCGCAGGAGAATACTCTGGCAAGCATGGGCTAAGTGTAGGGCAGGTTTGGAGTAGAGTCAACACAATATGTGTTTATAATGGAGATAGATTCTGTTTTATTCATGGGCGCCACAAGAAATTTTTGCGCCTGTGTTGCACTTCAGGAACATGCCATTTACAAATTTGCGCGTTTTCATTCTGTACATAAACAAAAGAAAAGGTGTACAATGGAAGTTACCCCGTGTAACCGGTTACATGGATATCAATATCACCGCATCTGGGAGAATGCCGTGCGCCGCTTTTTGACAATCGCCCTGCTTGTTGCCGTCTCACTCACCGCCTGCGGACCTGCCACTCCTCCGCCAACGCCGATGCCAACAGATACACCCGCCCCACCAACTTCGACGCCCCTCCCGTCTCCAACTGCGATTTCGACTTCTGTTCCCAATGTCTTATATGTCAATCCAGGGATGAAGCTTGGGCCAATCAGCCCCTATGTCTATGGGTCGAACTTCGGCCCGTGGACGGCAATCCCGATTGGAATGATCGACTATGCTTTGAAGTCGGACGTTACCGCTTTGCGTTTTCCGGCTGGTTCGTGGGGGGACCAAAATGATGTAACCACTCTTCAGATCGACCTGTTCATGGGAATTGCCAAACGAATCGGGGCCATGCCCACCTTTTCGGTGCGTCTGCTGAACGGCACGCCGGAAAAGGCGGCGCAGCTCGTGCACTACGTCAACATTGAAAAGGGATATGGCGTCGTCTACTGGTCGATTGGCAACGAGCCCAATCTTTACGCCAGCATCCCCGGCATGAAGTACGACACCGTACGTTTTAACAAGGAATGGCGGGCGATTGCCGAAGCGATGAAAGCGGTCGATCCCTCGATCAAATTGATCGGTCCGGAACTCAGCCAGTTCACTGCCGACCCGGCGTCCAACCCGAAAGACGCCAGCGGACGCGATTGGATGACCGAATTTCTCAAGGCGAACGGCGACCTTGTGGATGTGGTGACCTACCACCGTTATCCGTTCCCCAAGCAGATGACCGGCCCGAGCGCGACGATTAATGATTTGCGCCAGGACCCGCCGGAATGGCCGGCCACGGTTCGCTATCTGCGCGGGCTCATCCGCCAGACGGTTGGACACGATCTGCCGGTGGCGGTCACGGAGGCAGGTTCCCACTATACCGGCGCCATCGGCGGCGAAGCCACGCCCGACTCCTTTTATAATGCCATTTGGTGGGCCGATGTGCTCGGTCGCCTGATCAATGAAAATGTCTTTATGGTCAATCAGTGGCTACTGACCACGGCCAGCGGGCAGCAGGATGGCCTGGGACTCATCGCCAGCGGCAAAGTGCGCCCAACCTATTACGTTTACCAGATGTACAAGAACTTCGGGACGCAGCACATCTACGCTTCTTCCGGCATTCAGGACGTTTCGATCTATGCCGCACAGAATGATAGCGGCCAACTGACTCTGATGGTTATTAATCTGTCTGACCAGGAGCAGCACGCGCCGCTTAAAATCCAGGGGCTCACACCAACCAGCGCGGATACCTGGCTCTTTGACGCCTCGCACAACGCCGAGGACCTCGGCCAACAGTCAATTCCGGCGGACGGTCAACTGGTCTTGCCACCACAGTCCATTACACTCTATATTATCCAGTAATTGGAGCGTTCATGAGCAAGAAGGCTATTGGTACACTCGTCTTAATTTGGGTCGGTTGGTTTGCTGTTCTATATACTTTTCAATGGCTGTCGACTACCCGTTTGCAGGTTCAGCGCCCGGACACCGCCGTGTCCTGGTCGGCGCAGTTGACTACGCTACAGAGTAAGGCGCGTGGCTCTGTCTATCTGCAAGACCCTTTCATGAATGACCAGGTCTCATGGGATTCGGAGTACTACGTGGGCATTGCGGTGGGCGGATACAACGACCCGAAGGGCGGCCGGGAGACCAATCCGTATACCGGGCATTCCATTCCGCGCAACGATTCCTTTTTCCCGTTTTACCCTTACTTAATGAAAGGTTTGGCTTATCCCCTGAGCGCAATCGGACTCGACCCGATTGCGACAGCCACCCTGGCGGGGCTGATCATTTCCTTGTTGGGTACGCTGGCGGGGATGCTCGCGCTTTACGACATTACCAAAGACTATTTCGATGAAGACAGCCGTTTTCGGACGGCCTTCTATCTGTTGATTTTCCCCTCCGGATTTTTCCTGGCGCAGGTGTACACGGAGGGCCTGTTCATCGGCCTGGCCTTCTGGTCGCTGGCGTTGATGAAGCGCAAGCAGTGGCTGTGGGCCTCCGTGCTGGCAGCCCTCGCTGCCTGGACGCGCGCCCACGGCGCGGCGTTGGCTCTGCCCTTGGGCGTTGCCTGGCTGATGGCCATGGACTGGAGGAACTTCAAAACCAGCTTCTCGTGGAAATGGGTGGCTCAGGGTCTTTGTGCCTTACTGCCGCTGGCGGCTTATTCCGTCTGGCGTTATTCTCCGCTCGGACAGGGATGGGCTGAACTCCAGCAATTCTACTTCGGTCGTGGTTTGATGACGATCCAGGCCTCTATCCATAGCTGGACGGCCGCATTCCAATATGCGACACAGAACTCCCGCCATGCCGGTCTGATTTACTTCAGCATCGAAGTTTTTACGGTGGCGGTAGCCCTGCTGACCAGTCTGGCGTTGTTGCGCCGCGATTTGTTGGTGGCGCTTTTCAGCCTGGCCGTGATCGTCTTGTCGGTGTTCAGCGGCTCGGCGCAAAGCATGGCGCGCTACATGCTCATCGCGCCCGCGATCTTCATTTCGCTGAGTTATCTTGGGAAGAACAAAGGCTTCGACCGCACGTGGACGCTGGCCAGCTTGTTGTTGATGGGCATGTCTGTTATGTTATTCAGCTTCGATATGTGGGTCGGATGAGTATGCGAACGAAACGTTCCTGGGCCCTGGCAGGGGAGTGCGCGTTGGCGCACAGCGCCTTTCGTCACGTTGCGCAGGGACGAATGGGTCTGATAGATTTGGGACGGGGTAGGGCCCCGTCCCAAATCTTCCGTCGAATAAGAAGGGATGCCTAGATGGCTGATATTGAGAAGCTTCTTTCGCAGATGACCCTCGACGAAAAAATTTCGATGCTCGCCGGACAGGATTTGTGGCATACCGTGCCGGTGCCGCGTCTGGGAATCCCGTCGATCAAAACCAGCGACGGCCCGAACGGCGTGCGCGGACAATGGGGCAGCCTGGGGCCCACCTCGGCGCTCTTCCCGGTTGGCATTGCGCTGGGGGCTACCTGGAATCCCGATTTAGTGGAACGCGTTGGCGGGGCGTTGGCAGACGAGGTCAAGGCCAAAGGCGCACATATCCTTCTCGCGCCAACCGTCAACATCCACCGCACGCCGATCGCCGGGCGAAATTTCGAATGTTATTCTGAAGACCCCTATCTAAGCGGACGGCTGGCTACGGCCTATATCGATGGTATGCAGAAGAATGGCGCCGGGGCGTGTATCAAACATTTTATCTGCAATGACCAGGAGTTCGAACGGAATTCGATGAGTTCCGAGGTGGCCGAACGCCCGTTGCACGAAATCTACCTCGAACCGTTCCGTTTGGCGATTCGCGCGGCCAGGCCCTGGGCGTTGATGTCCAGCTACAACCGTGTCAACGGAATCTTCGCCAGCGAGAACGATTACACCTTGAAGACGATCCTGAGGGAAAAATGGGGCTACGACGGGCTGCTCATGTCGGATTGGTTCGGGACCTATACGGAGAACGTGCCTGCCGGTGGGTTGGACCTGGAGATGCCCGGCCCGGCGCGCTGGATGAACAAAGAGCGCGTGCAGCAGGCCCTCGACCAGGGCGACCTGACTCCCGAAGCGCTCGACGAGAAGGTGCGCCGCGTTTTGCACGCCATCGAGCGCTGCGGCGCTTTCGACCAGCCCCCGCAGGCGGAAGAGCGCGGGGAAGATCGTTCCGATCATCGCACACTCATTCGGGAGGCTGCTCGTGAAACCATCGTCCTGCTGCGCAACCAGGGCGGCTTGCTGCCGCTCGACTCGGCCAAAGTCAAAACCATTGCGCTGATCGGCGAATTGGCGCGCTGGCCGAATGCCATGGGCGGCGGCAGTTCACGCGTCACGCCGCACTACCTGGTTTCGCCCCTGGACGGCCTGCGGGCGCGGGCCGGGGATGCGATTCGCGTCGAGTATGCAACCGGTTGTTTTATCCATAAGACCATGCCCACGCCCGATGTGAGTTATCTGACCAGCGAAGACGGCCAACCCGGCCTGACGTTGCGTATCTACGACAACCTGGATTTTTCTGGCAAGGCGGCTTACGAAGAAGTGACCGACCGCTTCAACATCGGCTGGTTCGACAACTGCGTCCCCAACGTAGACCAGGAGCGTTTCTGCGCGCAACTGACCGGTTCCTTTACGGCGCAGGAAAGCGGGCTGCACACCTTTGGATTGACCAGCGTCGGGCAGAGCAGACTGAGCCTCGATGGCCAGGTGCTGCTCGACAACTGGACGGAGACGCGCCCCAATACGCAACGGGCCGCCCGCAAGCAGCTCGAGGCCGGCCAGCGTTGTGAGCTGAAGATCGAGTTTCGTTGGCAGGGCAACAGCTTGTGGCGCGCTGTCAGCCTCGGTTACCTGCCACCGCAAGCTGACGACTTGATCAAGGAAGCTGTCGAACTGGCAAAACGCGCCGATGTGGCTATCGTCGTCGCCGGGCTGACGGGTGAATGGGAGTCGGAGGGCTTTGACCGCGTCAACCTGGACCTGCCGGGGGAACAGAACCAACTCATCGCGCAGGTCGCTGCCGCCAATCCGAATACGGTCGTCGTGCTCAACGCCGGTTCTGCGCTCCGTATGCCCTGGGCTGCGGACGTTCCCACAATCCTCGAACAGTGGTACAACAGCCAGGAATGCGGAAACGCGCTGGCAGATGTGCTCTTCGGCGACGTGAATCCGTCGGGCAAGCTGCCCACCACCTTCCCCAAACGCCTGGAAGATACCCCGGCTTACATCAATTACCCTGGCGAAAACAGTAAGGTGCTTTACGGAGAAGGCCTGTTCGTCGGCTATCGTTACTACGATAAGAAAGACATCGAGCCGCTGTTCCCCTTTGGATATGGGCTTTCGTACACCACCTTTATGTATGACAATTTGAAACTGAGCGCTGAGACGTTCACCGCCGAGACTGGCCTGAATGCCAGCTTCGACGTTCGAAATACGGGGCAACGCGCCGGCAAAGAGATCGTCCAACTTTACGTGCACGACGTGAGCGCGGCGCTCGTCCGTCCCGAAAAAGAATTGAAAGCCTTTGTGAAAATCGACCTGGCTCCCGGTGAAAGAAAAACCGTCACATTGCACCTCGACCAGGAAGCATTCTGGTACTACAATCCGGCAAAAGAAGGTTGGACCGTCGAATCGGGCGAGTTCGAGATTCTGGTGGGCGCTTCCAGCCGCGACATTCGCCTGCGTGGCAGCGCCACGCTGCGTTCGTCGGCGGCCTCCGGTGCACGCCTGACCACTGCCATGACCCTGCGCGCGATCCTGAACGACGACCAGGGCCACAAGGTGCTCGAACGTCATTTTGGCCCCTGGCTCGAAAATCCGGACTTGCAAATGGCCCTGGACATGACCATCGATCAAATCGCCACGCTCGTTCCAACGATTCTGACGCCGGAAAAATTACAGGCTCTGGTCGCCGATTTGGCCAGCGTTTAATGATGGGAGACTTTATGCAGTACGGACATTTTGACGACCAAAACCGCGAATATGTAATCGAACGCCCTGATACACCCTTGCCCTGGATCAACTACCTGGGCTGCGAGGAATATTTCGGGTTGATCTCGAACACGGCTGGCGGTTACTCCTTTTATAAGGATGCCCGCCTGCGTCGCCTGACACGCTATCGCTACAACAACTCCCCGCTAGACCTGGGCGGACGTTACATCTACCTGCGGGACAACGCCTCAAACGCCCCGCAGCCTCGTTACTGGTCTCCAAGCTGGATGCCCACCCGTAGCGCGCTCGACTCGTACGAATGCCGTCACGGACAGGGCTACACCATCATCAAATCGTTGGCGAACGGCATCGAAGCGCAAACCCGCTATTTTGTGCCGCTCGGCGAAAGCCTCGAAATCTGGGAGATGACCCTGACCAACCGGCGTTCGACGCCTGCCGACCTGTCCGTCTTTTCGGCGGTCGAGTTTTGCCTGTGGGACGCCAATGACGACGCCACCAACTTCCAGCGTAACTTCTCCACCGGGCAGATCGAACTGGTCGATGAAGTCATCTACCACAAGACCGAATACCGCGAACGCCGCGACCATTTTGCGTTCTTTGCCTGCTCCGAGCCGCTGGCCGGCTATGACACGCAGCGCGAGACCTTCCTGGGGCCCTATCGGGGCTGGAACGAGCCGCTCGTCGTCGAGCAGGGCCAGTCGGGGCAGAGCGAAGCGCATGGCTGGCAGCCCATCGGGTCGCACCACGTCAAAGTCCAGTTGAAACCCGGCGAGCAGAAGAAGGTCATTTTCCTGCTCGGTTATCACGAGAACCCCCAGGATGATAAGTTCGACCCGCCGAATTCCCAGACTGTCAACAAGAAGACGGTCAAGCCGCTGATTGCGAAGTATCTCCAGCCCCAGAACGTGGACGCGGCGTTCACCGCCCTGCGCGATTACTGGACCTCGCTGCTGGGTAAGTTACAGGTCGATACGCCGGATGACGATACGAACCGCATGGTCAATATCTGGAATGCCTACCAGTGCATGGTGACGTTCAACATGAGCCGTTCGGCCTCGTATTTCGAGAGCGGCATTGGGCGCGGTATGGGCTTCCGTGATTCGAACCAGGACCTGCTCGGTTTCGTGCACATGATCCCCGAACGCGCACGCGAGCGCATCCTCGATCTGGCGGCGACGCAACTCAAGAGCGGCGGAGCCTTCCACCAGTACCAGCCCCTGACCAAGCGCGGCAACAATGATGTCGGCTCGGGCTTCAACGACGATCCGGCCTGGCTGGTGCTGGGCGTGTCCGCTTATATCAAGGAGACCGGCGACTGGAGTATTCTCGATGAGCCGGTGCAGTACGAGAACGAGCCGGGCAGCGAGACGCCGCTCTACGAGCATTTGCAGCGTTCGCTGCAGTATACGCTCGACCGGCTGGGCCCGCACAAGTTGCCGCTCATCGGGCGCGCCGACTGGAACGACTGCCTGAATTTGAACTGTTTCTCTGATACGCCGGGCCAGTCTTTCCAGACGACGACCAACAAAGACGGCAAAGTGGCTGAGAGCGTTTTCATTGCCGGTTTGTTCGTGCTGGCTTGCGGCGAGATGGCCGGAATCGCCAAACATCGTAACGATCCGGCGCAACTCGAGAAGGTGCAGCAGGCCGCCGCCGAGATGGAAAAAACCGTCTGGGCGGCCGGTTGGGACGGCGAGTGGTTCCGGCGCGCGTATGACGACTTCAGCCATGTGCTCGGCTCGAAGGAGAACGACGAAGGCAAGATTTTCATCGAACCGCAGGGCATCTGCATCATGGCCGGACTGGGCGTGGAAAATGGCAACGCTGTCAAGGCGCTGGACGCCGTCGATCAGCACCTGGCTACGCCGCACGGCATCGTCCTGCAGCAGCCCGCTTTCAGTCGATATTACCTGCACCTGGGCGAGATTTCGTCTTATCCGCCCGGTTATAAGGAAAATGCAGGGATTTTCTGCCACACCAATCCCTGGATTATGATTGCCGAAACCCTGGTGGGGCGCGGCGACAAAGCCTTTGACTACTACAAGCGCATCAATCCGTCGGCGCGCGAGCAAATCAGCGAACTGCACAAGTGCGAGCCGTACGTTTACGCCCAGATGATCGCGGGCAAAGACGCGCCTACTCACGGCGAAGCCAAGAATTCCTGGTTGTCGGGCACCGCTGCTTGGAATTATGTCGCCATTACGCAATATATCCTGGGAATTCGCGCCGGTTTCGACGGTTTGGAAGTGCAGCCGGTTGTCCCTGCGGGGTGGAAGGGCTTCAGCGCCACACGTCAGTTCCGGGGCGCAACGTATCGAATCAGCATCGAACGCCAGGGGCCGGGCAACCAACTCACTTTGACGGCGGATGGCAAGGCGGTGGAAGGCGCCACGGTCCCGCTGGCGAAGGCGGGTGCGACCGTGGAAGTGAAAGCAGTTCTTCGATAACGACTTTGTAAGGGTAAAACTGCTGCTATTCCCTTTACAATTCATGTCATGGAGAGAGTATGAAATACGGCTATTTCGACGACGCGCAGCGTGAATATGTGATCACCGATCCGAAGACACCGGTGAAGTGGATCAACTATATCGGCACGCTTGCTTTTGGCGGGTTTGTGGATCACACCGGTGGGGCGCTGATCTGCAAGGAAGATCCAACCTTCAACCGCATTACGAAATATATTCAGCAGATGCCGTCGTCAGACTTCAAAGGCGAAACGCTCTACCTGCGTATCAAGGGTGTCAACGGCTACAAAGTATTTTCGCCCTTCTTCGTGCCCACGCTCGATCCATACGATTTGTATGAGTGCCATATCGGGCTGGGGTATACGCGCATCATCAGCGAATTCCACGGCTTGCGCATGGAGGCTACGATCTTCGTCCCCCCTGGAGCGGCTTGCGAAGTGCGCGACATCAAAGTGACCAACCTCTCCGACCAGCCACTGGAAGTGGACGCCATTCCGGTATTGGAATATAGCCATCCAGACGCGCTCAAGCAGTTCACCAATGCGGATTGGGTTCCGCAGACGATGCAGTCGAAAGCCGTCAAGGACGGGAATTTCACGGTGCTGGTGCAGTATCCGTTCATGTATCGTGATATAAAGATCAACTATTTCACTTCGAACCTGCCGGCCTCGTCCTTCGAGACGGATCGTGAAAAGTTCCTGGGCGACAACGAATACGGCTCGTGGCAGACTCCCCACGGCCTCTATAGCGCCGAATTGCCCGGCAGCCAGGCTGTCAGGGGCGATAACATTGCTGCCTTACTGCATCATCTCGGCGTCCTTCCGCCGGGTGATTCGCGCCGTCTCATCACTCAGTTAGGACAGGAGGCCAATCTGGCGGCAGCAAGTGCTTGCATCGAACGTTTTCGCAACCCTGAAAAGGTGGATGCTGCGCTGGTGGAAATGGCGGCTTTCTGGGGCGACTACCTCGACACACTCCAGGTGGAAACGCCCGACCTCGCCATGAACACCATGCTGAACGTGCACAATCCGCACCAGTGTTTCATCACCCGGCAATGGTCGCGTTATCTTTCTTACTACCAGTTGGGATTGGGCGCGCGCGGGATTGGCATACGGGATTCGTCGCAGGACGTGTTGGCCGTCATGGCGGCCCTACCCGAAGACGGGAAAGCCTTTCTGAAAACGCTGCTTTCCTTCCAGAAACGGGATGGGTCGGCCATGCACCAGTTCAACCCGTTGACGCTGGAAGGCTCCGAAGGCGACTCGACCGAGATGGAAGACCATCCCAATTATTACAGCGACGATCACCTGTGGAGCATCCTCGGTATCGTGTCTTACCTGAAAGAGAGCGGCGATTTTGCATTTCTCGAAGAACTGGTTCCTTTTTATGACAAAGACAAGCAAGGCAAAGCCATCGAGTCTGCCAGCGTGCTGGAACACGTCAAACGAGGCCTGAACTTTACCCGGAAGAACGTGGGCGCGCATGGGCTCCCGCTGCTGGGCTTTGCCGATTGGAATGACACCATGAATCTGGCGACGGGCGCCGAGTCGCTCTTCACCGCCAGTCTATATGGGCGTGGGCTGACAGAGTTTATTCCGTTGCTCGACCGCCTTGGGCAGAAAAAGGTCGCAGCGGAATTCCGGGCCGCTTACGAGGAGATGAAATCTCACATCGATAAAGACGCCTGGGATGGGGCCTGGTTCATCGAGTATTTCGATCACGACGGCTCTGTGCTTGGTTCGCATAAGAATGAAAAAGGCCAGATCTATCTTTATGGTCAGGCCTGGGCTGTGATGGCCGGATTCGCTTCTCCCGAACATGCCCGCGCGGCGCTGGATTCAGTCTACCAGCGCTTGAACACCAAATATGGGATTAAACTCTCCGCGCCGGGGTTCGACGGCTTCGACTCGCGCTACGGTGGCGTGACCACCTATCCGCCCGGTGCCAAGGAGAATGGCGGCATTTTCCTGCATCCCAACCCGTGGGCCATGATCGCCGAAACGATGTTGGGGAACGGCGAACGCGCCTACGAATATTACGCGCAGATCAATCCGGCTGGCAAGAACGAAAGCATCGAAATTTACCAGTGTGAACCTTACGTCTATCCACAAAATATCTTGGCAGATGAACATCCTAAATTTGGGCTGGCCCGCAACTCCTGGCTTTCAGGAACGGCCTCCTGGTGTTACCAGGCCGGGACGCAATGGATTCTTGGCATCCGGGCAGAATATGACGGGTTGAAAATCGACCCGTGCATCCCCTCCTCGTGGGATGGCTTCAAGGCAACCCGCAAATTCCGGGGAGCTACGTACGAAATTACCGTTCGTAACCCGCAGCATGTTAATCGGGGCGTAAAACGCCTCCTCGTCGATGGTATGCAAGTGGCGGGAGACGTGGTCCCTGTCTCGCACGGAGGCATCCATAAAGTGGAACTTACTTTAGGAGGATGAGAAGACTCTGATGACGACGATTTCTTTTTCTCATATCGCTGCACCTGATGCCCCGGATCTGGTTACTCCGGCTATTCAGGAGTTTGAACAACAGACTGGTATCCACGTAGAAATTCATCGATTGACTTGGGAAGACGCCTGGTCTGACCTTACCCGATCCAGCATTTACCGTTATGGATTCGATGTGTCGGAGATTGGCTCGACCTGGTTGAGCGACTTCGTTGGGATGAACAGCCTGCGCCCCTTCACGCAGATGGAAATCGATAAGCTGGGCGGACAAAACGCTTTCCTTGAGCCACTTTGGAGCACAACCTCCCTGGCGGGGATGCCCCAAACGTGGGCGGTTCCCTGGCTGGCGGATACGCGCTTCGTGTATTACCGGAAGGACGCGCTCAAGGAAGCCGGTATCGACGAGAAAAAGGCGTTCAGCACTCCTGAGGCTTTCAAGCAGACGTTGAAACGTTTGCAACAGAGAACGCATCAAGGCCCGCTGGCGCTCCCGACGCACAAAACACGCATGACTTTGCACAATGCGGCTGCGTGGGTCTGGGGCGCCAACGGACATTTTGGCGATCCTGAAGGTCAGAGTGTGAGGTTCGCAGCGCCCGAAGCGATCAGTGGATTCACACATTACTTTGAACTGGGCCAGTTCGTCGACCCTGCGCATCACGAAGTGGATGATGTGGAATCGGATGCCCTGTTTTGGAATGGTCAGGTGCCCGTTACGATCAGCGGCCCCTGGCTGCGACTCCAGCCAACCGTCATGCAGCAAGGCGGAATTGCCTTCCCGCCTGGGCGACCTTTCATCGGCGGTTCCAATCTGGTTCTCTGGCGACACACTTTGCATCCGCGGGAAGCGCTCGAACTCGTACGTTTTCTAACGGGCGCCTATGCACAGGAAGCCTATTTCAGGAAAGGTGTCCTGTGGCCGGTGCGTCTCGATGTGCTGGCCTCCAGTACTTTAATTTCAGACCCAATCCATGAGTTTATCAGTCAGGGCCTCCAAAAGGGGCGTTCGTTCCGTCTGATGCGGCTGTGGGGCCTGATTGAGGAGCGTCTGGCGACAACGTTGGTACAGATTTGGAAGGAAGTTCTTGCCAATCCGAATACCAACGTGCGCGATATCGTCAAAGAAAATTTGGAGCCGCTGGCTCAAAATATCAATAATATGCTGGCAAATGAATAATCTCGGAGCCGTTGTGGAATTTGACTATCATGGTCACGCTGCCCAACGGGTCGAGACGAAAACACTCTCGCTGGATGTCTTGAGCGAAGCCGGCCCACGGATTGTGGGGCTGCGCCTGCCCGGGCGGGACGAAAACCTGTTGGCCGAGTTGCCCGACGTCCATTGGGACACGCCAAACGGCGTGTATCACATCTATGGCGGGCACCGGCTCTGGTACGGGCCAGAAGTTCCGCAACGCACCTATATCCCTGACGATTCTGGCGTAACCATTCGGCAGACTTCCCAGGCCGTTGATCTGATCGGCGTGCGTGAAACCTCAACCGGCGTTCGGAAGCAAATGCATATCGCATTCGATTCCGAACGCCCTGCGTTGACCCTCACACACCAAATCACCAACGAAGGCAGCCAAAGCATCGAACTTGCGCCATGGGCGGTGACCCAACTCCCGCTTGGGGGCAAGGTCATTTTTCCACAGACGGTTGGCGTTTTCCCGCCGGATGACCCGCACGCTGACCTGCATGCCAACCGTCATCTCGTGTTATGGAATTACACCCGTTGGAATGATCCTCGTCTGAAGATCAGCGATGACCACATCGTGTTCCAAAGTCAGGCTTTGATGCCGCCCTGTAAATTCGGCTATCTCAACACCGCGGGCTGGATTGCCCACCAACGGGGCGACATTCTGTTTGTCAAGCGTTTTAAGCCACAGCCACAACAATCCCATATTGACCGACAATGTAACATCGAATCCTATTGCAATGATGTCGTGCTCGAACTGGAAACGTTGGGCCCGTTGGCAAAACTGGCCCCCGGAGAAACCGTGGAGCACGTTGAGCACTGGGAATTTCTTACAGGAATTGTAGAGAACATATCGTTTGAAGAGGTAAACCAGAAAATTGGTTCTTTGGAGGAACTCCCGTGGTAAGGGAGTAGATGTCAGTTTTATCGTGCCGATTCCCAAAGACCCAGAAGATTTCGGAGAATCCATGACAAAGAGCGTTCTAAAGTTCCCTGAAAATTTTGCCTGGGGCGCTGCAACCGCCTCCTATCAAATCGAGGGCGCGTGGAATGAAGACGGAAAAGGCGAATCCACCTGGGATCGCTTTACTCACACGCCCGGCAAAATCCTTAATGGTGATACAGGGGATGTCGCTTGTGATCATTACCACCGCTGGCAGGAAGATGTGGCCCTGATGAAAGAATTGGGGCTCAAAGCTTACCGCTTCTCGATCGGGATTCCCCGCATCCTGCCTGCCGGGCGAGGAAAAGTCAATCAGGCCGGGATCGATTTCTACGCCCGTCTCGTCGATAGTCTGCTCGAAGCCGGGATTGAACCGTTCGTCACCTTGAATCACTGGGACCTGCCCCAAACTTTGGAGGAGGCGGGCGGCTGGGCGGTGCGTTCCACCGCCGAGGCCTTTGTCGACTATGTGGATGTCGTCACCCGCGCCCTGGGCGACCGGGTCGAGCATTGGATCACGCATAACGAACCGGCGGTTGTCGCCTGGCTGGGATATTCCACGGGCGTTCATGCTCCCGGTTTGAAAGACCTGGCTCTTGCCGTCCGCGCGGCGCACTATCTGTTGTTGTCGCACGGCTGGTCGGTTCCCGTTATTCGCCAAAACAGCCCAGGCTCCGAAGTGGGCATTGCGCTCAATATCGGTTGGACGATGCCCGCCTCGAACAGTTTTGCCGACCGTGACGCTGTTCGCCGGGGCGATGGAATGTGGCAACGCTGGTTTTTGGATCCGCTCTACGGACGGGGCTACCCAGGCGATGTCGTGGATGACATAAAAGGATCGGGGGGGCTCCCGCACGGGTTGGACTTCGTTGAAGACGGTGATATGCGCGCGATTGCAGTTTCCACCGACTTCATCGGTGTGAATTATTACCAACGCAATGTGGCCCGGGCCTCTGTTCCCGATAACGACCCGCAGACTCTGTTTCCAGCCGAAAGGAACGACACCAACTATACTGAGATGAATTGGGAAATCTATCCGCCGGGGCTGAGCGGTATCTTATCCACGGTTTACTTCAACTACAAACCGCCCAAAATGTACGTCACCGAAAACGGCGCGTCGTTCTCGGATGGCCCAAACCATTCGGGTCGGGTGGCAGATACCCGTCGTTTGAACTACTTGCGCGATCACTTCGCAGCGGCCCATCAGGCGATGCAACTCGGCGTACCGCTGGCCGGGTATTTTGTCTGGTCGCTGATGGATAACTTCGAGTGGAGTCAGGGCTATGTCCAACGATTTGGGATTGTCTGGGTTGACTTGGAAACGCAACAACGGATTTTGAAGGATAGCGCCCTTTGGTATAAAACGGTTATTGCCCAGAATCGTGTAGAACTACCGGGAGCATAAATCTGCTTTATTCCGCCGGTTTCCAGAGAGCCTGTAAGTTACAGCACAGCACTGCCCATAAATTTTAAGATTTTCATCTTGACTCTTAATACTAGCTGTGACATAATGTATCCGGTTACTGTAACCGGTTACAAAGGATGTGCACGTCCCAATGACACAAAAGTCCAGTTCTGTAACCATACGGGATGTCGCCCGCGAAGCTCGTGTGTCGGTCGCAACAGTCAGTCGCTATATTAACCATAATGCACCAGTTTCGAACGAAGTCGCAGAACGGCTTGAAAGGGTGATGGGGGATTTGCATTACGTACCACATGCTGCGGCGCGTCATCTGGCAACTCATAAAACGCTTGTTATTGGCTTACTCTTGACGAACATGCACAATGATTTCTTCGGACCATTGCTCAGTGGCATTGAGTCCGCAGTAAGGGAAAACGGTTATAATCTGATTGTGGCAACTTATCGCCCAAGTATTGACAAGAACGAGTACCAACCGCCGATTGGACCACATAATACGGATGGTCTTTTGGTTTTTGCAGATAGTTTGGATGATAATCAGTTAAGCCAATTGTATGAAAAGAATTTTCCCCTTGTTTTGATTCATCGCACTCCCCCAGCAGAACTTCCTATCCCTTATGTCACAGTTGAAAACAAAGCGGCAACCCGCAAACTGATCGATCACTTGATCGAAGTACATGGTAGGCGCCACATTGTATTCCTGCATGGGCCCATCAATCAGGAAGACTCGAAGTGGCGTGAACTTGGCTATAAAGAGGCGCTCGAAGCACACCAAATTCCTTTTGACCCCCGTTTGGTGCTGGATGGTGAGTTCGAGCGAGGAATTGCCTACAAAGCGATGGAAAATTTTCTGGAGTCCGATCCCCCTTTATTCGATGCCGTTTTTACCGGAGATGATGAGGCAGCAGTGGGCGTTCTCACTGCTTTTCAGGAATTAGGACTCCGTGTCCCCGATGATATCTCCATTGTTGGATTTGACGACCAAAAACTCTCTGCTTTCTTGACCCCTCCTCTGACCACGGTGCGCGCCCCAACGGAAGCTGTCGGACGCGTCGCGGGAGAAAATTTATTTGCTATCCTCCAGGGAGCACCTGTCCATAACGTGACCTTGCTCCCTACAGATGTTGTCCTGCGTTGCTCTTGCGGTTGCCATGCATGAGCACGCCATTCTTGTAAGGAGGTGATTGCAGTAGAAGATACTTACGCCGTATTTGCACAACAAATAACCAAGTTCAATTCTATCTACTCTAAGAGGAGAAACTCACCATGAAGAAAAGTTTGTTCATCTTGGTCACGCTGGTTATGGTCGTCTCCATGCTGCTCGCAGCCTGCGGTAGCACACCGACCGCTGCTCCTACGACCGCTCCAGTGGTGACCCAAGCGCCTGCCATGACGCAGGCTCCGGCGATGACCCAGGCTCCTGCCGCCGCTACAACAGCCCCGGCTGCTACCGCAGCGCCCTCCGCCACCCCGACTCTGACTCCGTACCCGATGGCGACCGCTGAAGCTGGCAAGACCCAGATTCGTTGGTTCATCGGCCTGGGCACCGGCACCGATGCCGGTCAGCTCCCGATCGAGCAGGCTGTGGTGGACGATTTCAACGCCTCGCAGGACAAGATCCAGCTGATCATGGAAGTCATTCCGTATGCCTCGGCTAAGGATACCCTGTCGACCGAAATCGCCTCTGGCAACGGCCCTGACATCGTCGGCCCGGTGGGTTTTGCCGGTTCGAACGCTTTCGCTGGCCAATACCTCGACCTCAACCCGGAAATCCAGGCTGCCAACTTCGACACCAGCGTCTTCGACCAGAGCCTGCAGAACATGTACATCCAGGATTCCGGTAACGGCACCGAGCGTCTCGGCCTGCCCTTCGCCGTGTATCCTTCCGCGATGGAATACAACACTGCCCTGTTCGACCAGGCCGGCCTGAACTACCCGCCCGCCACTTACACGAACGGCATCCCCGATCAGTACACCATGCCCGACGGCTCGAAAGTCGATTGGAACTGGGACACTGTTCAGAAGGTTGCCCAACTGCTGACCGTTGACGCCAACGGCAAGAACTCCACCGAAAGTGGTTTCGACAAGACCCAGATCGTCCAGTACGGTTTCTCCTGGGTGTTCGAGAACCAGCCCGAATATTGGGGCGCTTTCTGGCAGGCCGGCACCGAGCTGGTGCCCGGCGGTTCGCAGGGTTCCTACCAGGCCAAGGTTCCGCAGGCTTGGGTTGACTCCTGGACCTGGATGTATAACGGCATTTGGGGCGATCAGCCCTTCATCGCCAACAACGCAGTCGAGCAGAGCGCCGACTTCGGCACCGGCAACACCTTCAATAGCGGCAAGGTCGCTATGACCATTGAGCCCTCCTGGTACACCTGCTGTATGGCTGATGTCAAGACTTGGGACTTCGCTGCCATGCCGACCTACAACGGCAAGGTGGGCGGCCGTGTCGACGCCGACACCATCCGCATCCTGAAGAGCACCAAGAACCCGCAGGAAGCCTTCACAGCTTTGGCTTACCTGGAGACCACCGGTGTCCAGAAGCTGATCGTTGGCTCCGCTGGCAACCCGCCGGCTTACGGCGCTGTCCCGGCCATTGGTTCTCTGCGCGGTGCTTGGCTGACTGCTGCACAGGCCAACTTCCCGTGGGTCAAGAACTATCAGACTCTCGTCGATGGCCTGCAGTACCCGGATGTTCCGAGCGCTGAAAGCTACGTACCGAACTTCAACGATGCCTGGAACCGCAACAGCACCTTCGGTAACCTGTTGGTCACCACCAGTGGCCTCGATCTCACCAAAGAGATCAGCACACTGGAAAGTGATTTGACCACAATCTACAACAAGTAACAGGTTTCCTGATATACTCATGGCGGGCCAGTTTCTGTACCCTGGCCCGCCAATCCATCTCTATAAGGAGCAACTTGTATGGAGAATCTAACCCATCTGCCAGAATTACCATCACTTGGGTCTCTCCGGAAGATGGGGCCAAATGCCAAACGTGAGTATCGCAATGGCATGCTTTTCCTCTCGCCGTGGATCTTTGGCTTTCTGGCTTTTACACTAATTCCAATCCTGGCGACGTTGGCCTTCACTTTTATGGACTTGAACGTTACAGACGGTGTCCTGAGTGCACCCAAGCTAGTGGGGTTGGCGAACTATTCGGCTCTGCTTCGTGATACGCAAGTGTGGAGTCTGTCAGGAAACCATCTCGGCTCTTTATGGATTACGCTTGTGTTTGGCGCGATTTCTCTCCCTGTGGGCCTGATCGTGCCGTTGATCTTTGCCCTGTTGGCAAACAGCCCTCACCTCAAGGGGCAGAACCTCTTCCGTTCTCTCTTCTACATGCCTTACATCATTCCTTTCGTCGCCAGCGTTTTTCTGTGGGGCGGCGTTCTTAATCCTGAGACGGGATGGGTTAACCATATGTTGATTGCCATGGGCGTGCCCAAAGGCAATGTGCCGGGTTGGGCAAATGATATCAACTGGGTCTATCCGGCATACGTTCTTTACGGGATTTGGGGAATTGGGAATGCGTTCTTGATTTTTCTGGCGGGGCTTCAGGGCGTGCCGACCGAGTTGTATGATGCGGCTAAAGTGGATGGGGCGGGGACCTTTGCTTCTTTCTGGAATGTCACGATCCCGATGATTTCTCCCGTCATTTTCTATAATTTGGTTCTGTCGATCGTTTACCTGTTTCAGTATTTCCTTGTTCCATTAGTGGTCAACCAGGGTACAGGTGACCCTGGCGGTAGAACGATGTTCTACAACTTGTATTTGTATAAAACATTTTTCATTTATCAGAATATGTCTTATGGATCGACACTTGCCTGGCTGTTGTTTGCCGTGATCTTGATCGTGACGATCTTCCTGTTTTGGAGCGCCCGTTATTGGGTCTACTATGCAGGTGAGGGTAGCAGGTAGAGGAGGCCTTAGACAATGAGCGCGAGTGTAACTGCAAAGAAAACCAAATTCACCTTCAATAAGCAAGGTAAAACGATCTTTATTACGCTCTTGACGGCGGCGGTTGCGGCTCTCTTCTTGATGCCGTTTCTCTATATGATTTTTACGTCTTTGAAGACGCCTGTTCAGATGACGGCGCAAAACGCGCCAATTTGGCCGGCGGCCAATCCGACCTACGTATTTAAAGGCGAAAATACAAAGAGCTATACCTTTAAAGTAAACAAGTCTGGTTTTATTGTCGATCAAAAAATCGACATGAATGACTACGCTGGGAAAACGCTTCAGATTTATAGCGTCCCATTGCCGGATGGAACGACGAAAGACCTGGCTCTGCTCACGGGCTTTACGAAGTCCAGCATTTTTATGGACCCGAACAACCCCACGGCTGACCCGATTGTCTGGAACGGTGGGTATTTCAAGGGGCTCTCACGGCCCTGGGTCTTCTCGCCCAGTTGGTCGAACTTCGCAGAAGTATGGAAAGATATTGACTACCCGCGGGTCATGTGGAACACGTTCTTTTATGCTTTTGTGACCACCATTGGCGACCTGCTTTCCTGCATCCTGGTTGCCTACGGGTTCTCCCGTTTCCGCTTCCCGGGGCGTGATTTCCTGTTCGTGGTGCTGATTTCTACGTTGTTCCTGCCGACCACGGTGACCGTCATCCCGACCTTTACCTTCTTCACCAAGATTGGCTGGGTGGGCACCTGGTTGCCGTTGTTCGTTCCGGCGTTCTTTGCCAACCCGTATGACGTTTTCCTGTTACGACAATATTTCATGACTCTGCCGCGTGAGCTGGACGAAGCGGCCATGATCGATGGCGCCGGCCCCTTGCGTGTCCTATGGTCGGTTGTTATTCCACAATCGTATCCGGTCATCATGGCTGTAACACTGTTCCACGTCGTTTACACCTGGAATGACTACTTTGGCCCGTTGATTTACTTGTCCACGAAGATGAACAGCCAGCCGATTTCCGTGGCTCTGGCCCGCTTCAACGGCATCTATGGTCAACAGCCGCAATTGATCCAGGCCGGAGCGCTCATGACGCTTGCCATTCCGCTGCTTATCTTTGTCCTGGCTCAACGCTTCTTTATCCAAGGCATCGTGATTACCGGTGTTGAAAAGTAATCTATGGCTTATAGTTCACTCGGAGTTTTTGTGAAATGAGAACTGTGTGGGAGTGCCTCCTGGCTACAAGGCCCGGACACTCCCACATGTGTCTTATCCCCAACGGCTTTCAGAAAGCCTGAAAATCCGATTGGATGCGAAGGAGAATGGAATGCTGAAGGTTGCCGTCATTGGCGGTGGTTCGACTTACACGCCCGAACTCGTCAATGGATTCCTGGCTCGTGTTAAAAATTTTCCGCTGGATGAATTGTGGTTAATGGATATCGATGCCAAACGGCTCGATGTCGTTGGTGGATTTGCAAAGCGTATGGTGGAGTTCAAAGGTGCGCCGTTCAAGGTTGTGCTGACGACCGACCAACGTGAAGCGGTTAAAAATGCAAATTACGTCACAACACAGTTGCGCGTCGGACAAATGGAGGCGCGGCGGAATGATGAATACCTGGGCAGGCGCTATGGTCTGATTGGTCAAGAGACCACGGGCGTTGGGGGTATGGCGAAGGCCATGCGTACCATTCCCGTGATTTTGAAGATTGCTCAGGATATGAAAGAGCTCTCGGCGCCGGAAGCCATGTTGGTCAACTTTACCAACCCGGCAGGATTGGTAACACAGGCGTTGAGTAAATATGCGGAAATACCGTCGGTGGGCGTATGTAACGTTCCGATCACGGCCAAGATGATGATCATCGATAAGCTGGAAAAAGCCACGGGTGAAAAGATCGATCCATCTCGAACCGAGTTAAAGACTCTAGGGCTGAATCACCTGTCCTGGCATCGCGGTTTCACCGTCGACGGTGAGGACGTCTGGCCCCAGGTCGTCAATGAATATATCAAAGAATTGAAGACACAGGAACATGCTGAGTGGGAACCACGCACGATCGAAGTACTGCGAATGATCCCGAACTACTATTTGCAGTATTTCTATCATACCGACAAGAAGCTGGCGGCGCAAGAGAAGTGGCCGCCTTCGCGTGCAGAAGAAGTCATGGAAGTCGAAAAAAAACTGCTGCGTGAGTATGCGGATCCAAATTTGCAGGAACCGCCTGCCGATCTGATGAAGCGCGGTGGAGCCTATTATTCCACCGTGGCAACGCAATTGCTGAACGCACATTATAACGATCTGGGCGAAACCCATGTGGTTAATGCGAAGAATAACGGCGCGGTAAAAGAGTGGCCTGCTGAGTGGGTGCTTGAGATTCCATCCAAGGTAGACCGCAAAGGGATTCACCCGATCCCGGTTGAGCCGTTGCCGCCTGCTTGTTTTGGCTTGATTGCACAAGTCAAGTCTTATGAGCTGTTGACGGTTGAGGCCGCTGTTCATGGAGACCGAGAGGCCGCTTATCAAGCCTTGTTGGTTCATCCGCTTGGGCCAACTGCAGATAAAGTACAAGAGGTATTAGACGATATGCTGAAAACTCACCAGGCATATCTCCCTCAATTTTGGAAGAACTAATTGGCAGGGCGCACAGAGTGTGCGCCCTTAATTGACTGGTTCTTCGGGGATGGTTGCGGTATGCTGTTTTTACTAAAACACGTATCCTCGCCCTGTCTTATAGGATGATTGGAACCACCATTGCGGCCTGTAGAAGGGTTCTATGCGCTATTTCTTAGGTGCTGATTTAGGCGGGACGAAAACCCATATTGTTATTGCTGATGAATATGGGAAGGTTGTTGGATTCGGGGAATCCGGACCGGCTAATCATCAATCCGTTGGCTTTGAAGGGATGTTCAACTCGATAGAGTTGGGGTTGACCAAGGCGTTGGCGTTCTCTGGCCTGCGGAAGGATCAGATCGCTGGCGCCGGATTTGGCGTTGCAGGTTATGATTGGCCCTCCGAACTCCCGCGCATGAACCAGACGATTGATAAGCTTGGCCTCGGCGCAAAAAGCGGTATTGTTAACGATACCATACCGGGACTGATTGCCGGCGCTGAACAGGGCTGGGGTGTGGTTGTCGTTTCGGGTACGGGCTGCAACTGCCGGGGATGGGATCGTGAGCATAAACGCGAGGGACGTGTCACCGGTTATGGGGTGTTGATGGGCGAAGCGGCCGGCAGTTCAGAACTCATCATCCGGACGATGCAAGTCGTCGGGTTCGAATGGACCAGGCGTGGCCCACACACTGCTTTGAGCCAGGCTTTCATCCAACGCATGAAGGCTCGTGACCTGGAAGATTTGTTGGAGGGGTATACTGAGGGGCGCTATGAAATCGGCGCGGAATCGGCGCCTGTCGTTTTCGAGGTAGCCAAAAACGGGGACCCCATTGCCTGTGAATTGATCGCTTGGGCCGGAGGAGAACTCGGCGAAATGGCAAACGCGGTCATTCGTCAGTTAGGGTTCGAGTCGCTGGCTTTTGATGTAGTGCTCTCTGGCAGTATGTTCGAAGGCGGGCCAATGTTGATCGATCCGATGCAGGAGATGATCTTGCGCATTGCGCCAAAGGCGCGGCTCGTACGCTTGACCGTTCCGCCTGTTGTTGGCGCTGTGTTGCTTGGCATGGAGCAAGTTGGGCTGCGCGTAGACGGCAATGTGCGCAGTACGCTCGTCGATACACTTAGAACTATTCGTCAGACTGCTGATAATCGTTAAGATGACCAGTATAGAATTTTCAGTTATTCCCGATCATCAAGCTGAATTCGACACCTTGCAAAGGTTGGTCGATGAATTTGCTGCGCAAACAGGTATTCAGGTCAACTTGAAGCGCATGACCTGGGGAAAAGCCTGGCCGGAGTTGATGATGATTGCGGTTACCGGAAAAGGTCCGGACGTTTCTCATATCGGTTCCACCTGGGTCAGCAGCTTAGTGATGCTGAATGCCCTCAGGCCGTTCTCGGCGGACGAGTTCGAACGCCTGGGCGGAAAGGATGCCTTTGTTCCTGCCTCCCAGACGAGTATCCGCATAGAAAAGGATGCGCGTCTGTGGTCGGTGCCCTGGAACATTTATAGTTACGTCATTCTCTATCGCCAGGATTTATTACGACAGATCGGAGTAGACCCGGGCAAAGCTTTTGTTTCCCCGTCCACCCTTTTGGAAACGATCTACAAATTACAGCAATCTGACCTGATCAGCAACCCGTGGTTGTTGCCCACGTTCCCGCCGCCGTATAGCGATTTGTTGCACATTGCGGCCTCGTGGATCTGGAGTCAGCATGGAAGCTTCTTGGGAGTGCGGGGCAGGCGAGTTGCGTTCGATCAACCGGCGGCGCTGGAAGGCTGGAAGGCTTACTTTCGGGCGCACCAGGTCAGTTCGACAAATGTCGTACCGGCGACGGCTCGTGAATACATCAATGTCTTTACGGAAGGCCGAACAGGTATCACAGTGACCGATACACAATTCATGTTATCGTCATTGCAGAATCAGACGGAGACGTCTGCTGTACGCGCGATGGGGGTTGCGCCTCTCTTTGAATCTCCCTGGTGCGGCGGCGGCAATCTGGTGATCTGGCAGCATGCCCTGGCCGACCCGGAAAAGGTGAAGGCCTCGTTGGAACTCGTTCGTTTTCTGACCGACAAAAAAACGCTGGTGCGTCTCAGCCGGGATGCATATATCGTCCCGGCGCGAGTCGAGGCCCTGGAAGCGCTGTTCCCGAAGGGCCATCGGTTTTATACTGTGCTTGAAAGCTTGCGTGATAAAGGTCGCTCTTATCGTTCGCTGCGGTCGTGGCAACAGATTGAATATCATTTGGCGAGTCTGGTTGGCGAGTTAGTTACTTATGCACTCAAGAATCGTCAGATGAAACTGGACTCCGTTATTTCAGAACGTATGACAGCCTTGGCGGATCAATTGAATCGGACCTTGATGTAATCTGATGTGAAAAGAGAGACCAATGTCAAATGTTGAGCTGTCGACAATTCCGGATTCCGACCTCGATATAGAGACACTGCAAGGCTTGGTTAAAAATTTCGGTGAACAGCATGATGTCGATGTCAGCCTGAAGACGATGACATGGGGGATGGCCTGGGCTGAGCTGCTTAATTTTGCATCTCATGGCAAAGGTTCGGATGTGTCGCACCTTGGCGATACGTGGGTGAGCAGCCTGGCAACAATGAACGCGTTACGCCCGTTCCAGCCGGATGAGATTGAAGCAGTGGGGGGCTCGAAGAAATTTATTCCAGCGGTGTGGGAAAGCGCCATGCTCTTCGACGACGAGCATGTCTGGTCGCTGCCCTGGACGGGTTACATGTACGTCGTCTGCTATCGCAAAGACCTGCTTACCCAAATTGGGATCGACGAGTCGAAGGCCTTCGGGACGTTGGAAAGTTTCAGCGAGACGGTGGCAAAGCTTACCAATTCCACGCTGGATATTCCCTGGTTGCATCCCTATGTTCCGCCGCCATACAGCGACCTGGTGCATATCGCAGCCTCTTGGGTGTGGAGTATGGGGGGCGATTTTATTGACAAAGAAGGCAGCCAGGTTGTATTTGATAGCCCAGAGACCTTGAAGGGGTTGAAGTACTGGTTGGACATCTACCGCAACGTCCCCGAAATGTTCAAGTCCCTTGATTGGAGCCAAAGTGTTCAACTCTTTACGCAGGGACGCGCTGCTGCGGTGGTGACTGACATTCGGACTGCCAGCAGCTTTTTTGACGGGCGAGGTAGTCAGCAGATGCGCGACAATCTGGGCGTTGCCACGCTGACGGACGTTCCCTGGCTGGGGGGTGGCAGTTACGTTATCTGGCAACACACTCTTGGGCATCCGGAGCGGGAACAAGCGGCGGTAGAGCTTGTGAAGTATCTGGTCAGTTATGAGGCCGAGGTGGCCTGGTGTCGTTCGGTGCATAGTATGCCTGCACGCGTTGATACCATCGAAACGATTTATCCCGCGGGGAACCCCTTGCGGGAGGTGGTTTCGCTGGCAATTCAAGAAGGACGCGCTTATCATAACGTGCCACTTTGGCGGCGCGTGGAATTCCAACTGGCGCAGGAATTGGGCGCCTGTGTGCACGAAGCACGCGAAAACCTGGAAACGCCGCTCGAATCGATTTTGGAGCGACGCCTGGTTCCGTTGGCAAAGCGCCTGAATTTGACCCTGGGAAATTAGATATGTTTCGGCGTCTGTTTCTCCTGCTGGCTGTTGCGACCCTTTTGAGCGCCTGCGCGCCCCAATCCGTTTCCTCGACACCGACAATTTCTCCTGAGCCGACAATGCCCCCTATGATGACACCTGCCCCTCGAACTTTTCGTGTGATTGGCTATGCCACGGATGCGATTGTTCCGCAGATCATCCAGTACGGCATGCTGACCCACATCAACTTTGCCTTCCTGGTTCCCAAAGCAGATGGAACCTTCCAGCCGTTGAACAATGCCTGGAAGTTGCAGCAAATCGTCGATCTGGCCCATCAAAAAGGCGTAAAGGTGTTGATTTCGGTCGGTGGCTGGGGCTGGGATTCACAGTTCGAAGCGCTGGCTGCTACCTCCCAGACGCGACAGGCTTTCGTCGACGGGGTGGTCAAAATCGTCGACCAGTACCAACTCGACGGCGTGGACATCGATTGGGAGTATCCCGACCCCGGCGCTTCGTCCCAGAACTTCTTGCTGCTGATGAAAGCCTTGCGCGCCGCCTTGCCGCAGGGAAAATTGCTCAGCGCGGCGGTCGTGGCCGTGGGCGATCATGCCGCGGGAATCCCAGACGCACTATTCAGTCTGGTGGGTTACGTCAACATCATGGCATACGATGGCGAAGGCGCTAACCATGCCTCGATGCAGTATGCCCAGGATGCCTTGGATTACTGGCTTGGCCGTGGATTACCGCAGGACAAAGCCGTACTCGGCGTGCCGTTTTATTCTCGCCCAGACGGCACCGCCTACGCCAAACTCGTTCAGGACGACCCGGCTGCGGCAAACGAGGATTTCTTCAACTATTATGGGAAAAAAGTGAATTACAACGGAATCCCCACGATGCAACAGAAAACGAAACTGGCGCTGGAACGCGCTTCGGGGATTATGATTTGGGTGCTAGACGATGATGCCAGCGGTCGGTACTCATTGTTAAACGCGATTCATCAGGCAATCACTGACTCCACTGGAAAGGGGTCATAAAAGGAAACGAAATGAGCATTCGACTGATTGTAAATGCAGATGATTATGGGCGTAGCGCGGGAGTCTCGCGTGGAATCCGGGCCGCTCACTTGCGTGGAATCGTTACCTCTACAACTTCGATGATGAACATGCCCACGGTTGTTGATGATTTGCACATTGCCCGCAAGGAAACGCCCCGGCTGGGGCTGGGAGTCCATCTGGTGCTGACCACCGGCAAACCGGTGCTTTCCCCCGAAAAGGTTTCCTCCTTGACGCGTCCGGATGGTTCTTTCCTGGGCCTGGAAGAGTTTACTCAACGCTGCCATGCGATTGACCTCGACGAGGTCAAGGCGGAGTGGCATGCGCAGGTCGAGGCCTTTGTTAAGGCGTCCGGACAGGCGCCGACACATCTCGATTCGCACCACCACTCGTCTTACTTCACTGCCGGCCTGTTCCGCGCCATGCTCGAGCTGGCGAAAGAATACGGGGCCGGCCTTCGCCGGGCGACCTCCCAGGGCGAACAGGATGAGATGGAGGGGGGGGCCTCCGAGACGGCGGAGTCCGCGCTGACGTTTGCGCCGCGTCTGTTGGATGAATTCAAACCTCGCTGCCCCGACATCTTTTTCGCCACCTTTTACGATGACCAGGCGACCAAAGACGTATTGACACACATCATGCAGCGTTTTACCGAAGACCATACCTACGAGATCATGTGCCATCCTGGTTATTCCGATCCAAACCTGATTGCCAGTTCGGGCTATGCCCGCCAACGCGATGGTGAATTGGCAATTTTGACCAGCCCTGAAATCCAGGCCGAGGTAAAACGCCTTGGCATTGAACTGATCAATTTTTCAGAGCTTTGAGCCTTCGGAACCCATTGGTTCCTTCAAGCTAAAACAAGCCGGCAAGAGCATCCCTCGTGCTCTCGCCGGCTTGTTTTAATCCTCTTCGATGATTTTGTTCCACGTTCTCCCGTTGCAGGAGATTTACTTACTGCGTTTCGGTCACTTTATGGATCGTGCGAGGCTTTTCGGTGTCGTAGCCTTTGGCGCGCGTCAGGTGGTAAACGAATAATTGTGCCGGGATGATCGCCACGATGGGTGAAGTCCATTCGGGAATGTCGGCTGGCAAACGGATTGGCGATTGCGCCAGGGCCAGCGCCTCCTCCACGTTGGAGATCACTACCAACTCGGCCTCCTGGTTGTTACGCAGACTTGCAAGCATACTTTGCATCGACCCGAACACCCGTCCCTGCGGCGCGACGGCCATGATCGGGAATCCCCCCTCAACCAGTGCAATTGGCCCGTGCTGAAAGTCTGCCGAAGAGTAGGGTTCGGCGACGACGTATGTCAGTTCTTTGAGTTTGAGCGCCCACTCGAACGCGGTCGCGTAATTGAAGCCACGCCCAAGCACCACGCACTGATGCATGTAACGGTAGCGTTGAGCCATTTGCTCGATGGCCCCATCGTGCCCAAGCATCTCCTGGCCCCAGGCTGGCACTTTCTCCAGTGCATCCCAAGCCTCGGCATTGTTGGACAGCGCCGCCGACAGCATGGCCAAACTCATCAGTTCGGTGGTGTAAGTTTTCGTCGCAGCAACCGCCTTCTCGGCGCCAGCCTGGATGTCCAGCACCAGGTCGGCGGCCTGCGCCAACGGAGAGTCTGGCGCGTTGGTGATTGCCAGAGTCGGGCAGCCTTGCCGATGTCCCTCTTCGAGCACACTGACGATGTCTGGCGATTTCCCCGATTGGGAAATGCCGACCACCAACGCCCGCTTCAGTTGAGGCGGCTGCTGGTAATACGTAAAGAGCGATGGAGTTGCCAGGGCCAGCGGCATCTGGTTGAAAGCACCCCATAAGTAGTTCGCATAGCGCCCGGCATTGTCAGAGGTGCCACGCGCCGCCAGGAAAACGTACTCCACGTCCCGCTGGCGAATTTCTGCAGCAATCTTGGCAACTGCCTCGCGCTGGTGTCGCAGGAGCGCGGACAGGCGTTCAGGTTGTTCGAAAATTTCATCATGAAGAGACATCAAGCCCTCACTGTTTTTGCCAATTGTACCCCACGCGCCCGCAAGTTTGCTTTGTCAGGAAAAGGCTTATTGCGCCTCCCAGCGCGCGTACACAGCCTGAGAAAGCAACCGTCCGGCGCTTTTCTCCTGTGTGACCAGTTCACCCGCATCCAGCATTCCGTTATATGGGCTCATCATTTCGCCCAGGGCCTGGTGCACGTGCAGCGCCGAGGCGCGGACGGCATATACCGTTACGGCAACGAAGAGTGGTTGTGCGCTTAAAACCTGCCGGCAGGCTGCTAACAACGTCGGTAACGATTTATAGATTTCCCAGACCTCGCCTTTGGGGCCGCGTCCGAACTTCGGTGGGTCCAGGATCAGGCCATCGTAGTGCGCACCGCGCCGTCCTTCCCGTTGGACGAATTTCAGGGCATCGTCCACGATCCAGCGTATAGGTTTTTGTTCCAACTTGGAAAGCGCCTGATTCTCGCGCGCCCACCCGACCGCCTTCTTCGAAGCGTCCAGGTGTGTGACCGCTGCGCCGGCGTTGGCCGCCATGAGCGTGGCAAGACCGGTATAGCCGAACAGATTGAGCACCTTGAGTGGGCGTCCGGCGTTCTCGATCAGTTGGACGAACCAGTCCCACTGGGCGGCCATCTCTGGGAAAAGGCCCAGGTGACGGCCCGGCGTGGTCATCACCCAAAAGCGAATCCCTTTGTAGCCCATCATCCAACGCTCGGCGACGTTTTGTTTCAAAGCCCAATGACCGCCGCTCTCCTCGCTCGTCGGCTGGAACACGCCGTGGACATCGCGCCAGACGGAATCGGGGAGTGTGCGTTTCCACATGGCCTGCACTTCCGGGCGCACAAAGCGATAAGGGCCAAAGCGTTCCAACTTTAGCCCATCGCCGCTATCCAACAACTCGTAGTCTTTCCAGTCCGATGATTCGAGCAAAGAGATATGGGTCAATGATTTAAGATCTCCGTTGTGTCAGTGAGGGAGGAAAAAGCTTCTTTTGCGGGCAATTCGTCGGTACGGGCTTATGGATTTCCGCAAGAATCACAAACCTTACAAACACATGTAAGAGTGGGAGAAAAGTCCTATTTGTACTTGAATTACGCCCCAATTGGTTGTAAAATATGGGGGTAAGTGGGAGAAAGTGGGTCGAAGTGGAGCGCCGGGCCGTATGTCCGGCGTTCCTCGCCTTAAAGGAGAAGTAGAACGAATGTTCTTGGGCCAGTATCAGCACTCTCTTGACGATAAAGGACGCCTGACTATTCCGGCGGCGTTCCGTGATGCGTTGGCAGAAGGTGCTTTTATTTCCCAGGGCTTCGACCGCAACTTGATGATCATGACTTCCGCTTATTTCCAGAAAGTTTACGAGCGCCTCAATGCGATGAGCATTACCGACCCATCGGCGCGCCTGTTGCGTCGTCTGATCCTTTCATCCGCCTACCAGGTGGAAGTGGATAGGTTCGGTCGCATTTTGTTACCGCAAAATCTGCGCCAGTTCCTGGCACTCAACGGCGAGGCGATGGCGGTTGGGCAGGGTGATTACTTCGAGATCTGGTCGCCCACTGAATGGAGTCAGCAGATGGCGACTCTTCAGGATGCCGAAGCCAACACACAACGCTTCCAGGCGCTCGACCTTTCCACAAATAACGACACCTGATGGCCGTTGCGCCGCACCTGCCTGTACTTTACAAAGCCATTATACACGCTTTGCAGCCTCGCGCCGCTGGACGCTATATCGACGGAACGCTTGGCGCGGGTGGGCACGCTGCCGGTATTTTGGAGGCCTCCGGGCCTGACGGCGAACTGCTCGGCCTCGACCGCGACCCGCGGGCCCTGGTTATTGCCCGTGAGCGCCTCGCTCCCTTTGGCGGCCGCGCACACCTCACACAGGCTTCGTACGTGACAATGAAAGATGAAGCGGCAAAGCTGAACTGGGTCACCGTCAATGGTATTGTGTTCGACCTGGGCGTTTCATCGATGCAGTTGGACAACGCCGAACGCGGTTTTTCCTTTTTGCAGGACGGCCCACTCGACATGCGTTTCGACCCCAACGCCGCGCGATCTGCTTCCGACCTGGTCAATTCTCTCCCAGAGGCCGAACTCGCCAACTTGCTTTACCGATATGGCGAGGAACGTCTCTCCCGGCGCATTGCCCGTGCCATTGTCAACGGACGGCCTATCGAGACCACCAGGCAATTGGCAGACCTGATCCTTAAAACTGTTGGTCGCAGAGAACGTATTCATCCGGCAACGCGGACGTTCCAGGCTTTGCGCATCGCCGTTAACGGTGAGTTGGATGCCATCGAAACGGTATTGCCGCTGGCGGTGAGTCTGCTGCGGCCCGGTGGCCGTCTGGCAGTCATTAGCTTTCATTCACTGGAAGATCGCATCGTCAAAACCTTGTTCCGCAGAGAGAGCCGCGATTGTATTTGTCCACCAGAACAACCCGTATGCACCTGCGGGCATCAAGCCAGCCTTCGGGAACTTACTCGTAAACCCATCGAAGCAGACGAAGACGAGGTCAAAGCGAATTCACGTGCGCGTAGCGCAAAACTGAGAATCATAGAAAAAATCTAACAGGGAGTGTGGGAGACTCGCCGCCGAAGCAGGAGAATCTCCCACACTCAAAATATAAAATTATGACGATCATCGGCAAGCTCATAAATCCCACTGCGCACCCTCGACGGAGCGCCCATCGTAAGACAAGCGTCCCTCACACTTTCGAGGCGGTGTCTGAAGCGGTGGGTACGCTGCGTGCTTATCGTGATGCTCCCTGGCAACTCCAGCGCCAATGGGTGATTACGTTCATCGTTGGGGTCGTGATAGTGGCGGTCGTTTCCGGATTGTATTTGAATGTCACAGCACGGGCGGCAATTGCCGGGCGTGAAATCCAGAACCTGGAAGTGACGATTACAAACAACGAACATGTCAACGCTGATTTGCAGATTCAGATTGCCTCGGAATTGTCGAATACAGTGCTGGAACAGCGTGCGCAGGCGTTGGGTTATCAGCCCGTGCAGGAGAGCGACATCGAATATATGGTCGTTCCCGGTTATTTTCCGCAACAGAGTATCGATATGAGCCAGCCGGTTGCACAGAGCAGCCTGCTGACTGATTCCCCCGAATTCAGCACTTCATTGATCGATTGGTTCAGCCAGCAAATGCAGGCGGCCTCTTTACCGCTTCCCACGGTTAAGTAGATGAAAAACCAATACCGGATTCGTTCCTTCTCACTCTCTATCATCTTTGTTCTGCTGGGCGCGGCCATTATTGTTCAGATGGTGCGTATTCAGACTAGCCCGGAGGCGGCTGTCTTTTTGCAGCAAGGTGATCGTTATTCGGGCGAATTCCAGACTATTTATCCGGAGCGTGGCGAAATCTATGACCGCAATGGCGATTTGTTGGCCGGAAATAAGACCGTCTACGAGGTTGGCGTCAATCTGAACGATATGCTCAACGCGCATACCATTGCCCTGACGTTGAACGTGGAACTGGGCCTGGACTATAACAAGACGATGGACGCGTTGACCAAGCCCGCCGCCGGACAGGTTTACGTGGTGGTCGACGATTTCGTTTCCTCTGACAAGGTCGATGCATTACAAAAACTTCAGCAGCAGGTGGACAGTCAATACCAGGCTGCCGGCGACGCCAGCCTGACGGGAATGGATTTTCGTGCCCATTTGATGCGTAGCTACCCTGAAAATTCGTTGGCCTCCAATGTGCTGGGGTTTGTCACATTGGAGGGACGCGGCTATTTTGGCGTCGAGGAAAAATATAACGACCTGTTGGCGGGCACGCCGGTGACCGTCTGGGTGCCATCAGACCCCAATCGCGCCGGTGATCGTCCACAGATTCCGCAGGGCGCGAACCTGATCTTGACCATCGACCGTCAAATCCAGGCCATGGCCGAAGATGAGATGAACAAGGCGCTGGTGGATACCGGCGCAAAATCGGCAACCGTCATCATCATGAATCCACGCAATGGCGAGATTCTGGCGATGGCTTCCACCCCTCAGATGAATCTGAATGAGTTTTGGAAGTATTCTGACATCTATCAGAACGCCAGCGAGTTCAATCGCGCCGTTTCGGAACAGTACGAACCCGGTTCGGTTTTCAAAATCCTGACGATGGCTGCCGCCGTCGACAACGGCACCGTGGCGCCGGGAACCATGTACCTCGACACCGGTTACTACGAAATTGGCGGCGCGTACATTTATAACTGGGATCGTGGAGCCTGGGGCCCGCAGGATATGATTGGCTGTTTGGAGCATTCGCTCAACGTTTGTCTGGCGCATGTGGCCGACTTGATGGGAGAGACTTCTTTCTATAAATATATGCAGCGCTTCGGAATCGGGCATCCAACCGGCATTGATCTGGCAGACGAGGCCGCCGGTCGGTTGAAGACACCCGGCGATAGCGACTGGCATAAAATCGACCTGGGAACGAACTCCTTCGGTCAGGGCGTTGCAGCCACCCCCATCCAATTAATGGCTGCGGCTTCGGCCCTGGCGAATGATGGCAAAATGGTCTATCCGCACGTGTTGTATGCGATGGTCAGCAACGGCCATCAATACGACACGCCTACGCAGGTGCTGGGTACGCCCATCTCCCCGCAGACGGCTCGCACGCTCACCGAAATGTTGGCTCAATCGATGGCGGGCGGCGATCCGACTGCGCTTGTGGACGGCTACCGTCTGGCCGGAAAGACCGGTACTGCGCAAATCCCTGGGCCCAACGGCCAGTACCTGGAGACCGCCACAAATCAAACCTTCCTGGGATGGGGCCCGGTGGACGATCCGCAGTTTATGGTATATGTCTGGCTGGAACAGCCGACCAGCGCCGATTGGGCCTCGGTGGCCGCGGCGCCAATCTTCAAGAACATTGTACAGAAACTGGTCGTGCTGATGAACATCCCGCCCGACGCCGTCCGGCAGCAATTGGTCGGGCAGTGAGGATGTCTTGTTGACCCTGGCCGACGTTGTTGAAGCGCTGACCGCTTCCCGCCCGGAGATGCCCAACCAGGCCATTACCGAGGCGGCGATTGATTCTCGTCAAGTGATTCCCGGCGGACTGTTCACTGCGATCCCCGGCGAACGAACGGACGGTCATCGTTACGTGGCGGAGGTTTTTCGTAGGGGCGCTGTGGTTGCTCTGATCGAGCATGACATCCCAGAGCCGTTTCCGGTGCTCGATTTGCGGAAGCCCGTTTCACAAGGCTCTGCTGCCGGTGTGCAGGTTCCCGTCTGCCTGCGAGTGGAGGATACCGTCAGCGCCTTGCAGCAAATCGCCCGTTTTTGGCGTCGCAAGTTCGATGTGCGCGTTGTCGGCGTCACCGGCAGCGTGGGCAAATCGACCACCAAGGAGGCGATTGCCCAAGTGTTGAGCCAGCGCTTCATTACGCTCAAGAGCATTGCCAACTACAACAATGAAATCGGTTTGCCCCTCAACCTGTTGCGGCTGACGCCTGGCCACCAGTACGCTGTGTTGGAAATGGGCTTTTACGTGCTCGGCGAAATTGCACAATTGTGTGACATTGCCCAGCCACAAATCGGCGTGTTGAACAACATTGGCACCGTCCACGCTGAGCGTTCCGGGTCGCAGGAGGTCATTGCTCAGGGGAAGGGCGAACTCGTCGAGGCGCTTCCAGCCGAGGGCGTGGCCATTCTGAACTATGATGACCCCTACATCCGCCCGATGAACCAGCGCACCCAAGCCCGGGTGTTGTACTACGGCCTGGATTCCGGCGCAGACCTGTGGGCAGACCAGGTGGAAAGCATGGGCTTGAGCGGAATCAACTTCCGGGTGCATTACCAGGGCGAGGCGCTGAATGTCCACATTCCGATGCTCGGACGCCATTCGGTGCAGACGGCCCTGCGGGCTGCTGCAGTGGGTCTCGTCGAAGGAATGTCGTGGGACGATATTCTCAAAGGACTCCAGGAGAACCTGACACAGCTTCGCCTGGTGGTTGTCCGTTCACAAAATGGCGCTTTGATTTTGGACGATACGTATAACGCCGCGCCGGAGTCGACGATTGCTGCGCTCAATTTGCTGGCCGAGATCGATGGCAGACGCATTGCTGTGTTGGGTGATATGCTCGAACTCGGGCAGTACGAACGTACCGGACATGAGAAAGTCGGCTTTCGGGCGGCTGAGGTGGCCGATGTGCTGGTAACATTGGGAACGCGCGCGCACGTCATTGCCGAATCTGCTCGCAAAGCCGGCATGCTGCCGGAGACCGTTCAGGAGCATGAGGAGTACGAAAAGGTCGTGGACTGGTTGAAGAGGAACCTGACTTCGAGCGATGTCGTCCTGGTCAAGGGCTCACACGGCCTGCGCATGGATCGGATCGTGGCCGCCCTGGAGGCCTCGTGAAAGACCCCACGCTGGCGATTAGCCTGGCCGGTCTGAGTTTCATGCTCACCGTTATTTGGGGCGGTCCGCTGTTGCGTATTTTGCGGCACTTTAAAATTGGAAAATTGATTCGTGTGGACGAACCCGGCAAGCACATGGTCAAAATGGGCACGCCTACCATGGGCGGCGTGATGATCATCATCCCCGTTTTGTTGTTGACCACCTTGTTGAACGCCGTCGCCCTGATAGGATTCAAGTTCAGCGGTAAGTCGGTTTTTCTGCCGATGGCGACCATGCTGGCTTTTGGGTTGCTTGGCGCAGCGGATGACTGGGAAGGCGTTCACGGACAACGCAAAGGCGAAGGGATGCGTGCGCGCACCAAGTTTATCGCCCAATGGTTGATCGCCGGCATTGCAGCCTATGCGCTCAAGTTCATCCTGGACGCGCCCGGCCTGTACATTCCGGGCGTGCAGGGCGAAATCGACTTTGGGTGGTGGTACGTGCCCATTGCGGCGTTCGTGATTGTGTCCATGTCCAATGCCATCAACCTGACCGACGGCCTCGATGGCTTGGCCGGGCTGATTTCTGTGACCATTTTCGCCGCTTATGGAGCCATCGCTGTCCTTCAAAAACAGACCTTCCTGGCGCAGTTCTCGTTCACGTTGGTCGGTGCGCTCTTTGGCTTTCTGTGGTTCAACGTCCATCCGGCCCAACTGTTCATGGGCGATGCCGGTGCGCTGGCGTTGGGCGGCACGGTGGCCGTGGTCGCGTTGATGACCGGTCAATGGGCGATCCTGCCCCTGATCGCCGTTATTCCCGTCAGCGAGACGATCAGCGTGATCATCCAGGTCGGTTATTTCAAGCTGACGCACGGGCGGCGTTTTTTCAAGATGACGCCCATTCATCTACATTTTGAATTGCTCGGCTGGAGCGAAACGCAAGTCGTCCAGCGCTTTTGGTTGATCAGCCTGCTGGCGGCCCTGATTGGCGTCGGGTTGGCCCTGGCCTGAACGGAGAGAGAACATGGCAGCGAAAAAGTGGAAAGGTAAACGCGTAGTGATCGTCGGCGCGGCCCGTCAGGGACTGGCGCTGGCGCGCTACCTTGCCCGCCACGGAGCGCATGTCGTGTTGAATGACCGCCGCCAGCCGGAGGAGCTACATTCGGAAATGAGCAGCCTGTCTGGCCTGGATGTGGAATGGGCATTGGGCGACCATCCGCCGGAGATTCTTTCCGAGACGGTGGCGCTCTTCCTCTCTGGCGGTGTGCCACTCACCAACCCGCTGGTGGAAGCCGCACGAGACGAGGGGATTCCGCTCTCGAACGACACGCAGGTCTTTATGGAAGCCGTGCCCTGCGAAACGATTGGTATCACCGGGTCGGCAGGCAAAACCACGACCACCACCCTTGTCGGGCGGATCGCCCAATCGGGTGTTGCAGGTAAATACGGACGCATCTGGGTCGGCGGCAATATCGGCGACCCATTGATCAATTATGTGGATGAAATGCAGCCGTCTGACCTGGCAGTCCTCGAAATATCGAGCTTTCAGTCGGAGTTGATGAAGCGCTCTCCCAATGTAGCGGCCATCTTGAATATCACGCCCAACCACCTCGACCGTCACGAAACCATGGAGAACTATATCGCGGCCAAGGCGAACGTCATCAATTTTCAGAAGGAGAGCGATTACGCCATCCTGGGGCGTGATACCCCGGCCAGTTGGGAACTGCGTTCCAATGTGCATGGGCATTTGCTTTCGTTCGGCCTGGCGCCCTTGCCTGCCGGGCAGGATGGCGCTTATGTCGAGAAAGAGAAATTCTACTTGCGGGACGACGAACGGGTTGTCCGTTTGGCCGTGGAGCACCAGATCGAATTGCGCGGTGAGCATAATCGTATGAACGTTTTGGCCGCCTGCACCATTGCTTATGCGGCCGGTTTTTCGCCGGCGGCGATGGAAGCGGGGATCAAGGATTTTCGTGGTGTTCCCCACCGCCTGGAATTCGTCCGTACTTGGCGTGGGGCGCAGTGGTACAACGATTCTATTGCCACCGCCCCAGAGCGGACGATGGCTGATTTGCGGTCGTTCTCCGGGCCGATTATTTTGATGCTTGGTGGGCGCGATAAACACTTGCCCTGGAATGACCTGGCCCAGATGATCCATCAGCGTGTGGATCACGTCGTGATTTTCGGGGAGGCCGCCGAAAAGATCGAGGCTGCGCTCGGTGAACGTATTCCCGGTCAACGCCCGTTTAGCCAGGTCCGGGTGAAAAATCTGCGTGAGGCGGTCGACGCTGCGTCGCGTGTAGCTCAACCGGGATATGTGGTGCTTTTCTCGCCTGGTGGTACCAGTTACGATGAGTTCAAAGACTTCGAAGAACGTGGAGAGAGGTTCAAACAATGGGTACTCGAACTTTCAGAGAAACTGAGGTAAGCGTTCGGTCCGCCGTCCCCTCCGTGCGCAAGCTGGGCGGCATGATCGATCTGCCGCTCCTGCTGATCATGATCGTCCTGCTCGTTTTTGGGCTGATCATGGTCTTCTCGGCCTCCTGGGATTTCTCTCTGGAGGTTTACAACCAGCCTATGTACATGTTCTATCATCAGGTGCTTTGGCTGGGAGTTGGTTTGGTCATTGCCATTGCTCTCTCCCGCATCGACTATCATCGCTGGCGCACACTCGCGGTTCCAGTTTTGCTGACGACAATTGGCCTGTTGGTATTGGTCTTATTCTTCGATGAAGTTCGCTTGGGCGCCGTACGCACGTTGACGGGGGGCTCCGTCCAGCCTTCCGAGTTGGCCAAGCTGATTACGGTGATTTACCTAGCTGTGTGGATGCATTCCAAGCGTGAGCAGTTGCACGACATCCAATGGGGCCTGATTCCTCTTTCGGTGATTCTCGGTACCATTGGCGGTTTGATCTACCTGCAACCGGACTTGTCTGCGACCGGGACAATTTTCCTGCTGGGCGGTCTGTTGTTCTTCCTGGCCGGCGGCGATATGAAACAGATTTTTTTCCTGCTCCTGGTTGCCATTTTAGTTGGCGTCATGGTCGTCCAGGTCAGTTCCACCGGGCGCACGCGCCTGGCCTCCTATTTCCAGGGCATTAAAGACCCCACGCAGGCCTCGTACCATGTCCGTCGTTCGTTTGAAGCGATCGTGAAGGGTGGCTGGTTTGGCGTTGGGTTGGGCAAGGCGGATACCAAGCTGACCGGCCTGCCCGTGCCTCCCACTGACAGCATCTTCGCAGTCATCGCCGAAGAACTTGGCCTGCTCGGCGCCCTGGGAACCGTGCTGCTGTACGCCGGCCTGGTCTGGCGCGGATTGCGTATTGCCGAGAAGGCCCCCGACATGCTCGGCAGTCTGTTGGCCGCCGGCCTGACTTTTTGGATCGCCACCGAGGCTTGCATCAACATGCTGGTGATGGTGGGCCTGCTGCCTTTCGCAGGGAACGCTTTGCCGTTCATCAGCGCCGGCGGCTCGAATCTGGTGGCTTCCCTGGCAGCCATTGGAATTTTGATGAACGTCTCCCGGCAATCCCAGCCGGGCATGGAATCACAAGAATGGAGGACGGTCGGTGCGACTCTTGATTTGCGCGGGCGGAACCGGCGGCGGAGTATATCCGGCGTTGGCCGTTCATAGCGCATTGACCGCCGCGCACAGAGACGTGGAAACGCTCTGGGTCGGCGGCGAAGGCGGTATGGAAACCGGGCTCGTCGAACGGGCCGGTATCCCATTTAAAGCCATCCCTGCAGCCGGCCTGCACGGGGTGAGCTTGAAGCACCTGCCCGGTAACGTGTCGCAACTTGTGCAGGGCGTCCTCGCCTCTCGCCGCATCCTCGAAGAGTTCGACCCAGACGTGCTGTTCTTCACCGGTGGCTATGTGGCCGTGCCCATGGCCTTTGCCGGGCGTAAGCGGCCTTCCCTGCTTTACGTGCCCGACATCGAGCCGGGACTGGCGCTCAAGACTCTGGCGCGTTTCGCCAATCGCATCGCGCTGACCGCTGACGATTCCTGCCGATTCTTTCCCGGCTCCTCTAAGACGATTGTCACCGGATATCCGGTGCGGCCCGGCCTGGCCAAGCCCAAAAAAGCAGACGTGCTCAAACAATTCGGCCTGCAGAACGACCTTCCCGTGTTGTTGGTGTTCGGCGGTAGCAAGGGTGCGCGCTCCATCAATCAGGCCCTGCTCGAGGCCTTACCGGCTTTGCTCCAACGCATACAGGTCCTGCATATCAGTGGTGAACTGGACTGGCCGACTGTTGAACAGGTGCAAAAATCGCTCTCCGGCGAATACGCCAGCCGCTATCATGCCTTTTCATACCTGCACGAGAAAATGGGTATGGCTCTCGCCGCAGCGGACCTGGTGCTCGCTCGTAGCGGTGCCTCCACGCTGGGAGAGTTTCCTCTCTTCGAGCTTCCCGCCGTCCTGGTGCCGTACCCCCATGCCTGGCGCTACCAGAAAATCAACGCCGACTACCTCGCCAGGCACAATGCTGCCATTGTCATCGAAGATGCGAAATTGAACAGCGGCCTGTTCATGACCATCGAAATGCTGTTGGAGAATCCGGAAAAACTGGAAGTTATGCGCCAGGCAATGCAATCCCTGAGCGTTCCCGATGCAGCGGCAAAGATTGCTGCGCAACTGCGAGAACTGGTTGGAGAGAAGCATGATTAGCTTGACCTTTGCTTTCTGGATGCTCGTCGTCTTGTTTGGTATTATCGGTGCAATGCGTGGCTGGGCCAAGGAGTTGCTGGTGGCTTTTAGCGTCATCCTGGCATTGGCCTTCAACCGCCTGCTGGAGCGCTATATTCCGCTGGTCAACACGCTCCCGCAAGATGGCACCGCTCTCTTCTGGATTCGTACAATTATTGTCGTTGTACTGGTCTTTTTCGGTTATCAGACGGTTGTCTTGCCGCGTTTTGCCAGCAAGGCGGCGCGTGAGAAACTGCAAGACAGCCTGCTCGGTTTCGTACTCGGCTCGTTGAACGGGTATCTGGTGGTTGGCACCATTTGGTTTTACCTGCACCAGGCGAACTATCCATTCAATTACATCACCCCGCCACAACAGGGCACGGCCATGGGCGCCGCCGCTCTGAGCCTGCTGCCCTGGCTGGCGCCCCACTTGCTGGGTGAACCGACGATTTACTTTGCGGTGATCCTGGCGTTTATCTTTGTGCTGGTAGTGTTTATCTGACCATGACCCATGTTCACTTCGTTGGAATCGGTGGTACAGGGCTTTCCGCCATTGCCCGTGTCCTGCTCGAAAATGGAGCAACGGTGACGGGTTCTGACCGCACGCTCTCCCCGCTGGCTGCTGACTTGCAGAAGGCTGGCGCAACCATTTACCTGGGCCATGCCCCTGAAAATGTGCGTGGTGCCGATTGGGTGGTGCGTTCATCCGCTGTACCCGACGACAACCCGGAAGTGCTTGCCGCTCAAGCGGCGGGGATTCCCGTCTACAAGCGCGCTGACTTCCTTGGTCGCTTGATGCAGGGCAAAACCGGAATCGTCGTGGCTGGTTCTCATGGCAAGACCACCACCACTGCCATGATCGCCTGGACGTTGCATCAATTGGGCGTTGACCCTACTTTTATCGTGGGTGGCGTGCTGGAAAATTTGGGTGTGAACGCGCACGCTGGTGCAGGTGAGGCTTTCGTCATCGAAGCCGACGAGTACGACCGCATGTTTCTGGGCTTGAAACCACGCTATGCGGTGGTGACCAATATCGAGCACGACCATCCAGATTGCTATCCCACCCCGGCGGATTTTCTGGCAGCCTTTGTCGCTTTCAGCGATTTGATTCCGTCGGATGGGGCGCTGGTGGCCTGCGATGAAGACAAGGGCGCAGCCCAATTGATCAACGGTGCGCGCCGCAAGGGACGGCGTGTGGTTGGTTATCGTATTGCCGAGAGCCAACGCACCGAAATCGGTGAATGGGTACTGGCACAGAATATTATGGCGAACAGCCTGGGCGGCTTCACATTCAACGGTTTGATGCGCCTGAACAGCGGCCCGGCTTATGTCTCCGGCGTGCAACTCCAAATACCCGGTCTGCACAATGTGCGCAATGCGCTGGCCGTCCTGGCAGTCGTTGGGCTGCTGGGCTTGTCGCTCAAAGAAGCGGCCCAGGCGTTGCGCGAGTTCAAGGGTACGGGACGCCGTTTCGAGGTCAAAGGGGAGGTCGAGGGTGTGACGTTGATCGACGACTACGGCCACCACCCGACCGAGATCCGCGCCACGCTTGACGCAGCCCGCGCTCGTTATCCGGCCAGCCACATTTGGGCTGTATGGCAGCCACACACGTACTCGCGCACGCGCGCGTTATTCGATGATTTCGTCGACTCGTTCAATGAGGCGGATGAAGTGGTCGTTAGTGAAGTTTATGCTGCGCGTGAACCGCGGCAGGATTTTTCGGCAGAGCAGGTTGTCAGAGCCTTGCATCATCCATCAGCGCACTTTATCGCAGGCCTGCCGGCCATTAGTAATTATCTTGTTTCTCATCTCAAGCCTGGTGATGTGGTGATTGTGTTTTCGGCTGGAGATGCTGATTGGGTCAACAGTGATGTGCTGTCCCGCTTGAAGGAAAGTGAGGTTCGCCATGGCCAATAAAAAACGTGTTTACCAGGCTGAGACTCTTGGCCTGCCGCCGCTCAAAATGGTGCTCGGCAGTATCCCCGACCCGGAAGGAAACTGGCGCAAGCACACGTTTCGCCCCTTTGGCGCAAGCCAGGATACTGACGAGGCCAAGGATACACTCAATAAGTTGATCGGGCATCTGAAGAAGGACGAAGAATAAGGTCCTGATGATCAAGTTCGCCTTGCTCGACCTGCATGCCCTGTTCGGAGAGGAAGTGCGCGAGAACGTACCTCTTGCACCGTATACCTCCGCGCGCATTGGCGGGCTTGCCGACGTACTGGTCGGCGTCCGCGATGCGAATGCGCTAGCGGCGGCGGTACAAACCTGTTGGGAGCAAGGGCTGGTGTATACCGTGTTGGGCGGCGGTTCCAACGTCCTGGTCAGCGACCAAGGCGTTCGGGGCGTGGTGATCTTGAACAAGGCCAAAGCGCTGGAATTCCGTGAGGGGCCGGAACCAACCGTCTGGGCCGAATCCGGCGTGGTCTTTTCCAATCTCGTGCGACGTAGTGTGACCAGGAGCCTGGCCGGGCTCGAATGGGCCGTAACCGTGCCGGGGACGATCGGTGGCGCTGTTTATGGCAATGCCGGCGCTTTTGGCGGCGACACCGCGCACGATCTGATGCGCGCCGAGGTATTGACCCGCGATGGACGCAGTTGGTGGCCCGTCAAGAAGCTGGAATATGGTTATCGCACCAGTGTGTTGAAGCGTGGCAATGAAAGTGTAATTATTTTGTCAGCCGAATTCAGGTTAAAAAATGGCCGAGCAGAAGAGATACAGGCTAAAATTGAACAATTCACAGAACGCCGCAAAGCGACCCAGCCACCTGGGGCGAGCATGGGTTCGATGTTCAAAAATCCCCCCGGAGATTTTGCCGGGCGATTGATCGAAGCCGCCGGGCTCAAAGGGATGCGCATTGGCAATGCGCAAGTCAGCCCTGTGCACGGGAATTTCTTCATCAATGTCGGTGCTACCCGCGCCGCCGATGTCAAGGCGCTGATCGACCAGGTGCGCGATACCGTAAAAGAGAAATTTGGCGTTCAACTGGAACTGGAAGTTGAACTGATTGGTGAGTGGCAGGAATGACGAGCATATCAGAACGTAAACTCAACGTGGCTGTTCTGTTCGGTGGCCGTTCCGGCGAACATGAAGTTTCGCTGATGTCGGCGCGTTCGGTGCTGTCGGTGCTGGATCTCGCCAAATATAATGTCATCCAGGTAGGCATCACCCATGAGGGCACCTGGATGACCGGCGAGGATGTAATCGGCGCTTTTGAGAACGGATACGCCGCGGGTCTGACGCCGGTCATGTTGTTCCCCGACCCGTCTCAGCCAGGGTTGTACGCCCTGCGAGATGGGAAACCGGAAAAGCAAACCGATGTGGACGTTTATTTTCCGGTGTTGCATGGCACCTATGGCGAAGACGGCACCCTGCAGGGACTGTTCGAGATGGCCGATGTGGCCTATGTCGGTGCCAGTGTGATTGGTTCAACGGTGGGCATGGATAAGGGCGTGTTCAAAGATGTGATGCGCGCCAACGGCGTACCGGTGCTCGAATCCATCGTCGTCCTGCGCTCCGAGATCGAAACGGATATGGAAGCTGTCGTCCTGTGTGCGGAGCGCGTAGCGGATTATCCCTTGTTCGTCAAACCGGCCAACCTGGGTTCGTCCGTCGGCGTGACCAAATGTCGCAGCCGTTCGGATGTGGCCGAGGGCCTGATGGAGGCCGCCCAATACGACCGGCGGGTGCTCATCGAACGCGGCGTTGCCGAAGCGCGTGAGATCGAAGTCGCCGTGTTGGGAAACGACGAACCGCGGGCCTCTGTCCCGGGCGAGATCGTGCCCGGCGCGGATTTCTATTCGTACGACGCCAAGTACCTGCTGGGTACCTCGCAACTGCTCATTCCCGCGCCGCTCAGTGAGATACAGACGAGCCGGATCCGCGCGCTGGCCGTGCGCGCCTACCGGGCAGTAGATTGCTGCGGCATGGCGCGCGTCGATTTTCTGTTCAACCCAAAAACCGACGAGATTTTCTTGAACGAGATCAACACCATTCCTGGCTTTACCCGCATCAGCATGTACCCGAAACTGTGGGAAGCCAGCGGCCTGCCCTATGCCGCGCTTGTCGACCGCCTCATCGAACTGGCCTTGAAGCGTAAGGCAGAACGCGAGCATATCGTGCGCGAATTCAAGAGGAAGGCATGAGCCCAGACCGCGTGACGATCACCCGTGCAGAAGCACTGCGTCGCCGCCGCGAAGAGGAAAAGAAAAAACTCGAGCAGCGCGTGGAGAAGCGTGTCGTCACGCCCAAGCCGGCTCCCGCTAAAAAGAAGGTCGATCATACGCCCCGCGCAACGACTCCCGTTATCACCAGCCGTTTCCAACGCCGCTACGATATCGCCTACTCGTCGCCCCAGGGGCGCAGCGCCAAGCCGAAGTCGGGAAAGGGCCATGCGATTAGCCTGCCCAGAATCTCCTTCGGCCCGCGTTGGATTTCGTTCCCGCTGGCGGTAGCCTGTATAGCCTTGCTGTATCTAATGTATACCTCGCAGACGTTCATCGTGCAAAGCGCGAGCGTAACCGGCAACCAGCGGGTGCCGACCGCCCAAATCGAGAGCATATTAGGAGTATTTAACCAGCCGTCGGCCATCCTCAATCCGGCGCAAATCGAATACAATATTCTTGCGACGTTTCCAGATATTGCCAGCGCCGATGTGGAAATTGCCTTCCCCGCCGATGTAAGCGTCAGTGTGGTCGAACGCCAGCCGGTAGCCGCCTGGCAGCAGGATGGGCAGACGGTTTGGGTGGATGCGCAGGGGTTCGCCTTCCCGCCGCGTGGAACGGTCGCCTCGTTGACGACGATCACTGCCTCGGGGGCGCCTCCTGCCCCGTCCAACGTGGACGTGACTCAGATGATTGGCGCGCGGCCTTTTCTGACGAGTGCCCTGGCTAAAGAAATCAGCACGCTTACCGCAAATATCCCGCAGGGAGCGGCCCTGGTCTACGATCCGCAGTATGGCCTGGGGTGGAAAGATCCGCGTGGCTGGAACGTCTATTTTGGAGATTCTGATGGTGACATCACTATGAAGCTCCAGGTCTATCAAACATTGGTAAGCACACTGACACAGCGTGGTATTCAACCGGTGCTGATCAGTGTCGAATATCCGAATGCCCCGTTCTATCGCGTAGGGCAACAGCAGTAAGCCGAATTCGCCATGGATAATATTGTTGTCGGGATTGACGTTGGCACCACCAAAATTTGCACCCTCGTCGCTCGTGTCGAGGAGGACGATACCCTGCGCATTATGGGCCTGGGGATCGAACCCTCTGACGGCATCCGCAAAGGTGTCATCGTTGATCTGACAGCGGCCTCCCAGGCGATTTTGCACTCGGTGGAAAAAGCCGAACAGACGTCCGGTTTGAAGATCGACTCAGCCTTGGTCAGTCTGGCAGGAGCGCATGTCTCTTCGGTGAACAGCCGCGGCGTCGTTGCGGTCTCGAGCGATGTAGTGGATGAGTTCGATGTGGAACGAGCGATGGAAGCGGCGCGGACCGTGGCGATTCCCAACAGCCGCGAGATCATCCATGTTATTCAGCGTGGCTTCACACTCGACGGCGAAGACGGTATCCATCAGCCACTTGGTATGCACGGTTATCGCCTTGAGGTGGAGGCGCACGTCATCACTGCGGCAACGGCAACGGTGGAAAACATCCGCCAGGCAGTTGCCAGCGCCGGCGTGGACGTGGCTCAGTTCGTGCTCAACCCGCTTGCATCTGCTGAGGTGGTGCTGACCGATACTGAGCGCCAGATGGGCGCCGTGGTCTGCGACATCGGCGGTGGAACGACCGATCTGGCAATTTATGTCAATGGCGACGTGTGGCATACGATGGTGCTGGCTGTGGGCGGCAATCACATCACGCAAGACATCGCGCACGGTTTGCGGTTGCCGATCAATCAAGCCGAAGAAGTGAAGAAGCAATATGGGCATGCCTTGCAGTCTGAAATCGGCATGGACGAGACTTTTACCGTCCAGCCCTTTGGCGAAGAGGCTCCCATTCGCATCAGCCGACGGGACATGGCGCACATCGTCGAGGCGCGTGTCGCGGAGATCTTCGACCTCTCGCTGCAGGAGATCAAACGCTCCGGATACGACGGCCTGCTGCCAGCCGGAATGATCCTGACAGGCGGGTCCAGCCTGTTGCCGGGCATGCGCTCGTTAGCCAGTAAAGTGCTGGGCATGCCTGTGCGTACCGCGCAGCCGGAAAAATTGGTTGGCCTGGCCGACAAGTTGAATTCTCCGGCTTATTCCACCAGCGTCGGGCTGCTCTATTGGGCAGCCGCCATGCAATCCGTGCCCCTCAGTCCAACCCCTGGGTGGCGGAAGCAGCGCAAGCAGAAAGGAGAGAGTGAGAGTTGGAGTGCCGTCAAGAGTCTGTTCAAGCGTCTGCTCCCGTGATGCATCTGTATGATTTTTGGGGAGTACCCGTGGGCAAAGAAAAGCAGGCTGTTTTTTGTGTACAGTTTGCAAGACAGCCGCATGGATGTCACTTGCCGCGTCGGTCCCTAGAGAGTCGAACACGATTTGTTTCTCGTAGTGACGTGACCTGCCGCCTTAGCGCGCAGCCGTGCACTACAGTCAATTGGTATTCACCCCTGGAGGAAAAATGGAAATAAACAAATCTGCAGAAACCTTCGCTCATATTAAAGTCGTCGGGGTTGGCGGCGGTGGTTGTAATGCTGTCAATCGTATGGTCGAAGAGGGCATCCAGGGCGTCGAGTTCGTTGCTGTGAACACCGATGCCCAGGCGTTGCTGCTTTCCAAAGCATCGGTCAAGGTGCAGATCGGTGATAAGCTGACGCGCGGTCTCGGCGCGGGGGGAAACCCCGAGGTCGGGCGCAAATCTGCCGAGGAGACCGCCGACGAGTTGTACAATGCCCTGAAGGGTTCCGATATGGTCTTCGTCACCGCCGGTTTGGGCGGCGGCACCGGCACCGGGGCGGCCCCCATCGTGGCTCAGATTGCCCGCGAGGTTGGCGCATTGACCATCGGTGTGGTAACCCGCCCGTTTACTTTTGAAGGCGCCAAACGAATGCAGTCTTCCGAGACGGGTATGGATAACTTGAAGGAACACGCGGATACCCTGATCGTCATCCCGAACGACCGGCTCTTGCAGCTCGTCGACAAAAAAGCCAGTTTGCAGGATGCTTTCCGTCTCGCTGACGATGTGCTGCACCAGGGTATTCAGGGTATTTCCGAGTTGATTACCGTTCCTGGGTTGATCAACCTGGACTTTGCCGACGTGAAGGCGATCATGTCTGAGGGTGGCGCCGCCTTGATGGCGGTGGGTCACGCCGATGGTGAGGACCGCGCCCGCGTGGCCGCCGAGCAGGCCATCTCCAGCCGCTTGCTCGACATTACCATCGATGGCGCACGCGGCGTATTGTTCAACGTCACGGGCGGCCCGAACATGACCCTGTTCGAGGTCAATCAAGCGGCGGCCATTATCCGCGAAACCTCGCACCCCGATGTGAACATGATCTTCGGTGCGGTGATCGACCCGAACATGGGCGAAGAGATCCGTATTACCGTCATCGCAACCGGCTTCGAACGGACCGGCGTTCCGCGCCGCATTATCGAACGCCCGGCGGCAGCGACGCCGACCCATCGCCCCGAAACACACGCGGCGCACATGCCCGTCCAGGCGCCGGTGGAAAACGTCAGTGTGGGCAGTGTGGGGAGCGCCACCCAACCCTCCCAGTCTTCCTCCGGGAACGCAGCTCCGCCGCCGGCGGTCAAACCACCGGAGTTCAAGCCGCAGACCAGTTACCAGGAAGACCTTGACATCCCGACCTTCCTACGCAATCGCCGTTAGGCTTTGGCTTGTCTATTGCGAAGGCGCGGGTTTACCGCGCCTTCGCTTTTTAACCCATCAATCCTGCCATTCCAGTTCGAACTCCCCGATATAAACCGTGTCACCCTCTTGCACGCCGGCTTTGCGCAGCGCCTCGTCCACACCCAGAGTTTCCATCATGCGCTGAAAGCGGCGCACCGCCCCGGCGTGTTGCCAGTACGTCATGGCAGCGGCGCGTTCGATGGCCGCGCCGGAGAGCCGCCATTCGTTGGCGCCTTCGCGTGTGACATTGACTGCTTTCGGATCTTCCGGCGGTCGATAAACCGGCAGTGCGGGTGTGGATTCCTCCAGCGTCGGCGTTTCGTCCAGCCTGGTGACGGCCTTGAGCAACAGCTCGCGGAGTCCGGTGTGTGCCAGGGCGGAGATCGTTCCCATCTCGACGCCTCGCTGTTTCATCTGTTTCTGAAGGGACTTCAGGCGCTCCTGGGCTTGCGGCTGGTCGATCTTGTTGACGGCTACCACCTGTGGCTTTCGCGCCAGGTTGGGATCGAAGAGCGCCAGTTCGGCGTTGATCTGGCTGAAGTCGGCCAATGGGTCGTCTGCGAGGCCATCCAGCAAATGGATGAGGACGCGCGTGCGTTGGATATGGCGCAGGAAATCGTGCCCCAACCCGGCGCCCTGGCTGGCGCCCTCGATCAGGCCGGGGATGTCGGCCAGCACGACGGTTTTGAACTCGTCCAGTTGCGCCACGCCCAGGTTGGGCTCAATGGTCGTAAACGGGTAAGCTGCGACCTTGGGCTTGGCGTTGGTCAGCGCGGCGAGCAAAGTGGATTTTCCGGCGTTGGGCACGCCGATGATACCAATGTCCGCAATCAGTTTGAGTTCCAGGCGCAGGCGCTTTTCCTGGCCGGGTTCGCCCTTTTCCGCGATACGCGGCGCTTGGTTGCGAGAATTGACAAAGTGCTGGTTGCCGCGCCCGCCGCGTCCGCCCTTGCAGACCAACAGCCGCTGATTGGGGCCGGTCAGGTCACCGAGCAGGTCGCCACTCTCGGCGTCGTAGACCATCGTGCCGGTTGGAACGGGGATTACCAGGTCATCGGCGGACTTGCCGCTCTTGTTGACGCTGCCCCCGCTTCGGCCATTGTCGGCTGCGAAGCGCTCTTTGTGGCGGAAGGCTGTCAACGTGTTGAGCGTGGGACGAGCCTCGAGGAGCACGTCGCCGCCCCGGCCTCCGTCGCCTCCGTCGGGGCCGCCGCGCGGGACGTATTTCTCACGGCGGAAGTGCACCATCCCGTCTCCGCCTTTGCCGGACCGTACTAAAATTTCTGCCTGATCGATAAACATGTCCCTATTATATATGCCTGTAAGGCATCAGTGGAGGTGCTATAAAAATGTTGGCTCATCGATTGAAAGTGCGCATGTCATTGCGAATGAGCGTTCTTCGCGAGTGAAGCAATCTTACCTTTTGATAAAAGAGACTGCTTTGTTGCTAAAGTGCGACTTCTACTCGAAGTGACATCCCTCGCACACTTTTCATACATGAGCCAAAATGTTTTTGCAGAGTGCCCAAAGGACCCGCAAAATCCCCAGGACGAATCACCCTGGGGATTTTTTGCGCCGAGATGTGACGAGACTATTTGGCTAAATTCCATGCGGCGGGCAGAGCCAGCGCGGCGGCGACGATCTTGATGGCGTCTCCCACCAGGAAAGGCAGCATACCGGCCAGAATGGCCTGTTGCAGGCTACCGAGTACGACGGCCAACCAGGCTACGCCGAACAGGTAGATAATCAGGTTCCCGATGATGAAATCTGGAATGGCAGTCTGCACGCGGCGGTCGAGCCCGCGCTCGGAAAGCAGACCGGTGAGGAAGGCCGCGACGACGAATCCGAGCAGGTAGCCGCCGGTCGCGCCGAAGGCGTAGGTCAGGCCACTGGCGCCGCCTGCAAAGAAGGGCAGGCCAATCAGGCCTTCGGCCAGGTATAAAGCCAGTGAAAGGGTGCCCCGTCGTGAGCCCAGAGCCGCGCCGACCAGCAGCACGCCAAAGGTCTGCCCGGTGATCGGAACGGGTGTGAAGGGCAGGGGAATGCTGACCTGCGCCAGTGCAGCCACGAACAGGCTGCCGACGAGGATTAGTAGAAGGTCGCGCACCTTCTGGTCAACGGTAGAAAAGTAGCGGGTGGAAAGCGTGGGGGCAAGTGCAGTCATAACAGGGAAATACCTCCTTGGCGATAAAAAATTGGAGGCGGATGATTCCGTCTCCAACTTGAGATAACACAAAAAAAGGGCCCGAGGTTCGCAGGTTACTATTTGCCGAACTTCGCTTTGAGAACATCCTCCAGCGTTGGGCGGCCAAGTTCCTGCAGTTCGTAGCGTACGCGCTGGTAGGGTTTCCTGAGCTGGATAACGCGCGTCAGGTCGATGGGTGTGCCGACGATCACCAGGTCCACGTCCGACCGATCGATGGTTGCCTCCAGGTCTTTCATCTGCGCTTCGCCGTATCCCATGGCCGGCAGGATGGGCCCGGTCTTGGGATATTTCTGGTACGTGGCCGCGATGGAGCGGGCCGCGAACGGGCGTGGGTTGACGATTTCGGCAGCGCCAAAACGACGGGCCGCCACGTAACCGGCTCCGTAGGCCATCCCGCCGTGGGTCAGGGTTGGACCGTCTTCGATGACCAGCACCCGCTTGCCGCGAATCGTTTCGGGGTCGTCCACGAAAAGTGGGGAGGCTGCCTCGATGAGGATCGCTTTCGGGTTGAGCCGCTGTAGGTTCTCACGAACCTTGAGCACGTTTTCCGGTTCGGCGGTATCAACTTTGTTGATGATGAACACATCTGCCATGCGCACGTTGGTTTCGCCGGGGTAGTAGCTGCCTTCGTGGCCGGGTCGGTGCGGGTCGGCCACCACAATCTGCAGGTCGGGGGCGTAAAAGGGGAAGTCGTTATTGCCGCCGTCCCATAGCACAATGTCCACTTCCTTTTCCGCTGCACGCAGGATTTTCTCATAATCGACACCCGCGTAGACGATCACGCCGTTGTCGAGGTGTGGTTCGTATTCCTCGCGCTCCTCGATGGTGGTCTCGTATTCATCCAGATCGTCGTAACTGGCAAAGCGCTGGACTTCCTGCGCCACCAGATTCCCGTACGGCATGGGATGACGGATCGCAGCCACCCTGTACCCCATCCCGCGCAGGAGCAGGGAAACTCGCCGGCTGGTCTGGCTTTTGCCCGAACCGGTGCGCACCGCGCAGACGGAGACGACCGGTTTGGTCGACTTGATTTGTGTGGCTTTCGTGCCCATCAGGCGGAAGTCTGCGCCCAGAGCGTTGACCAGCGCTGCTTTGTGCATCACATAGTCGTGCGGCACATCGGAATAAGCGAAGATGACCTGCTCGACGTTAAATTCCTTGATGAGCCTGGGGAGTTCTTCCTCTGCATAGATGGGAATTCCTTTGGGGTACAGATCACCCGCCAGTTCTTGCGGGTAGAGCCGTCCTTCGATGTCGGGGATTTGCGTGGCAGTGAAGGCCACCACCTCGTACTCCGGATTCCCCCGGAAAAACGTGTTGAAGTTGTGGAAGTCGCGCCCGGCGGCACCCATGATCAGCGTACGGATCGGGGACATGGTTTCTCCTTGCGTTATGAGATTTCGCAGCGGAGTGTTCGCTGTGTCACATCACTTTTGGGGCTGTGATGCCCATCAAACGCCAAAAGAAGAGCGGACCATGGAAGAATTATAGCACGCGGCTCCCTGCGGGCTGTCATGGGATTCCCATGACATTATTCTGCGAAAAAAAGAGACCGGGAAAAAATCCCGGCCTCCTGGCTTCTTTTTGCCTGGTTACATTACATCGGGAACGCCGATATCTAGCAAATATAACGCGTTCGCCAGGGTCTGTCGGGTCGCTGCGACGAGCCGTAAACGCGCCTGCTTGACGATTTCATCCGTTGTCTGGAGCACTGGTACGGCGTGATAGAAACTGTGGAAAGCGTTTGCCAGATCGTAGACATAAGATGCAATCACCAGCGGACGATACTCTGCGGCCGCCTGTTCCACCATGCTGGGGAAGTGCGAGATTTGCTCGATAAGCTCGATCTCATGGTCAGATAACGTGAAATCATAACTGGCTGATTGTGGTAGCATCCCCGATTTCTTCAAAATGCTATTGGCCCGTACGTAGGCGTTCTGGATATACGGCGCGGTATGGCCGTCGAAATTGAGCGCCTCGTCGATGTCGAAGACGATGTCTTTGTTGTTGTCTACCGAAAGCATCGAATAGGCCAACGCACCCAAGCCGATCTTTTGGGCCACGTTCGGACGTTCGCTTTCCGGCATGTTTGGGTTTTTCTCGGCGATCACCGCCAGCGCGCGTTGGATGGCCTCATCGTAGACTTCTTTGAACAATGCAACGCGCCCGCGCCGGGCCGACATGGCGCCCTCCGGCAGGGTCACAAATCCGTAGGCCAGGTGGAAACACTTCTCGGCTTGCGGAAAGCCCCACAGTTCCAGAATCTTGAAGGCTTGCTGAAAGTGCAAGCTCTGACGGTTATCCACCACGTAGATCGAGCGGTCTACGTGGTATTCGTCGAATTTTACCCTCGCCAGAGCCAGGTCTTTCGTCAGGTAGAGGGTGGTGCCGTCTGAGCGCAGAATGACGGCGGTGCGGTATTTTTCTTTGGTCAGGCCCAGGCGTTCGTCGATCTTGACGATCACGGCGCCGCCTTCGGGGCGTTCGTCTGTGGCGATGCCACGCTCGACCAACTCCTCCACGATGGCCTTGGACGGTTCGTCCACTTCGCTTTCGAAGAACCATACGTCGATCTTCACATCGAGCAGCGCTAAAATGTCACGCAGCTCGGTCAGGCTCCATTCGCGCGTTTCCAACCAGAGCGCGCGCACTTGTGGGTCGCCGGCGTCCCATTTTTGATACATCTCGCGCCGTTCGGCGTCATAGGCCTCGCGTTGCGCTTTTTGTGCGGCGCTCTCATTCTCTTTGGATTCCAGCAGTTTCGTCGCTTCGGCGTAGATCTTCAGGAGCCACCGTCCGCGCTCGTGGACGCCCTGCGGCTCCTGGCCACGATAGAACTTGTCGTAAGCCCACAAGACGGTGATGACGCCCAGGCCGATGTCGCCGGGATACGAGGCCCGGACGGTGTCGAAGCCGGCGAACGCGGCGATACGCGCCAGCGCCTCGCCCAGGATGGTATTGCGCGCATGCCCGATGTGGAAGGAATGGTGCGTGTTGGGTTGGGCATATTCCACCATGACGCGTTCCCCTTTGGCTGCGCCGGCCCCAAAGCGGGAATCCTGCTCCAAAACGGTGTTGACCACGCGGGAGGCATATTCTGCCGTGGAGAAGTATAAATTGAGATAGCCTTTCACCGCCTCGACATGGCTGATGCCAGGAACCGCTCCGATCTGCGCCCTGACCTGTTCGGCGATTTCCTGAGCGCGGAACGGCACCGGCAAGCCTTTCCCGCGCCCGGCCCTGGTTTCGTCTGCGGCGGTCTGAAAAAACGAGGTGGCGATTCCCCATTCCCCGCTGAAGGGAATAGGCTGCCATTTCAATTCGGCCAGTGTAATTCCGCTTTGCGCGCAGAAGGCCTTGATTTTTGCTTCGATGGTTTGTTGTTCCTGCTCGAACATGCTTCACCTATGACGGAAATTTGGACCCTGGAAAGGGCGTGGAGTGACATGGATGGGTAGGGCCGAATTTAATGGTCGGATTATATCATTGCGAAAGCGAATGGCCGTGATGGGCGTGCGGATGGCGGTCCCATGTCTGCTTCATCCACTGATTTGAATGATTCAAAAGGCCCCTATTATTTTGAGCGGTCCGATTGATAGATCATTCTCACAAAATTCTGAACGCCGACCAATCGTAATATCATTTGTTCGAATCGCGGGAAGTGAGGGAGCGCCGTCTCTACATCCATGGGCTCGATTTTCCGAATCTCATATTCGTTTCGGTGCCATAGAATTTGGCATTGTCCGGCTGCCGATACATTGCGAAACCAGTCGACGTCGGGGCCATAGGTCAGAGCGACCGCGAACCCGTTGTCCATTGGAAAGGCCATAATTGTAGTCTCGTAAGGTTTGCCGCTGTGCCGTCCAACGTGATGGACGATGCAAAAGGAACCCCAGGACGAACGCGCAATTTTGCCCGTTATCCGGTTGAGAACATGTTTGTTGAAATATCGTATGCTGTTGGGGAATTTCATTTTTCATCCTTGAAACCCTATCCGCCGGCTTAAAAACAAAAAGCGGGAACGCCCGTTTTAAACGGTGCTCCCGCTTCGACGAACGAATCTATACGGAAAGGTTACGCCTTGTTTTCTGCCGCTGCGAGTCTTTTCATCAGGCGACTCTTGCGGCGTGCGGCATTGTTCTTGTGGAGGACACCTTTTTCGGCGGCTTTGTCCAGACGACTGATCGCCAGTTGGACAGCCTCCTTGGCGTTTTCCACGTTATCAGCATCGAAAGCAGCGCGCGCTTCGCGGATAGCGGCACGGGCAGCACCACGGTAGCCGCGGTTACGCAGGCGACGTTTTTCGTTCTGACGATTGCGTTTGATTTGAGACTTGATATTAGCCAAAGTACTTCCTCCAAAAGAATCCGGTTACAGCGGGGCTAAATTCTACACGAGAGCGATTGATTTGTCCAGCCCAAATCAGGAACTGGGTGTATCCGTCGGCACCGGATTGGCTCCGACAGGAGTCGCCGTGAAGGGTGAAGACGGCGTCACCGAGGGGCCGGGCGTGATCGTCGGGGGTTTGGTCGGCGTCGGCGTAACCAGGTTGACGCGCACAACAAGCTGTTGGCTGACGTAGATCGTATTCGAATCGGTCAGGTTGTTCTGCTTGAGGATGTCGTCGACCGTCGAATTGAATTTCGAAGCGATGGATGCCAGGGTATCACCGGCCTTTACGGTGTACGTCACCTTGGTGCCAACTGGCATGCCGGTTGGGAAGGGCGTGTCGGTGGGGAGCGGCATACCGGGATTGGGAATGGTGATTTTCTGGCCCACGGAGATGATCAGCGTCGAGGGGTCGATCCCGTTCCCTGTGTTTGAATCGTAAGGATTCAAAAACAGGATCAAAGGAATACCGTCATTGCCCAGGTTGAATTTCTGGACGATGCTTGTCAGGGTGTCGCCGTCTTCGACGGAATATTCGAACGGCGCCGAGGCGGTTGGGGTCAGCGTCTCGGTCGGGACCGGCGTGTCGGTGGGCGTATCTGTCAGGGTGGGTGTTACGGTGGGTGTGAACGTCATGGTCGGTGTTGGCGTTGCGGTTGCAAAAAAGGTCTGCGCCGGACCGTTCTGGCCGAACAGCCAAATCAGTGAAATGATCAGGCCGGCAAGGACCAGAACCGCAACAATGCCCCAGATAATGAATGGGCCGGTCCGTTGGCGTCGTTTGTACGAAGAAATGACAGTAGAAGGTTTTTTATTGAGCATTCTATTTCCTCAGTTGGTAGGGCCGGGGAAAGTGCCCCCGCGGACAACTGCATTTATTCTACCTGAAAACAGTCAAAAAATGGGTGCTTCTTTTGGATGTTCACCAATGGCATTGTACACCCCCGCAAATCCGCTTCATCTCGCAGATTCCCAATGGACGATGCCAGGCGTTTTGGGAAAGCAGGCGAATAGCGTGCCAGAGAAGAAAGGTTTTACGCTTTCTGTGCTGAATAGTGCTTCAAATATTCCTTGAGAAATTGGCCAGTATAAGATGTTTCCACCCTGCAAAGTTCTTCCGGGGTGCCCTCGGCAACCAGCGTCCCACCGCGGTCGCCGCCTTCGGGCCCCAGGTCGATGATCCAGTCGGCAGTTTTGATGATGTCGGGATTGTGCTCGATGATGAGCACTGAGTTGCCGGTATCCACCAGCCGTTGCAGAACTTCGATCAGCTTGTGGACGTCAGCGGCGTGCAATCCCACGGAAGGTTCATCCAGCACGTAGAGGGTGCGACCCGTAGCCCGACGGGAAAGTTCCTTGGCGAGTTTGACACGCTGCGCCTCCCCACCCGACAGCGTGGTCGCCGGTTGCCCGATTTTGACGTAGCCGAGGCCGACTTCCTGCAAAAGCTGCAGCTTGCTCATCATGTTCGGAAAAGCGGAGAACAGTTCGACGCCTTCCTCGACGGTCGTGTCCAACACGTCGGCGATGGATTTGCCCTTGAAGTGCACCTGTAACGTCTCGCGGTTGAAGCGGGAGCCGTGGCACACATCGCACGGCACATAAATATCGGGCAGGAACTGCATTTCGATACGCAACATGCCCTGGCCCTGGCAGGCCTCACAACGTCCGCCGTGCACGTTAAAAGAGAACCGTCCGGGTTTGTAGCCGCGCACCTTGCTTTCGGGCAACTCCGCAAACAGCTTGCGAATCTCGTCGAACAGGCCGGTGTACGTTCCGGGGTTCGAGCGCGGCGTACGTCCAATCGGCGATTGGTCGATGTCGATGATCTTGTCCAGGTATTCGAGCCCTTCGATGCGTTCGTGCTCTCCGGCCTGCGTATGGGTGCCCATCAGTTGCGCCGCCAGCGCGTTGTACAGCACGTCCGTCATCAAGGTAGATTTTCCGGAACCGCTGACGCCGGTGATGCACACCAGCAGGCCAAGCGGAATGCGTACGTTCAGGTTTTTCAGGTTGTTGGCTTTGGCGCCGACGATGGTCAGGGCCTTGCCGTTGCCTTTGCGCCGCTCTTTGGGAACGGGCACATGCTTGCGCCCCGAAAGGTACGCGCCGGTCAATGACTTGGGATGTTTGATAATGTCTTGCGGGGTGCCTTCGGCAATGATCTGGCCGCCGTGCGCGCCAGCCGCCGGACCGAGGTCGATAACCCAGTCCGCGGTACGGATGGTCTCGTCATCGTGTTCGACAACCAGCACGGTGTTGCCCAGGTCGCGCAGGCCGCGCAGCGTATTCAGCAGGCGGTCGTTGTCGCGCGGGTGCAGGCCAATGGACGGTTCGTCCAGCACATACAGGACGCCGACCAGCCGTGAGCCGACCTGCGTTGCCAGGCGGATGCGCTGCGCTTCTCCCCCCGAAAGCGTACTGGCCGAGCGATGCAGCGTCAGGTAGTCCAGGCCGACGTCTACCAAAAAGCCCAGGCGTGAGATGATCTCTTTCAGGATGCGGTCGGAAATGGCGCGCTGGCGGGCATTCAGCGGAGATTTTTCCCCGGCCAGCTTTTGGGCCCACGCCAGGGATTGGTTGATTGGCCATTCGGTGATCTGTAGAATATTGACCTCGCCGACGGTGACGGCCAGTGCCTCGGGACGCAGGCGTTTGCCGTTGCAGGTGGGGCAGGGACGGTCAGTCATGTATTCGCTGATTTTGGCGCGAATATATTCTGAGCCGGTTTCACGGTAACGGCGCTGAAGGTTGCCGATCACGCCTTCGAAGGCGGCATCGAAGGTGGCAGAGCGCCCGTCGCGGTTGCGGTAATGCACGCGCACTTTTTCACCGTTCGTGCCGTACAGCACCAACTGTTGCTTTTCTTCCGGCAGTTCGCCGAAAGGTTTGTCGAGGTCGATGTGGAAGTGGAATGCCATCGCTTCGAGCATTTGCCAGTAGTAGCCGGTTTCCTCGCGGACGTTGTTCCACTCCATGGCGATCAGTGCGCCGTCGGCCAGCGACTTTTCCGAGTCGACGACCCGCTCCGGGTCGATCTCCTGCTTCGAGCCGAGTCCCTGGCAATCAGGACAGGCGCCGTGCGGTGTGTTGAATGAAAAGGTGCGCGGTTCGATCTCCATGATGGTGGTGCCGTGCTCGGGGCAGGCAAAGTTCTCGGAGAAGTACAGGTCGGTTCCCAGGTTCTCGCTCCCGTCCCCTTTTTCTGATAGTGCGGCTGCTGGGATGATCTGTACCGTTACATATCCTTCCCCGAACTTGAGCGCCGTTTCGACCGAGTCCGTCAGGCGGGTGCGGGCGGCGCGCTTGTCGTCCTCCGTACCGTCGTGAGAAATTACCAGACGATCGACCACGGCATCGATGTTGTGTTGTTTGTAGCGGTCCAGTTCGATCTCGTCGTCCAGGCTGTGGATCGTGCCGTCTACGCGCGCACGCACGAATCCGGCTTTGCGAATCTCTTCGAAGACGGCCTGATAGGTACCTTTGCGTCCTCGCACGACGGGGGCCAGTAGCAGGATACGGGTCTTCTCCGGCAGGGCTTCCACCGCGTCAACGATTTCCTGCGCCGACTGTTTGACTACTTCTTTGCCGCAAACGGGACAATGCGGAATGCCCACGCGCGCATAGAGCAGACGCAGGTAGTCGTAAATCTCGGTGACGGTGCCCACCGTCGAACGGGGATTGTGAGAGGTCGATTTCTGGTCGATGGAGACGGCGGGGGATAAGCCTTCGATGTAGTCTACGTCGGGTTTGTCCATCTGCCCGATGAACTGGCGCGCATAAGCTGAAAGCGACTCGACGTAGCGACGCTGCCCCTCGGCAAAGATAGTGTCGAACGCCAGGGAGGATTTGCCGGAGCCGGATAGCCCGGTAATAACTACCAGCTTGTCGCGCGGAATCTCGACGGTGACATTCTTCAGGTTGTGTTCACGCGCGCCTACCACGCGGATGACATTCTGAGTCATACTTTTCCTCTGCTGAGTTGGATGCCCGAATTATGTATCTACTCACGCCCGCAAGGGAAGTGAGGGAGTTCCGAACAGATTTTGAATAATGGCGAAAGGAGTGCCACCGGTGAGAGCTGCAGTGTCAATGAGCGATTTCAAGGCCACATAACCTTG
>JBJKRF010000036.1:0-36891 GCA_046704785.1 Anaerolineales bacterium | reverse complement strand
TGGAGACAACGTGAACCTGACGGTGGAGTTGATCGTGCCGGTGGCGTTGGAACAAGGCTCGAAGTTCGCTATTCGTGAAGGCGGCCTGACCGTTGGCGCAGGCGTCATCACCAAAATCATCGAATAGATTCTGAAAGTCAGGGAAGAATGGCTTCTAAGAAGAAAGATATCCGCCCAGTTATTACACTGCAATGCAGTGATTGTAAAGAGCGGAACTACACAACAGAGAAGAATCGCCGCAACGATCCGAACCGGCTCGAGTTCAATAAGTATTGTCCACGTTGCCGGAAGCATACGTTGCACCGCGAAACCAAGTAAACGAGTGTCAGTTTCGGTGTCACGTGTTGCACTCTTTCTTGGGGCACACGTGACATTTGAAACTCGGCATGAGTCATAGGCCAGTAGCTCAATTTGGTAGAGCTCTCGTCTCCAAAACGAGTGGTTGTGGGTTCAAGTCCTGCCTGGCCTGCTATATCAAAACGACGCTGTCTCCGTCTTCTTTGAACATGCGCTGAAGGTGAAGACAGCGTCTTAGCCGCAGTCGAAGGAGTGTACGTTGGCCGATAGAAGAGAAAAAAAACCAAATGCAATCGTTCGTTATTACCGCGAAACGATCGGCGAACTACGAAAGGTTAGTTGGCCAACTCGGGAAGAGACGTGGAATCTGACCCTAATTGTAATTGTAGTGTTGATCGCGACGAGTGCTTTTTTGGGCGCGATCGATTCGGGCGGCGCGTCTTTATTGAACGTCGTCTTGGGCCTTTAACCTTGGAAAGTTGAGATTGTCGGATGAGTACGAACGGACCCGAAGAATATGATCGCATGAATGACGAGGAGCGCCCTGAGGATGAGTCTCCTTTGACGGATGCCGAGGATTTGACATCCGGGTCTTACGACTCGTCCCCCGATCAGTCTCCCGACGAGCCTGCGTGGTACGTTCTTCACTGTTATTCCGGCTACGAGAATAAGGTTCGTTATAACCTCGAACAACGTATCGAGACGATGGGCATGAAGGATAAGATTTTCGATGTCGTCGTCCCTACGCAGGAAGAGATCGAAGTGCGCGACGGCAAGCGACGCGTGGTGGAACGCCATATCTTTCCGGGATATGTGCTGGTCAACATGATCCTGACAGAAGAGTCATGGTATGTTGTTCGGAATACTCCCGGCGTGACCGGCTTTGTCGGCATGGGCACGACGCCCACGCCATTGCGCCCAGAAGAGGTAAATCAAATTATCAAGCGCATGGAAGCGGAAGTGCCAACCGTCAAGGTCACCTTCAAAGTTGGTGAACGTGTTCGCATCATTGATGGCCCCTTCAACGACTTCCGTGGCGTGGTTTCTGAGATCGACATCGAGCGGAACAAGGTGCGCGTGATGGTCAGTTTCTTCGGGCGTGAGACGCCCGTCGAACTCGACTTTTTGCAAGTAGAGAAAGCGTAACAGGCAACTATCGCCTGAAACGTGGGAGGGTGCCCCCCAAATCACCCGTTATAACCACAAAGGAGTGCTGAAAGCATGAAGAAAATCAAGGCAATTGTTCGTCTCCAGTTGGAAGCTGGAAAGGCAAATCCGGCGCCGCCGGTTGGCCCGGCATTGGCAGGCCATGGTATCAACATCATGGCCTTCTGTAAGGATTACAATGCACGCACGTCCAATCGACCGGGTGAGTTGCTCCCGGCTGAAATCACCGTCTACACCGACGGGTCTTTCACCTTTATCCTGAAGACTCCGCCGGCGTCCTTCCTGATTCGCAAAGCTGCGGGCCTCGATAAAGGCTCCTCGGTGCCGAATAAAGAAAAGGTCGGAAAGCTCACGCAGGCACAGGTGAAGCAGATCGCTGAAGCCAAGATGAAAGACCTGAACGCGATCGATGTCGAAGGGGCGATGAAACAAATCGAAGGGACCGCCCGTTCGATGGGCGTTTCGATTGTTGATTAATTCTGGTGGGAGGATTCTCGTAGAGGGTCCGTTTGCACCACGGAGGAAATAATGGCAAAACACGGAAAAAAGTACCAGGCTGCTCTGGCCAAATATAATCTCGAAGAACGTCATTCCCCACAGGAAGCCATCAAAGTGGTGAAGGAAACGTCATACGCTAATTTTGATGCGACGGTCGAAGTCCACATGCGCATGGGATTGGACCCGCGTCAGGCTGATCAGCAAGTGCGGGATGTCGTCGTGCTGCCACACGGGTTGGGAAAAGCTGTTCGCGTTGCGGTCTTTGCGCAAGGCGAGGCTGCCACAGAAGCTCGCAATGCCGGTGCGGATGTCGTGATCGACGATGACGAAACCTTCAACAAGGTTCAGGGAGGCTGGTTGGATTTCGATGTGGCGATAGCGACTCCCGATTTGATGGGAAAAGTCGGACGTTTGGGCCGTGTCCTTGGCCCGCGTGGTTTAATGCCGAACCCGAAAGCAGGTACCGTTGTTCCGGCAGAAGATATGGCACGGGCTATTAATGAGGCAAAAGCCGGACGTGTTGAGTTCCGTCTCGACAAGACCGCCAATATCCATGTTCAGATCGGTAAAGTGTCTTTCGATGATAACAAGCTGTACGAAAATTTTGCGGCGCTGATGGACGCTATTCGTAAAGCCCGTCCGTCTGCTGCAAAGGGAAACTACGTCAGGAGCATCACGGTTGTTGCCACGATGGGGCCTGGTGTGAAGGTTGATCCGAACGTTGCTCAGTCGATTGAGGTGATCGGGTAAATTACTCGTTTATGAACTGACAAACAACTTCGCCCATGACGGCGGGTGTCCACTAAAGGACTTAATCTCCCGCTCAGGTGAAGACTGAGAGTAAATCTCCCGGTGGGCTAGAAACCCACCGCCCTGCTTGGGAAAAGTCTTTGCCTGGTGTTTGTCAGGCAAAGACTTTTTAAGAAAGGAGGTAAAAGCTTTGGCTATCTCGAGACAAAAGAAAGATGAAGTACTTGCTCAGTACAAAGACTGGTTGGAGCGCAGTCAGGCCGTGATCTTGGTCGAATATACCGGTGTCACTGTGCAACATCTTGATGCAATTCGTGCGAAAGTCCGTGAAAGTGGCGGTGAATTTCACATCGTCAAAAACACGCTGGCCCGCCGTGTTTTCGAGGCCGGCGAGATGGGAACACCGGCTGGCTACTTCGAAAAGAGTACGGCAATCACGTTTGCTTTTGATGATGCTGCTGCAACTGCGAAGGCGCTGAACGAGGCGACCAAAGGGAGTGAGTTCGTAAAAGTCAAAGGCGGTTTCCTGAATAAGCAGATTATGGATGCCGCTCAAGTGAAAGCACTTGCCGAACTTCCACCTTTGCCTGTTGTGCGTTCTCAATTGCTGGGTGTATTACAAGCACCCGCTGGCAAACTGGTTCGCACAATTGCCGAGCCTGCGCGTTCGTTGGCGACTGTTTTCAAAGCCTATGCCGATCAGGCTGCGGCAAGTGCGTAAGCCTTGTTTGTTGTGCATGTTCGATTGTTGAATATGAATTCACTATAAATCATCTCACGCGATCAGGAAATGAGACGTGTCATGCATCAAAGAGTATGATCTGGATGGCGCGACATGAGCTTCACCATTGCCTGAGCTTTGAGAAGATACTTTTCTCTGTTGATAAGGAGTTCCTGAACGATGGCTGCAAATATTGAAAAATTGGTTGATGAACTGAGTAAGCTTTCCGTGTTGGAAGCTGCTGATCTCGTCAAAGCGCTCGAAGAAAAATGGGGTGTTTCTGCGGCAGCACCTGTGGCGGTAGCTGCTGCCGGTGCTCCGGCTGCTGGCGCGGCTGAGCCGGTGGAAGAAAAGACCGAATTCGACGTTGTGATTAAGGAAACCGGCCCCAAGAAGATCGAGGTTATCAAGGTGATTCGCACCTTGACCAGCCTGGGGCTTGGCGAGGCCAAGACTTTGGCTGAGACCGCCGGCGGCAAGGTCCTTTCGGCGGTCGGTAAAGACGCCGCGATGGACGCCAAGAAGAAACTGGAAGAGGCTGGCGCTGTCATCGAGGTTGCTTAGTTCCCGCTGATCATCGATATAAAAGCAAGATGCCTTCTACGATATTCTCGTAGAAGGCATCTTGCTTTTAATCATCCTTGTGCCGCAACTTGATGAAAGTGGAAAGCGCAAGACCTGTTTTTCAGAGAAGAAATTCAGAATGCAACCCTACAACTTAAGGAAGTTGCGGTACTTGTCTTTCAAAAGGAGTTTCCCAAAGCGCTTGACTCCCCCTTTTATTAATGCTATTATTTTTTTATGTAAACGCTTCCAAATCCGGGCCAATGGAAAGCGGTCTCTTGATGGGCGTTTGCTAAAATTTGGGACTATTTCACACGTGTATGTGCCCTTTTATCTCTGGAAACGGAGATTTTTTCCTGTATCAGGGATGAAGGGGCATAAAAAATAAAATTCTGTGTAAGCGCTTACATACTATGAACAAGAATCCAACTCCTAAAGTAACAATCATTGATGTTGCCACTAAAGCTGGCGTATCGTTTGGAACTGTTTCCAGAGTCATTAATAATGACGTCCATGTCAAGGCAGAGACGCGTCAACGCGTTTTGGACGCAATGCAGCATTTGGGCTTTGTTGCGAACCGTCAGGCGCGTAGCCTCGCCGGGGGCAAGTCGAACATGATCGGTGTGCTCGTCCCCGATTTGGGAACAGGCTACATCGGAGAAATTATCCGGGGCATTGATACAGAATTAAGCCTCACCAGCCTCGACCTGATCCTCTATACCACGCATCGTACCGCGAGTAAAGAGGCGAATTACGTCACGGACCTGGCGAAAGGTATGGTAGACGGTCTGTTGCTTGTCTTACCCCGCAGCCCGGCAGATTATATCGGCACGTTGACGAATCAGAATTTCCCCTTCGTCTTGATCGACCATCAAGGGACGGGGCGTGATTGCCCAGCAGTGGGTGCAACGAATTGGCAGGGCGCCTACAACGCGACAGAGTATCTCGTCAAATTAGGACATACACGTATCGGCTTTATTACAGGTTCCATGGACCTGGGGTGTGCCGTAGACCGCCTGGATGGATATCGTTCTGCGTTGCGTACCTATCATATCCAAGATGTGCCCGAACTGATTTATGAAGGAACTTTTTTCCAGCCGGACGGCTATGCAGGCGCCTCTGTATTGCTTGATTTGCCCAATCCACCGACAGCTATCTTCGCTTCGAATGATGTCATGGCGATGGGTGTAATGGATGCTATTCGTAATCGCGGCTTGCGTGTGCCCGGTGACGTTTCTGTAATTGGTTTCGATGATATTCCCCAGGCAGCGCTGGTTCGCCCTGCCCTGACCACCGTCAAGCAACCGTTGGAGAAGATGGGGCGTGTCGCAACACAAATGCTGCTTGACTTGCTTCGGCAGCCTGAACGAAAGGCCGAGCGGATTGAATTACCAACCGAGCTCGTTCTGCGCGACTCATGCCAACCCCTGCAGGCTTCATAGACTTAGTCTTTATACGAGTTTATTCGGTCCGCCAAATACCCCTTTTTCTCAAAAGGAGGTGGCATCGATAAAGAGAACAGACCCAAGCTTACCTGCGTTTTAACTTGTTTCAATCGCAATACCAATTTGTATTTTCAAGGAAGGAGAAAACCCTGATGCTGCGCAAACTTTTATTTCTGGTCAGTATATTGCTGATCGCCTCATTTTTATTGTCAGCTTGTGGTACGGCTGCTACCCCTACGCCGCAACCGACCACAGCTGCAGCGGCTGCACCTACTGATACGTCGGCGCCACCGACAGCGACAGATGCCCAGAAGGTTACGATCACTTGGTGGCATATCTCAACCGCTGACGATCAAAAGGCACTCTTTCAAAAGTTCGCCGACGAGTACATGGCTATGCATCCCAATGTGAACATTGAGATCACGGTGTTGGATAATGAAGCTTTCAAGACCAAGCTGACCACTGTGATGCAGTCCGGTGAGCCACCGGATATCTTCCAGAGCTGGGGCGGCGGCGTGATGAACCAATACGCGGACGCTGGCTTGTTGCAAGATATTACCCCTGAACTCGATGCAAACAATAGCGCCTGGCGCAACACCTTCTCGCCCGGTGCATTGGGTGTCTACGCCTATGAAGGAAAGAACTACGGCGTGCCGTGGGATATGGGCATGGTTGGCTTCTTCTACAACAAAGACCTGTTCTCCCAGGCAGGCATCGACGCGCCGCCGACAACCTGGACCGATTTCCTGGCCGACATCACCAAACTTAAAGCGGCTGGCATTACGCCCATTGCACTGGCCGAGGGCGATAAATGGCCCGGTGCCTTCTGGTGGGAATATATGGCCGTGCGTATTGGCGGACAGGCTGCCTTCGATGCTGCTGCCAGTCGCAAGGGTGCTTTCACCGATCAACCCTTTGTGGATGCAGGGACAACGCTCAAACAACTGATTGATATGCAGCCCTTCCAGGCTGGCTACCTAAATGCGACGCAAAACGATGCAGCTGCCTTGATGGGCAATGGACAGGCTGCCATGCAATTGATGGGGCAGTGGGATCCGGGTGTTGAAGCTGCCAACAGCGAGAGCAAAAAAGGCATCGGCGACAGCCTTGGCTGGTTCCCCTTCCCGATGGTAGAGGGTGGCGCTGGCGCCCCTACCGATGCACTTGGCGGCGGGAACGGCTTTGCCATCGGCAAGAACGCTCCGCCGGGGGCTGTGGATTTTGTGAAATACCTGAGCCGTCCGGAATCGCAGGTGCAAATGGCGCAAATCGGTATGAATGTGCCGGTCGTCAAGGGCGGTGAGGCTGGCCTGACCGACCCCAATCTCCTGGCCGTTCAGAAGGGTGCAGCGGCTGCGCAATACTTCCAGTTGTACTACGATCAGTATCTGCCGCCGGCGATGGGCTCTGTCATCAACGACAACGTTCAGGGTCTCTTTGCTGGCACCATGACGCCTGAACAAGTCGCTCAAGCGTTGGAAGACTCGGCCAAGCAAGAACTGAAATAAGCTTGCTTCCTTTACGTGGGGCGGGGATCGGGATCGTGAGAAAACGATCCCCGCATATACAATAGGCGAGTTGTTAGGAGATCCTCCTTTATGAAGATTGCATCGATTGGTGAGGATGGTTTGAAGCTGGGGCAGCGGACTATTTCTTCCCGCCGCATCCAAGATAATCTGACAATTGCTTTATTCCTGTTGCCCGCGGTTGTACTTTTTCTTATTTTTGTTATCTATCCCATTTTCCAATCCATTTACTACAGCCTTTTTGACTGGAAGGGCTTCGGCCCTGCAGTGGATTTCGTCGGCCTGAAAAATTTCGTGGACATCTTGGCCGACCAGGTATTTATTACTGCACTCAAAAACGGCCTTCTAATCATTGTCTTTTCTCTGGTTCTACAATTGCCATTAGCATTGGTCTTGGCGGTTTTGGTAGGGCGTGACTTGCCCGGACGCGGCTTTTTTCGCACAATTTTTTTCATGCCTTACGTGCTTTCTGAAGTGATTACAGCCATCATGTGGTTGAGCCTGTATAATCCCGATCCTTCGCGCGGTTTTCTCAATGCGTTGTTGGTGCTTTTGCCAGGGCTCAAACCGATTCTCTGGCTGGCTGATCCTCATATTGTGTTGATGTCCATCTTTGTGGCGCTGACCTGGAAGTTTTTTGGGTTCCACATGCTGTTGTATCTGGCCGGGTTACAAAATATCCCAACCGAAATCGAAGAAGCTGCGCGTATCGATGGCGCGAGTTCGTTTCAGAACTTCTTTTACATTACCCTGCCCCTGCTGGGCAGCACCATTCGCACCACGGTTTATCTGTCTGTCCTGGGGTCACTCCAACAGTTCATTTTGGTTTGGATCATGACCAAGGGGGGCCCGGTCAATGCCAGCGAGGTGATGGCAACTTATATGTACCGCTTTGGCTTTATTCGCTTCCAATTGGGATATGGCTCTGCAGTGGCTGTCTACATGTTCCTGCTTTGCCTGGTCTTTTCGCTGGTCTATTTGCAATTGTCACGTCGGCCTGATTATTTGAGTGGCCTCTAGTACCGCAACTTCCTTTATTGTAGGGTTGCGTTCTGGATTTCTTTCCCGAAAAACAGGCCTTGCGCTTTCCACTTTCATAAAGTTGCGGCACGAGAAAGGATCACTATGACGACCATACCGATATCTTCTTCGCACCGCTCTCGTCCTCTTCGACGAGTTCTCCCCAGAGTCTTCCAGTACGCTGCCCTGATTTTTGCGGCAGTGCTTGTCTTGGTGCCGGTCGTTATGTTGATTTTTGCCGGGCTCAAGACGCGCGGCGAGTTCATGACCCATCCTTATACGCTCCCGATCCCACCTCGCTGGGAAAATATCCAAACCATATTGGAAGAGTCGTCATTTTGGCTTCAGCTACGCAACAGCCTCTTTGTTGGAGCAGTAGTGACTGGTAGTGTGCTCGTGGTATGTAGCTTGGCTGCCTTTGTATTTGCCCGCATGAATTTTCGTGGCAAAAGATTGATTTTTAATCTTTTGATGGTAGGCTTGATGTTTCCAATCAATATTGCGATTCTGCCGGTCTACTTTGTGCTGCGACAAATGGGGTTGCTCGATAATCTGTGGGGTGTTATCCTGGTGCAGGCTGCATTTCAGATATCCCTTAACATTTTCATCCTGCGCGGATTCTTTGCGGCGATTCCCACCGAATTGCAGGATGCCGCTTATATTGACGGCTGTACAGCCTTCGACTTTTTTTGGCGTATTCTGCTCCCACTGGCGCGTCCAGCGCTGGGGGCAGTTGCCGCGCTGACCATGATCGTCAGTTGGAATGACCTGCTCACCCCGCTGATTGTCCTGAATAGCGACAAGTTTTACACGCTGCCGCTGGGTACTATGCAATTCCAAGGCCAATATGGGTCCGACCTGGCTTTAGTGTCGGCCTTCGTAGCCCTCTCTGCCATTCCGGCTGTCCTGTTTTACTTGCTCGCTGAACGTCAGATCGTCTCAGGGCTGGTGGCAGGAGCACTCAAAGGATGAACGTATCGCGCCCGAAGTGACAGCGCGTTGCGCTCCACCCGATTGCTTATTCTGACTCTTTGGGCGGTGAAGTGGATGCCTGCTTTTTCACAGTCGTTCTGCCATTGAGTCTTCTCCCAACCGGACAAGTTTTACAAGCTTTAATTTGCTTCATGAGCAAAATTTACACTTTGACCTTCTCGCGATGCAGAAGAATGCAAGCAAGTGTACAATTCATGTTGTGCCTCATCTGGATAAACAAGTGTAAGTGTTGTCAGTAGGAGAATGCCATCCAAGCACAAATCATAGATTTTGTCCGGATCGAGTACACTAATCCAGAAACATCTCACAGGTTTCTTCGTAAGATTGGGGTGATTTGGCCCGGCCTGTGGGTTTTCTACCTTCATAAGGAGTCTTCTCATGCCTGACTATACACCCAAGCCCGAACACAAATTCACTTTTGGTTTATGGACCGTTGGCAACATTGGCCGCGATCCGTTTGGCAGTCCTGTTCGTGACCCCAAAACACCTGCGGAACTGGTCCATCTATTGGGCGAAGTTGGCGCTTATGGCGTCAACTTCCACGACAACGACTTGATTCCCATTGATGCAACCCCCGCCGAGCGAGACCGTATCCTAAAAGAATTCAAGAAAGCTCTTAGCGACACCGGGTTAGTCGTCCCCATGGCAACCACCAACCTGTTTACCGATCCGGCTTTCAAAGACGGCGCTTTTACATCCAATGATCCCAGTGTGCGGGCTTATGCCTTGCAGAAAACCATGAACGCCATCGACCTGGGTGTCGAGGTAGGCGCCCGGGTTTACGTATTCTGGGGCGGGCGGGAAGGCACCGAAACGGATGCTGCCAAAGATCCGCTGACCGCCATCAAACGCACACGTGAAGCCATGAATTTCCTGTGTGAGTATGCCTTGGATAAAAAGTATGATTTGAAATTTGCCCTGGAAGCCAAACCTAACGAGCCGCGCGGCGATATGTATAATGCCACAACCGGGCACATGCTGGCATTCATCCAAACCCTCGACCATCCCGAAATGGTGGGTGTCAATCCCGAGGTAGCGCACGAACACATGGCCGGGCTGAACTTCACTCACGGTGTGGCGCAAGCGCTGGACGCTGGCAAGTTGTTCCATATCGATTTGAACGACCAGGCCTTTGGACGTTATGATCAAGATTTCCGCTTTGGCGCGGTCAACTTAAAGAGCGCTTTCTTTTTGGTCAAACTTCTGGAAGAGAGTGGTTATAACGGCAGCCGGCATTTCGATGCGCATGCCTATCGCACAGAAGACTACGATGGGGTCAAGGATTTTGCTCGTGGTTGTATGCGCACGTATTTAATCTTGAAAGAGAAGGCGGCTCGTTGGAATGCGGATGCAGACATCCAGGCTTTGTTGGCAGAGATCAATGCAGACGATGGTACCCTGGCCGCCTATGTCGGAAAATATACCTCCCAAAAAGCAGACAACCTGCGGGCGTATCACTTCGATCGGGTCAAGTTGGGACAGCGTGGGTTGAAATATGAGCGTCTGGATCAGTTGACCGTCGAAGTTTTACTGGGCGTCCGTTGAGCAGTCATTGATAGACGCTTGATCCTTTCATCCGATTTAAAAATACTATCGATATAGCATGCCCGTGATGGGCATAAAAACAATCGTTCTGCCTTGATCGATAAGCGAATTGAGGGCTTCTGTGGTCAGCGCGTTCGACGGCTAACTTCCTGGCTGAAAGGCTTTAATTTGAGATTCTTATAGGTCACGCCGGAGAGATTACTTGGGCACAGGGGCGTGCCTCGCCTTTAACAGAAGCCCCTTAACTGCTGACTTCCTTGTTGTTTTTTGGCAGGGGATGATGCATTCGAGTAATGTCATTCTACTTTGTCTAGCATTTCTAAGGAACCTATTGCATGGAAACCACTCAAGCTCGGCCTCTTTATCTCGATCCGGCCCGCCCGACGGCGGTGCGCTCACAGGATTTGCTGGCGCGGATGACACTGGACGAAAAATTGGCGCAGTTAATCTCGTTCTGGTTCAACGAGTTGCAGGAGAAGCAAAAACCGTCGCTTGAAAAAATGAAGGCATTACTCTCCGAAGGAGTCGGCCAGATTTCTCGCGTCGGCGGTTCGAGTACACTTGTTCCCCTGGATGCTGCTCGCGCCGGCAACGAGATTCAGCGTTTTCTGGTCCACCAGACCCGTTTGGGCATCCCTGCTATTCTGCATGAAGAATGCTGCTCCGGATATATGGCGTTGGGCGGAACAATTTTTCCTCAGATGATCGGCCTGGCCAGCACCTGGAACACGGCTCTCGCCGAACGAATGACGGGCGAGATTCGACGCCAAATGTTGGCGGTAGGTGCCCGACAGGGATTGGGCCCGGTCCTCGACATTGGACGCGATCCACGCTGGGGGCGCATCGAGGAGACCTTTGGTGAGGATCCCTTCTTGGTGACTCAATTTGGGGTCGCTTATGTGCGCGGTCTCCAAGGCGAGACTCTGACACAGGGTTTGCTGGCAACCGGTAAACATTTCGTCGGGCATAGCTTTTCCAATGGTGGCCTGAACTGTGCGCCTGTTGAGATGGGCGCGCGTACGTTGCGCGAAGTGTACCTGATGCCCTTCGAAGCGGCCATCAAGCAGGCCGGTCTCAAATCGATGATGAATGCCTACCCGGAAGTGGATGGCGAGCTTGTGGCTGCCTCGCCTGCTATTCTGACCGACTTGCTGCGTGGTGACTTGGGTTTCGATGGCGTGGTCGTCTCAGATTACAAGGCCATCGAGATGATCAAGTCTTATCACCGGGTTGCTCCAGACGAGAGTACGGCGGCTGTCAAAGCCTTCAGGGCTGGAATCGATGTCGAACTTCCAACGCGGGATTATTACGGGCAACCACTGCGCGCCGCCCTGGACGCCGGAGAGATTTCCCTCGATGAACTTGATGCCGTCGTTGAGCGCATCTTATGGAGCAAATTCGAACTCGGGCTGTTCGAAAATCCCTATGCCGATGAGGCTGCCGTGCCGGAGCTTTTCGAGACGGCGGAACAACGCAATCTGGCGCGGGAAGTGGCCCGACAAAGCCTGGTGCTTCTCAAAAACGATGGACTTCTCCCGCTCGCCAAACCACATACCGTTGCTGTTATCGGCCCCAATGCCGACGCTCCTCGCCATTTGCTTGGCGATTACACATACGCGGCCGATTTTGAATTGATGACCTTTGCGCGTGTATCGGGATCGACCTTTATCAGCGGGGCAGATAAGAGTTATGTCGATGCCCATTTCGTGCGCATTCCCTCCATCTTGGAAGGCATTCGCGCCCAGGTTGGCGAAGAGGCGAAGGTGCTTTATACGCCTGGCTGTTCACTCACCGGAGGCGACCGTTCCGGTTTCGACGAGGCTGTTCGCTTGGCGGGCCAGGCCGACGTGGTGGTGCTCGTATTGGGAGACAAGGCCGGCCTGGTGCCGGACTGCACCTGCGGCGAAACGCGCGACCGCGCTGAACTGGGCCTGCCTGGCCTCCAGGAGGAACTGGCTCGCGCCGTCGTGGGCGCCGGTAAACCGGTGGTTGTGGTCCTGGTCAATGGCCGCCCGGTATCGTCACCCTGGCTGCAGGATAATGCCCCGGCCATCCTGGAAGCCTGGCTGCCCGGAGAGGAAGGCGCGGGTGCCGTTGCTGAAGTGCTCTTTGGTCTTGCCAACCCCGGCGGTAAATTGCCGCTCAGTGTGGCGCGTTCGGTAGGACAGATTCCGGTTTATTACAACCATAAGCCGTCGGGCAATTACTCGAACTGGTATGGCGATTATGTCGAGATGCCTTCCAGCCCGCTGTACCCGTTTGGGCACGGCTTGAGCTATACGACTTTTGCTTATTCCAATTTGCGTCTTTCTACAGAAAAGGCCAGCGCCGGAGAAAGTCTCGATATCAGCCTTTCGGTTGCCAACAGCGGGTCGGTTGCCGGTGACGAAGTCATCCAACTTTACGTTTGCGATGAGTATGCCAGCTTGCCACGCCCCGTCAAGGAACTCAAAGGTTTTTGCCGCCTGGCACTCCAGCCCGGTGAGAGCCGTCGTGTGACCTTCCACTTGCCGGTCGATTTGTTGGGGTTCTACGATGAGAAACTGGCGCTGGTGGTCGAGCCTGGCGCGGTCAGGCTTATGCTGGGCAGTTCATCGGAGGATATTCGCTTGGAAGGAACGTTCGAGATAGCCGGAGATGCGCCCGTGCGGTTGAAAGAGCGCGTCTTTACCTGCCCGGTCCGTGTCGATTGAAGAGTGGCGTAGAAAGAAAACAGGAAGGAAGGGCGTATGTCTGCAAAGCAGTATTTCCTTGGGATCGATGTGTCGACCACGGGCAGCAAGACGCTGCTGATCGATGAAACCGGCACCGTGGCGGCGACGGCCTCCACGCCTCACCCGCTGTTCACGCCCAGGCCGCTGTGGTCTGAGCAGAATCCGCAGGATTGGTGGGAGACCTCTTCAGCCAGTATCCGCCAGGTTTTGGGCGAAGCAGGCCTCGGGGGCGAACGAGTGGCTGCCGTTGGTTTGACGGGGCAAATGCATGGGCTGGTTCTGCTTGACGAAGCGGGAAACGTCCTACGTCCGGCCATCCTATGGAACGACCAACGCACGCAGGCGCAATGTGACGAAATCCACGCGCGGGTCGGACGCGAAGCGTTCATCCGCATTTCGGGCAATGTGGCGCTGACGGGTTTTACCGCGCCGAAGATTCTATGGGTGCAGCAGAACGAGCCCGATGTGTACGCCAGGGCCAGGCACGTTCTGCTGCCGAAGGATTACGTCCGTTACCGGCTGACGGGTGCGTATGCTATGGATAAAGCCGACGGCGCCGGCACCGTGCTGTTCGACCTGAAATCGCGCAACTGGTCTGAGGCTTTATTGAAGACTCTGGGAATCGATCCGGCCTGGATGCCGCCGACTTACGAGGGGCCTTCGTTGTGCGGAACGGTGACGCCACAAGCGGCGGCGGTTACCGGCTTGCAGGCGGGAACGCCGGTGGCGGCGGGCGGCGGCGATCAGGCGGCCCAGGCGGTTGGCGTGGGTGCGGTGGAACCCGGTATCGTGGCCCTGACGCTGGGCACATCGGGCGTGGTGTTTGCCAGCACGCCTTCGCCTTTGGTGGAGCCGGAAGGGCGGTTGCACGCTTTCTGCCATGCTGTTCCGGGTTTGTGGCATTTTATGGGCGTCATGCTTTCGGCGGCGGGAAGTTTACAGTGGTACCACGATACGCTCGCTCCTTCCATGAGTTTCGATGCGTTGTTGAGCGAGGCGGCGTCTGTGCCGGCTGGCAGCGAGGGCTTGCAGTTCCTGCCGTATTTGAGCGGCGAACGGACGCCTTATCCCGATCCGTTGGCGCGTGGCGCTTTCGTGGGGTTGACTCTGCGACACGCTCGCGGGCACCTGACGCGCGCTGTGTTGGAGGGCGTCGCTTTTGGGCTTAAGGATGGCTTCGGGTTGATCCAGAACGCCGGGTTGGGTGAAATCAAACAGGTGCGCGCGTCGGGTGGCGGCACCCGTAGTGCGCTCTGGCGACAAATCCTGGCGGATGTGCTCGAGGCGGAACTGGTCACGGTCAACACCAGTGAGGGGGCGGCTTACGGCGCCGCCTTATTAGCCGGGGTCGGCGCGGGCGCCTGGCCGGATGTGCCGGCTGCCTGCAAAGCTGTCATTCGTATCACCGCGACGACGCGCCCGAGCCCACAACAAGTGGAGTCTTATCGTCGAGTCTATCCGCTCTATCGAGAGCTGTATCCGGCGCTCAAACCCAGTTTTGACAAAATGGTGTAACAGAGAGGTATCAGGGAAAGGATTTTCGGCTCATCGATTGAAAGCGTGTATGTCATTGCGAACGAGCGTTCTTCGCGAGTGAAGCAATCTCACCTTTTGATGAAGGAGACTGCTTCATCGCCAAAGTGCGGCTTCTTGCAGTGACATCCCTCGCACACTTTTCATACATGATCTGGATTTTCAATCCACGCAGTCTCTTGTGGCAGGCGCGCTTTGCCGTGATATGCGTTTGCCGGAAAACCGGAAAATTGCCTGATTGACAAGGAAGCCTTTTTCTATATAATAAGCATAGGTTAGTATGTTGTCACACCCAACTAACTAAACTTTTCCCATGCTTGCCAAAAATACAGCAGATCACGGTCTTGTCCGAGAGTTGAATTTGTCGCTGGTGCTTCGACTGATTTATAGTCAGGCTCCCCTTTCGCGGGCGCAACTGGCGTTAAAAACAGGATTGAATAAATCGACAGTTTCGAGTTTGGTGGAAGACCTGCTCAGTCGCAGGCTCATTCATGAGACGGGCACGAATTCCATGGGAACGGGTCGCCCAGCAACTTTGCTGGAAATCAATCCGCAAGCAGGTTGCATTGTAGGCGTTGAACTTGGCGTCGATTATATAGCCAGTATGCTGATTAATTTCGTGGGTGAGATTTTATGGCATAAGCAGGTCAATACCGATCCAACTGAATCACCAGAGAAGACTTTGGATGCTGTGTTGGCCTTGATTCGGGAGGTGATGGCTGTTTCTCATGAGCCGATATTGGGACTCTCTTTCTCGATACCTGGCACGGTAGACCTGGACGCCGGTGTGGTGATTTTTGCGCCCAATCTTGGCTGGCACAATGTGCCCATGCGGGATATTTTCTCACAGGCTACGGGGCTGAAGGTTTTTATCGAGAACGACGCAAACGCGGCGGCGCTGGCAGAGCACTTGTTTGGGGCCGCCCAACATCTGCGGGATTTTATCTTTGTCTTCTGTGGGGTAGGCCTGGGTGGTGGGTTATTTCTGAATGGTCAGTTGTATCGTGGTAAAGGCGGGTACGCCGGTGAGATTGGTCATACCGCCATCCTGGCCGAACCGTTACAACGGGCTTGTCATTGTGGTCAATTGGGTTGTTGGGAGACCTATGCCAACCAATATTCGATCATCCAGCGTGTGCAGTCACGCCTGGAATCTGGCAGCAGTAGCTTGATCCGGACATTGATGATTGAACAAAATCAACCTCTTTCGCTCGCTGTTATCAAACAGGCCGCTGATTTTGGTGACCAATATGTGTTGGAGGCGCTGGCAGAAGCCGGCACCGCGATGGGCATTGGGTTGGTGGCGTTGGTCAATATTTTCAATCCTGAGAAGATTATTCTAGGTGGCCCGGTGAGCGTTGTAGAAGAATATCTCTTACCGTCCATCCGTGAGAGCGTAAGTCAACGTGCGATGCCTGAAATTGCCGTGCAGACAGACATAGGTATCTCGACGTTTGGGCTGGAGGCTAGTCTGATCGGTACGGCAGCAGTTGTGGTCGATGACGTGCTTAAAAATCCGACGCACGTCGAAAGGAGGTGATCGCAAAGCCCATAAAATAAATTGGCCTATCGTTCGATAATCAATTTTCAATCAAATGTGTAGGACAAAAAGGAGAAGAATGCCATGTTCAAAAAGCACTGGTACAGCCTGCTCGTTGTATTGATCGTCGCTGCCACTGTTCTTTCGGCCTGCGGCCCAAGCGCACCAGCGGCTGGCAGCGGTAAAATTGCGATTTTGCTGCCAGAGACAAAAACGGCGCGCTATGAGTCGCAGGACCTGCCCAACTTCAAGGCGAAGTTGACGGCGTTGGGTTTCGATGTGAACAACAACCTGATTTATAGCAATGCGAATCAGGATCCGGCTGCTCAACAACAGCAAGCTGAAGCTGCGCTGACGAATGGTGCCAAGGTGTTGGTTCTCGATCCGGTCGATTCGCAGGCAGCTGCCGCTATTGCCGATGCTGCAAAAGCGCAGAACGTTCCGGTGATTTCGTATGATCGTCTGATCACCGGTTCGAGCGCTGTCAGCTACTACATTTCGTTCGATAACGCAAAGGTCGGCCAACTGCAGGCGCAGAGCCTGATTGACGCGCTCAATAAAATGAACGTGACAAATCCGACGATTGTGATGATCAATGGCTCCCCCACCGACAACAATGCCAAGCTGTTCAAACAAGGTGCGCACAGCGTTTTTGACCCGCTGGTGAGCGCTGGCAAATTGACCATCGCCAAGGAATATGACACGCCCGACTGGAGCCCGGATCAGGCCCAGACCGAGATGACCCAAGCCTTGACTGCACTGAGCAACAAAGTGGACGGCGTCTATGCTGCCAATGATGGCACGGCTGGTGGTGCAGTGGCTGCCATGAAAGCAGCCGGCATTAGTCCGCTTCCGCCTCTGACGGGCCAGGATGCCCAGGTGGATGGCATCCAGCGCATCCTCACCGGTGAACAGTACATGACGGTCTACAAGGCGATCAAGCCCGAAGCCGAAGCTGCGGCTGAACTGGCCTACGACTTGCTGACGGGTACAACCGTTCCGTCCAGCATGGTCACCGGCACAGTGAACAACGGCAGCATTGATGTCCCCTCGATCCTGCTGACACCGGTAGCGGTTACCAAGGACAATATCGAGAGCACGGTCATCGCCGATGGCTTCTGGAAGGTGTCCGACATTTGTACTGCTGATTTCGCCTCCGCTTGTACAGCCGTGGGCATCAAGTAGAATCGCAGTAGAATAAATAAACAATTCAACGGCAGGAAGCTCGAACTTCCTGCCGTTGAGCTAGCGAGGTGTCATGTCCGATCGAACCCCCATCCTTGAATTACGCGGAGTCAGTAAGCGTTTTGGGGCGGTGCAGGCGCTTTCTGATGTCAACTTTGATGTGTGCACTGGCGAGGTCGTTGGCCTTGTTGGTGACAATGGAGCCGGGAAATCTACGCTTATTAAGAGTATAGCGGGGATTCATCCCATTGATGCGGGGGAGATCTGGTTCGAAGGCCAACGGGCCTTCATTCAGAACCCAAAAGATGCCGTTGATTTAGGGATTCAGACTGTCTACCAGGACCTGGCTTTATGCGATAACCTTGACGTTGTCGCTAACTTGTTCCTTGGGCGTGAACAGACGACTACGTTTCCGTTGGACGAAGTGGGCATGGAGAAACGTTCCATCGAGGTGCTGCGCAATCTTTCCGTCACCATACCGAATGTTCGTACCATTATTGCCTCGCTTTCAGGTGGTCAACGCCAGTCGGTTGCCATTTCTCGTTCCGTGATGTGGAATTCCAAATTGGTCATTCTGGATGAGCCTACGGCTGCGTTGGGCGTGTTGCAGTCGCACCAGGTATTGGAACTGATTAAAAACTTACGCCATCAGGGTCTGGCTGTGATCGTCATCAGTCACAATTTGGAGGATATCTTCGAGGTCGTCGACCGGATCAGTGTGTTGCGCCTTGGCCGTAATAACGGCGTTTTTGATGTCCGTGGCACGAGCCGCGAACAGATCGTTTCGGCCATTACGGGCGCTGAGTTTGGCAATCATGACATGAACGAATCGCAGGAATAGAAGGAAGGATCGTCTGAATGAGCACAATGGAAAATGACCCTCGGCTTGAATCTGGGAACTCAGGCAGCTTTGGCAACCTGGTGCAACGTTTTATTGGGCCAGACCTGGGAGCGCTTCCTACAATTCTCGGCTTGATTGTGATATGGATTGTCTTCCAGTTCGCAAACGATAAGTTTCTTTCGCCGCTGAATCTGACCAACTTGATGGCCCAAATCTCAGCACTGGGAACGATCTCGGTGGGTGCTGTTCTGGTATTGTTGTTGGGGGAAGTCGATTTATCGGCTGGCTCTGTCAGCGGTTTGGCAGCGGCGGTCATGGCGGTGCTCAATGTCAAGTTTGGAATTCCAGGTCCGGTCGCTGTTTTGGCCGGTTTGTTGACAGGCCTGGCAATTGGCCTGTTTCAGGGGGTGTGGGTCACCCGTTTTAAAATCCCCTCGTTTATCGTTACACTGGCCGGCCTGATTGGCTGGGTGGGCGCCTTGCTTTATGTCCTGGGTGACACCGGTACGGTGAATTTACGGGATAAGTTTATCGTTGGTCTTGCCAGCACATTTATGAAGCGTGACTTACCCAATGGCCTATTAATCAGTTGGCTGATTGCGGCATTGTTCATTCTTGTCTATGTAGGTACCATCATCTGGGAGCGGCGCCGGCGAAAACTTGCGGGCTTGCAGTATCGTCCCCTGGGTACCCTCATTTTGCAGGTCGCAGCTATCGTTGTGCTCGTTTGTGGCGTACTGATTATTACGAACGCAGATCGTGGCTTGCCTTCAGCGATGGTCTTTTTTATGCTGGTTGTTGTAGCCTTCGATTTCATTACGAAAAGAACCGTGTTTGGACGGCATATTTACGCCGTGGGTGGTAATGCAGAGGCGGCACGCCGCGCTAGTATCAACGTAACTTTTATTCGCGTTATGGTTTTTGGGTTGGCATCAACGCTGGCGGCGTTCGGCGGAATCCTGGCAGCCTCCCGGTTGCTTGCGGTTAACCAGTCCTCCGGTGGGAGCGATTTGCTCTTGAATGTGATTGCTGCGGCAGTGATTGGTGGAACCAGCTTATTTGGCGGACGCGGTAGCGTCTGGTCGGCCTTGTTGGGTGCGCTGGTGATTGGTTCGATTTCGAATGGAATGGATTTGTTGGCTTTGCCTTCCCCGATCAAATTCATGATCACCGGGGCAGTATTATTGGTGGCCGTAACCATCGAAGCCATATCACATCAGCGGCGCGAAGCTTCGGGACGATAGTAGTCACCGATCAAGTTTAAAAACATAAAGCCTCTGCTGTAGCAAAGACTCGCGCCGGTTTGCCTGTCCCTCAAGGCTGGCCTCCCATAAGGCAGTCGTATGAATACATTCTGCGATCATCCTGTCGAAAGCCTCGGCAACGGCCACGTGCGCCTGGAATATCTAGCAGATGTTGGCCCCCGGATTGCACGCCTGTTTTCGGTGCGATTGTCAATCAACCTGTTGGCCGAACTGCCCGAAGCAGGGAGGGACACCCCCTATGGTCGCTTCCGTTTCATGGGCGGACACCGCCTGTGGCATTCGCCCGAAGCGTTGCCGCGCACTTATATCCCCGACCAGGCAGTGACTCTTCAACCACTGGTGGACGGCGTCCGTCTGAGTGCGGCTGTCGAACCCGGCAGCGGCATTGCAAAGGCGATGGAGATTCACCTGGCCCCTTCGAATGCTGTTGTCACACTGCGCCATGAAATACGGAACAATGGCTTGTGGGCGGTCGAACTGGCCCCCTGGGCGTTGACGATGCTTCGTTTGGGCGGCACGGTGATTTTGCCTCAACCGGTTGGCAATCTGGATTCTGACGGATTGCTGCCCAACCGTCAATTGACCATCTGGCCGTATACGAACGTGCAAGATGCACGCTTGCAACTGGCCGATGACTTTATCCTGGTGAAAGCGCAGGCCGCGTTGCCGCCCTGCAAGATCGGTTATTTCAATCCACAGGGTTGGATAGCCTGCTGGCTGGACGGTATGCTCTTCGTCAAGCGTTACACCCCGCAACGCGCCGCGGCTTTCCCCGATGGTGGTTGCAATACCGAGATGTACTGTAATGACCGCTTCGTAGAATTGGAGACGTTAGGGCCTCTGACGCAACTCGCGCCGGGAGAAACGAGCGTTCATGAGGAAAGCTGGGAGCTTTACGACGGTCTGGAACAGCCCTTCCTGCCGGAAGATGTGCGCCAACGTCTAATGCGGCTCTCCCATAATTAATTAATGGGAAAGTAGGGATTCTTTTGAAATTTTCTGTCGGGAGGGAATAGCTGTAGGGATGTGGTAGGTGCAAAGCACCCACCACATCCCTACAAATCTGTTTTCATTCCGCTGGTTCTGAGAGAGCCATTCATGTTTCGACCGGCATTTCCGCTATGAAACCTGTGGTTCATCTTCCGCCGGGTGGGATGTTGGGGCAATCAGCAGGATGACGTTATCCCAAAGGATATGACTGACGATCAACGTGCCAAGCGGAACGCCCAGCGCGTACAGCACACTCCAGAATCCGCCAGCGACTGTGGCTGCACCGACCAATGTAAAACTGCCGCTGACGATGTGGGCGCTCCCGTAGGCGGCGATTCCCAACGCAGTGCCCCGAACCCGGCCAAAGCGTTCCATCAGGTTGTCTTGCAGAAAGCCACGCCAGAAAAATTCCTCGGTCGGCCCGACCACCAACCCCATGCGGACCATCAGCTCTTTGCGTGGGCGCAACCTCTTCAGGGCGTAGATCTCGTCGATTTGTTGGCCGCCGCCGGGGATGATTTTGCGGGTGATGTGGTCACCCAGTTGGAAGATGCCGTAGAGTACCGCCGCGGTGCCAGCGCCGAAGAGCATGTCCTTGAGTCCGACGCGGGTTTTGCGCAGTTTGGGTTGGGAAACCAGCGCGAGGGAGCCGAGGACCACTCCGGTTCCGGTCATACGATCCCAAAAGCGTTTGCGTGGCCCGCGAAATGTCAAAAAGAAGAGAACGCTGGCCAGCCCCATCCCCAGCCCGAGCAATGACAGACGCCGTTTCATCCTCAGACTCTCAATACCAGGCCAATTGCAAAGAGAATGCCGAAGAGCACTTCGAGTTGCGCGGTCTCCATGTCGATTTTGGCAATGGCGCGTTGCAGACCGTTATTTCCCATCACGGCAGAGCGGATGGAGCGTACGAAGAGCGGCAGGGAGAGCAGCACCAGCACGCTGGCTGCCGGAAATTCATGCAGCAAAACGCCAATCACCACAACGATATAGGCTGCTATGACCAAGCTGACATAGGTCAAATAAGATTGTTGACGCCCAACACGGGCTGCATATGTGGCAATGCCATAATGCGAATCGTCTGCAATATCGCGCCACTCGTTACCATGTAAGACAGCGCCGATGAACAGCCCGAACGGAATGCTGGCTACCAGCGCTACCCAACTGAACATACCGGTGATGGCGAAGTAAGCGCCTACCCCTATGAAGGGTCCAAAGACCAGAAAGATAGTAGGAACACCAAGCATTCTATATTTGAGTTCAAGCGGCGGCGCTGTGTATCCGTAACTCAGCAACAGCCCGACGACCCCGGCCAGCGCGATGAGCCAACCGCGCTGCGAGATCAGGTAGACACCGAACAACGTTGCTAGAAGATAGCAGGCAATTGTCAGATAGAACGCGTCTTTTTCTCGAATGCGCCCTTTTACGAGGGCCTGACTGGCGCGCGGCGACGTGATCGAGTCCACGCCGTAACGAACGTCGTAAATCTCGTTGATTGCATTTGCGCCTACCTGCAAAAGCACTGCGGCGGCCAATGTCACCATTGTTAAAGATAGGTCAAATAGCCCTTGTGCGTAAGCCAGTGCGGCTGCCATCACAACCGGCATCATTGAAGTGGTAAAGGAGAAAGGGCGTGCAATTTCGGCCCAACCGCGGGCTCGACGCCAAGTGCGCTCGAAGAAGTTCAGGCGATCATATTCCTGATTGCTCAAGGTGACGGCGATGGGTTTTTCCGCAGCCATAACCTGGCTTTCGCCGACTGACAACGCGCCGTATATCTCTGCGGCAGTCAGCATTTTTTGAATTTGTTCCTCTTCCTGTATCATTGGTTGGAGGGTGGGCGTCGTCATGCCAGCTTCGTTGTAGCGCATCAGGCCCTCGGCTACTTCTTCGGGGGTGCCACAAAGCGCAAAAGCATCCAGCATGGCGTCGGGAATGAGTTCAGCCGCCTTGTGGTAGTCTTCGGCGCGCCAAGCGGCGGCAATCTGGTCACGCAAAGCGGGCTCGAATCCGGCACGTTCCAACGAGAAATTGGAAAGGATGCTCATCATGTAGATGACGAACGGTTCGCGTTTGGCGCGATTCAGCGCCTCGCGGCGTGACTTGTCCGCATGGGTGAGGATATACCCCGTCACGTCGATGGACTTTTCATCGCGCCCGGCCTCCAGGGCGGCTGCACGCAATTTGGGCAGCAGACGCTTCAGGTTGGGAATCGACTCGGCGGGACGAGCGATATAACCGTCCGCTTTTCGCCCGGCCAGTTGCAGGAAAGGCGTTCGATAGGCGGCGATGTAGATGGGGACGCGATGTACGGGCGGGAACATGGGCTGGATGGGGGGCAAATTCGGCGTCGCCGAGGGGATACGCTGCCCGGCCCACATGCTCCGCATGATGTCGATGCCTTTGTCGACGCTTTCCACACCGGCTTCGGGTGTGTACGGGATGCCCATTTGAGCCAATCGCAGCGGGTTGGACGTACCGAGACCGATCATGATGCGTCCCGGTGCCATTTCGTCCAAGGCTGAGACGGTCATTGCGATCAGCGTTGGATGGCGTGTGAGCGTGCTGATGGCCGCGAGGCCAATACGAATCTGTGGCACAGACAGGGCCACTGCTGCACCATAGCTGACGGCGTCGCGTTGATAAGGTGTGTCGTGAATCCATACTGCGTGAACGCCTTTTTGTTGGGCCTGATTGGCCCATCGTACAACATCAGATACTTTACCGTTAGCGGCAAGGCCAAGGCCTATGGGGCGAGCAAGTTCAGCCATTATTCTCTCCTATGGTTTTTGATTCTTCAAAAATCCTCATAAAATGAGAGTGCTTTGTTGAGAAACATGCTTCTTATTCTTGATCTTCAATTCTGAAAAACCCATTTAGTTTGTGTGGTGTAATAAATGTTGGCGGAATCCCCGAATTTTATAGTGAAGAAGGCCGTGATTCTCAAGATATGCATCATTTAAACTCGGTAATTCGCAGTAGAATAGTACAATTATATACTCTCGTCAACTACCGGATCACGATATTTGTCACAAGAAGAGGTATAACAAATGGCACAACTTGATGCGAAGGAACACTCACGATATGTGCGCGACTTATTCAGTCGCATTGCCCACCGATACGACCTGATGAATCGCTTGATGACGGGCGGGCAAGACATAAGCTGGCGCAAGGAAGTCATCCGCCGCGCTGGGTTGGATGGAGGCACTTCCTTGCTGGATATTGGCACCGGCACTGGCGATCTGGCGCGGGAAGCTAATCGCCAGCATCCCGATGCGAACGTTTTTGCGGCGGATTTTACGCTGAAGATGATGCAGGTTGGTCAGCAACGTGGCGCTTTCGATAACTGCTCTGCCGCCGACGCGCTCATGCTCCCTTTTCCCGATCAGGTTTTCGATGCTGTGGTTTCCGGATTCCTGGTGCGCAATGTCAGCAGCGTCGAAGAGACTCTGCGTGAACAATTTCGCGTACTCAAAGAGGGTGGGCGCATCATTGTGCTGGACACGACCCGCCCGAAACGCAACCTGCTTTCGCCCCTGATCTGGGTGCACATGCATGTCGTGATTCCGCTGGTTGGCGGCTTGATTTCGGGCATGCGTGACGCCTATACTTACCTGCCCGACACAACCGAACACTTCCTTACCGCCGAAACACTTGCATCGCGGATGTCCGCTGCCGGTTTTAAGAACGTCGCTTTTCGACGTCACATGTTCGGCACGATTGCGATCCATTGGGGTGAAAAGTAGGCAGGTATTCGAAATGCCCATTTTTGCCGACTATGCCTTGAATTTCTTTACGCCGGTCTCATCTTCGTCTTAAGAAAGCGTTCTATACTGAGTGTATAGCTTTTGCATGCTCATGTTGGCTTTTTCACGGTAAACTTTGAAATCTCTAGAAAGTTCGTTACTTATCGCGCGGGTGCTTCACGCACTGTCCTCTGTTTCCCTTTACCTGTAGGAGCGTTCTGTCGGGTTTTTGCGAAAAGGTATAATACCCGCGGTCATAAATTGCGCCTTCTTACTCGATAAAAAGCGCAGCTTGTGATGGGTATAGACAGCCTTTTGAAAATCTGTGCAGAACTATAGAGAGAATGGACGAACAACCTGTTTCACGCTCAGAACGATGGCGATCTCGTCTCGGGCGCTTGCGTGCAGGCGTCCGACGTACGACCCCGTTTGCTGCCGGTGTGTTGGCGGCGCTTGTAGCCTTGCTCCTATACAACGCGCTGGTTCCCGGCCCCCACCAACTGACAATCAACGAAGTCAACAATACAGTTGCCCAGGCCATGGCCTCCGCTACACCCCCGCCGGCTTTTTCGGCGCGCGTCTATCAGGCCATTCGGCCCTCGCTTATCCTCATCCAGACAAAATCTTCCACCGAAGACGGCAAGGAGGAAGATGGCCTGGGAAGCGGTGTCATCGTCGATGATGCCGGCGATATTCTTACAGCTTTACACGTCGTCGATGGGGCCAGCGACATCCAGGTTTATTTTGCCGACGGGACGCAATCCAGCGCACAGGTATCCAACAAACAACCCCAAAACGACATCGCTGTCTTGCGCGCGGACCAACCACCGGCGCAGATCATTCCGGCTGTTTTGGGGAACCCAAATGCCATGCACGTGGGCGATGAGGCTTACGTGGTCGGCAACCCGTTTGGTTTGTACGCTTCGATGAGCGCCGGCGTAATTTCGGGCTTCGACCGTTCGTTCCAACCCGTCAACACCCAGCAGGAAATCAAAGGCTTGATCCAGATCGATGCCGCCGTGAACCCCGGTAATTCGGGCGGCCCGCTGTTGAATCGCGATGGGCAGGTCATCGGCATCATCGAGGGGATTGCCAACCCGACGGATCAGAGCTTCTTCGTCGGTATCGGTTTTGCGATTCCGATCACCACGGCGGGCGGCGCAGCCGGCCTGCCTCCCGATTAGTTTATCCGGCATATATAAGGAGATTGGCGATGGACCAACGTATGAATCCTGAAGACGAAAAACCGATGGAGCGCGTGCTTTACGAAGTAAAGAAAATTATCGTCGGGCAGGATCACCTGTTGGAAAGATTGGTGGTGGCGTTGCTGGCTCGCGGCCACATTCTGGTGGAAGGGGTGCCGGGTTTGGCCAAGACCATGGCCATCAAAACGCTGGCGGAAGCCATCGGCGGTGAGTTCAAACGCATCCAGTTCACGCCCGACCTGGTTCCCGCCGACCTGGTGGGCACGCGCATCTATAACCAGAAAACGGGCGAGTTCAACACCTCGCTCGGCCCGGTTTTCACCAACCTGCTGCTGGCCGACGAGATCAACCGCGCCCCAGCCAAGGTGCAGAGCGCCCTGCTCGAAGTGATGCAGGAACGCCAGGTAACCATCGGGCGTGAGACGTTCAAGGTGCCGAATCCCTTCCTGGTGTTGGCGACACAGAATCCCATCGAAACGGAAGGCACCTACGCCCTGCCCGAAGCCCAGGTGGACCGCTTCATGCTCAAGGTTTTGGTGGGTTATCCCAGTTCAACGGAAGAGTTCGTCATCGTCGAACGCATGACCAACGTGCTCCAGGCCGTACAAAACGTCCTGACCACCGAACAATTGGTCGGGCTGCAGCAGGAAGTCGACAAGGTCTATGTGGACCCGGCGTTGATCGAATATGCAGTACGCATCGTGACCGTAACCCGCGACCCAAAGAGCATTGGCATGAGAGATGTGGAGCATTACATTATGTTTGGCGCCAGTCCGCGCGCCTCGATCAACTTGATCCTGACGGCTCGTGCGTTGGCCTTTGTACGTGGACGCGATTACGCTCTGCCCCAGGATGTGTTGGACATGGCCCTCGACGTGATTCGGCACCGCCTGGTGCTTTCGTATGAAGCACTTTCGGACAACGTGAGCAGCGACGACATCCTGGCGCGCGTGCTCGAACGCATCCCCATCCCGGTTGTTCCACTACGTGAACACGCCCATGCCCGCGACGACGCCTGAACGCGTTTTGCAGCGCCTGGACTGGCAGGTTGTCCGCCGCCTGGACGGTCTGCTGCAGGGCGATTACCGTAGTCTATTCTACGGCTACGGCGTGGATTTTGCCGACCTGCGCGAGTACCAGCCCGAAGACGATATTCGTTATATCGATTGGAACGTCACGGCGCGTATGGACTCGCCCTATGTTCGCCAGTACGTCGAGGACCGCGAAATCAGCGCCTGGTTCCTGCTCGACCTGAGCCCCTCGGTCGACTTCGGCAGCGTGGAGAGTCTGAAACGTACCGTATTGGTCGATTTTGTAACCACGCTAGCCCGCCTGTTGACGCGTCATGGCAATCGGGTGGGTGCTGTATTTTACGGTAGCCGTATTGAGCGCGTCATCCCTGCGCGTAGTGGCCGGAACCAGGTCTTGCGCCTGATCGACGAACTACTCAAACAACCTCACCTGTCGCATACCCCCTTTACCGACCTGACACCCTTACTCGAAGGCGCGTTAAGCGCCATCAAACAGCGTGCGCTGGTTTTCGTCATCTCCGACTTTATTAGCGCACCGGGTTGGGAACGGCCACTGAACCTGCTCAACCGGCATCACGAAGTCCTGGCAATCCGTCTGTGGGACCCGCGCGAAGTTGAACTGCCCGACATCGGGCCGATCATTATGGAAGATGCGGAGACCGGTGAGCAGTTATATGTAGATACGCACGATCGTGGGTTTCGCCAACGTTTTGAGTCGGCGGCCCGCCAGCGCGAAGCGCTGTTGAACGAGGCTTTTAAGCGTGCCGGTGTGGATGCTCTGTCGCTTTCTACCGAGGAAGACTTGGTGCGCGCCATTGTGCGTTTTGCGACGTTGCGCAAACAACGCCGCAAGTGAAATAGGTTGAGTCATGTCCTTTATCTGGCCTACCATGCTCTGGCTGCTGGTATTGATTCCGCTGGGTGTTTTGTTCTACATGTGGTTGCAACGCCGGCGAGAGCGCATGACCGCACGGTATGGAGAACTCGGCTTGGCGCAAGGAGCCCAATCTGGGCAGCTTGCCACGCGTCGCCACCTGCCCTCGGCGTTTTTCCTGCTTTCCCTCACGATCTTGATTATCGCTCTGGCGCGTCCGCAAATGGTCGTTAGCCTGCCTCGTGTGGAAGGTACCGTCATCCTGGCTTTCGACGTTTCGGGAAGCATGGCCGCCGACGATCTGAAACCAACCCGCATGACAGCCGCCAAGACCGCTGCGCAGGATTTCGTACAACACCAGCCGGTGACGATGCAGATTGGCGTCGTCGCTTTCAGTGACAGCGGGCTATCGGTACAGTCGCCGACGAACGCCCAGGCCGACATCCTGGCGGCGATCAACCGGCTGACCCCAGAGCGAGGTACCTCGCTCGCAAACGGGATTCTGGCTGCGCTGAATGCGATCGCCACCTTCCAGGCGGGGCAGACCACCCACTATTATAGTAATCGTACGCCAATGCCCACTCTCACGCCAACTCCCGTTCCAGCAGGAACCTACACCTCTGCGGCCATTGTCCTGCTTACCGATGGCGAGAACAATGAAAACCCGAATCCGTTGGCCGCTGCCCAGGCTGCCGCGGATCGCGGTGTACGCATTTACACGGTAGGCATTGGCAGTGCCGCCGGTACGACGCTGCACATCAACGGCTTTGATGTGCACACGCAACTGGACGAGACGATGTTGAAACAGATCGCGCAGATTACCGGCGGCAATTACTATAATGCCACCAGCGCACAGGACCTGCAGAGAATATATACCGACCTTACCCCACAACTGGTGGTCAAGCCGGAGAAAACAGAAATGACCTCGATTTTTGCGGGTCTGAGCCTGATCATTTTGTTGGTCGGCGGTGCCTTCTCGCTGTTATGGTTCAACCGCCTACCGTGATCCTATCAGAGAAATTTTAAGGGTGCATTGGAGGATACCAATGGACTTACTCTGGCCTGGCTTCCTTCTCCTATTGGGGTTGATTCCCCTGATTCTGGCAGCCTATATCTGGATGTTGCGACGGCGGCGACGTTTCGCGGTGCGTTACTCCAGCCTGGCGTTGGTACGCGAGGCGCTTTCCAAACGATCCAATATAAGACGCTACATCCCGGTTGCTCTGTTCCTGTTGGCTATTGCCAGCCTGGTCTTTGCGTTGGGACGCCCAGTCACGATTGTGGATGTGCCCACCAGCCAGACGACCATCGTCCTGGCTATTGATGTTTCTCGCAGCATGTGCTCAACGGATGTTCAACCTAACCGCCTTCAAGCTGCAGAAGCCGCGGCGGAGTCATTTGTCCAACGCCAGAAGTCTGGGACTCAGATCGGCGTGGTTGCGTTCTCCACGTTTGCAGAAATTGTCCAGGCGCCGACCGCAGATCAGGAACTGTTGCAGAGCGCCATCGAAAGTCTCGCCGTGGGGCAACGGACGGCGATTGGCAGCGGCTTGCTTAAGGCCTTAGACGCCATCGCCGAGATTGATCAAAACGTCGCACCGAGTGTGACCGACGGGTCGGGCCGAACCGAACCGACGCCGGTGCCGAAAGGGGCCTACGCACCGGATATCATTGTCCTGCTGACAGACGGCGTGAGCAATACGGGGCCACTCCCGCTTGATGCTGCGCAACAAGCCGTCGACCGTGGGGTGCGAGTTTACACCATTGGGTTTGGCACCGCCAATGGGGGTGAAATGCCGTTTTGTGGGCAACAATTCCAGGGAAATGAACCCTTCTTTGGCGGCGGCTTTGGTGGATTCGGCGGTGGTGGAGGCGGTGGCTTCGGCGGCTTCCGACGGGGGATTGACGAGGAAACCTTGAAACAAATTGCCTCGATGACAGGCGGTACTTATTATTCGGCGGAGAGCGCAGCACAACTTCAAAACGTTTTTCGGAGCCTACCGGTTTCTTTGATCATCAAACACGAAACAACGGAGGTCAGCGTCCTGTTTGTGGCTCTGGGGGCTTTCCTGGCGATATTGGCGTTCGTTCTATCACAATTCTGGCATCCGTTGCCCTGAGATTCCGTTAGCGCGAGGCTTTATTGACACACTCCCCCTTTAGGGTATAATACGCAGCGCGTGGCCGACTAGCTCAATTGGCAGAGCAACTGACTCTTAATCAGTGGGTTCAGGGTTCAAGTCCCTGGTCGGTCACTAAAAACACCGTATATGTACGGTATTTTTGTTTAATTTGTCTATATATGGGGGTGTGAAGAATTCGCCGGAAAAATCGGGTGCAATTGGGTGCAAATCATTTCCGCCGCTCGACCGAAAACAGCGTCTTCGCTACGGGTGGATTGATTGGAATGGGGGTAATGATCTCGTCCATGACACCGGCCGCTTTGCTTTGCATCTCCAGGGTTGAGTGCGCATAAATGTTGAGCGTGACGCTTGGACTCGAATGTCCCAAGATTTTCGACACGACCAGTGCGGGAATTCCGTGGTTGAGCATCAGGCTTGCGGCAGTATGACGCAGGTCGTGAAACCGAATTCGTGGCAGGTTGGCTGCCTGCAAGGCCCTGACGAAATCCTTTTGTAGGCTCGTCTTGCAGAAAGGTGTACCGATGGTGGATGGGAAGATCAGATCGTTCTCCTGCCATTCGTCCCCGGCCACCATTTTTTCTTCTTCGAGCCGTTGCCGCTGTTCCTTGAGCTTGTCGAGCGCGGTTGCTCCCAGCAGGATCGTGCGGGTGCCGGAATGCGTCTTGGGAGCGCCGGTCAGTGATCCCCTCCACATCCTGAATCTGTCGCCTGACCACGATGCTTCCGCGAACCCAGTTGACATCCGACCAGCACAACCCGCGGAGTTCTGAGAAGCGCATACCCGTCGTGATCGCCAGGTGGTACAGCGTGTTGTAGCGCGAGTTGCTGGCTGCGACCAGGAAAAGGCCGACCTGTTGCTCGTTCAGGATGTTCATTTCCTTGTACTTCATTTTGGGAACAGTGGCCCCTTGCGTTGGATTTCGTCCAAGAATGCCGTTCTTGACAGCCTGCTCCAGGGCGGCGTGCAGCACACGATGTGTGTAGCGGATGTTCCAGGTGCCGATCCCTTTGTCGATCATGGACGCATAGAAACGATTGATCACCCGCAGGTTCAAGTCTTTCAGTTTGGTCTTCCCCAACCCCGGTCGGATATATAGATCGATGAGCCTTTCGTACTGGAAGCCGCTGCGAGGGCGCAGGACAGTCTTCTTGAGCGTAATCCACTCTTTGAGATAATCGTTCAGGATGAGGTTGCGGCTTTCGAAAGTCAGCCCCTGGTCGATTTGGTCTAGCATCTTGCGCAGCCACTCGTGGCATTCGGCCCGCGTTCGGGCGGTGTGCCCTGCCCGCTTTCCGTCGATGGATACTTGTGCACGCCAGGTTCCGTTTGCTCGTTGGAAGATCGATCCTTCGTTCTTGCCTCTTCTTTTCGCCATTTCCTGGGCTCCTTTCTGATGAGTTCAGGAAAGACGACTCTTTTGACCGATTCGTTGCTCTGTCCAATTGTTAAAGTCCAAAATTCCCCATGTCTGAATAGACCCTTGATGGACGGTTATACCCCGATTGATCGAGCAACGCAAGGATCGGATCATACCGTTACTCCCCCTGCCCTATTCGGCACTGGCTGATGAACCTTTCCAAATCGGAGGGTTTCACACGGATGGCGTGATTGATTCGCACGACCGGAATCTCCCCGCTCTGGAGTAGGCGGTAAGCGAGTGCCCGGCTGATATTGAGAATTTTGGCGATGTCGGCGGCCTTCAGAAGTCGTTGTGTCTGGATGGATTCTGACGGGAGCATTTTTACCTTCCTCTATTGACGGTTTTCCCCGAATTCTAGAGAAAGATGATGAGATTGTCGCTGGCTCGATTAGCCTCGAGTTTGCCTACGGATACAGATACTTCTTAACAGGTTATAATCACAATATGTCCATGACTGCGCTTGATTTGTCCGTTGATGCCCGCAGAGAATACCGTCCACGGACGGCCATTCGACTCCGAATGGCTTCCAGGGCTTGGAAGTGTCAAGACGCCGCCGAAGGGCGCGCCTTGCGGCACATAAGGCCGCTGAACTTTTGCGAAGCGAATTTGGCGCAAAGAAGGTGCTGCTGTTTGGTTCGCTGGCGCGGCGGGGTGGTTTTACGCTTTGGTCGGACATTGACCTTGCTGCAACAGGAGTCCCACCCACACGATTTTTCGAGGCAGTGGGTGCTGTTAGTGGCTTGAGTGCTGAGTTCAAGCTGGATTTGATTGATTTGGAAGCTTGTTCACCAACATTGTACGAGAAGATTATGGAGGAGGGAAAAGAAATATGAGGGACGACGGCCTCAGTGGGTTGGCAAGCCGCATTCGCCAGGAGTTGAAAGAACTCGAGCAAGTTCTCAAGCGCGTTGATGAGGGTTGGGCACGGGCACGTCGTTCCGGTGATGATTATTACCTTGATAGTGTTGCATTGAACCTGCATGGTTTCTATTCAGGACTGGAACGCATTTTTGCCCTGGTTGCTGAAACAGTAGATGATTCTCTCCCGACAGGGGAAAACTGGCATCTACTCCTATTGCGACAGATGACAGAAGAAAAACCTCCCCTGCGCCCAGCAGTGATTTCAGAGACGGTCGGCCAACGCTTGAATGAGTATCGTGGCTTCCGTCACGTCGTCTGCAATGTCTATACCTATCGCTTTGATCCTGCCAAAGTGGAAAAACTCGTTCAGTCTGCACCAGCGTTATTCGACCAATTGAGAGCCGAAATTTTGGCGTTTGCCACATTTCTGGAACAGCAAGATTAGCAAAATGTAGGTTTAGATCCATTGACGGGTCAGTTTTACAATGCCAGAATCCGACTCAAACGCAGAACCGTCCCCATGACGAACTCCGGCGGGATGGCTCGCAGGGGCATGTGCTCCTTTTCAGCCTCCCGCAAAAGATACATCTTGGTCTTCTCACCGAGCGCCAGGGGTGACCAATGGAAGCGTTGACCGGGGGATGTGTCCAGCAGTTTCTCCGGAATCGGATACTGATTCGATGCTTCGAAGGTCTCCAGATTCTTATCGCTGGTCAGGCTGTGAATGCGACACAGTAGGAAGCGCTTTCCACTTCTCCCGAAGGGCAGAATGGCGATGTCGCCAGGCTGGGGTCGTTTGCCGCGGTCACAGATCAACAGGTCGCCACGCAGAATACTGGCTTCGGGGATGTTTTCCGTGGCGACCAATGCAAACACATTCTCCGGATCAGCCTCTGCCAACACACTGGCAAAGTGCCCGTGTTCCTTCGGGAAATCGATCAACTCACCGTAGCGGTTGAACTTCCCCGCAACCACCACTTCGACCATGGTTTCTGCACTCCCGGCGCGCTCGATCAGCCGGATGAAGAAGCCGGAGACGCTGTCCCGTGCGAAGTAGATGTACCCTTTGTTGTGCAAGGCCTCCAGGGTCTTATGCGCTGTGGGCAGCTTGACGCCGAAGTGTTCTGCGATCTCTTCGAGACGTGGGGAGGATTCATTCTCTGTTACGTATTGGCGTAAAAAGTCGAGGTACTCACGTTGGCGAGGGGTGAGGGCGTGCGGCATCGATGATTCCAATTCGTTGGCAGTAGAGGGCTTTTGCCGAGGTGTGTCGAATCCCGCCGTAACAAAATACTTGGAGACGGCGGGACAGTGGTTTTGTATTACTCCACTCTCATAACGACTTCGATAAACTTACAGGCGTTCTGATGACTGGCTATCTTGAAGTCGAAAAACAGGATGACGGTGTGCTTCTGCGAGAAAATCTTCTACAGGTGCATTGGGCCGCGCATCAAAATACGGTTGGGTAATTGGCGCGCGTGCCAAATATTTCTTAAGGATCGGTGCGCTTTCCGCTTCCCCTACTTCGATGAGTTGGACCATTTCTATGGTAGAGCCTTGCGTGAGAGAAACTCGACCTGTCTTGCGTGCATTACGTACCCAGGAAACTTCCCCATAGGGAGATACCACCCAGCGTTGTGATTCATCTTTTATAACGAATACAGGTGTCGAATAGAGCCGACCACTGTTGCGACCACGTACGCCGAGTATATACTGATCCTTGGGTGCAATACCCAATTTCATCGTTAGACGCGCAATGCTGTTGGCAAGGCGCACACCAAAAGTTTGCCTATAGGTTTTCATTGTTGTCCTTTTTATTGGTGAAGAAATGATACAGACGTCGACAATGTTGTCGTCCAGCGGATTGTGCCCCCGTGGACAGGATTTCTCCAGACGATTTCAGAAACAAAGTGGCGCTGACCATAATGCAGATTTTGTTTGACATCAGCCTGAATTCTCTATAGCATGGAATTACTTCGTCCGAAAGTAAATCTATGCAACGCCTGGGGGAAACCACCGCTTTCAAAGATCGCAACCTCCGTCTCAAGGGGGCGGACATTGCCACGCAACGTGGCTGGACAGGCGTGCCCAACTTCATCCTCGAAACCGACAAGATTTCCGTCGGCGCCAAACTCATCTATGCCATGTTGCTCAAGTACGCCCGCGAACTGGACGAGTGCTTTCCCGGCCAGGATCGCCTGGCCACAGATATGGGCACCTCCCGTCAAAGCATCAACGCGTACATCAAGGAATTGAGCCGTGTCGGTTTGATCACCGTGCAACGACGGGGGCAAGGCCGCCCTAATCTCTACACCATCCACATCAAAGCTTCCTTCTGGAAAAAGTCCCACTAAACCCAGGCTGATGTCAAAATATTTGACATCTTGATGTCCAATATTGACCGGTCTAGAAGTCCAAAATTTTGACACTAATAAGATACAGTGAGTATCAAACAGAGAACTAAGATACAGTGAGTATATATCAATTTTAGGGAATCAGAAGCGGCTTTCGCCGCTGAATCCATCCAAACGATCCATCCAAACGGAGCAGATCGTACAACGATTCGCGGTCGATCTGGTCTTGATGGACGGCTTGAAGCCGGTGATCCGCGACTCAGTGCTGGCCGACATCGAGGAAGTCTATGCGGCCTGAGAAGCTGTATTTGACCGACATCGTCGAGGCGGTTGGTTATCGCTGCCTTGACTTTGGTTGCGAAATACTATAATATATGAACTGGAAGTTAGTATCAGACTAACCTTTGGTTCACAAGATGCAAAAAGGTCGTTATCTCGAAACCATTCTACGTTCTCCAAAAACCGTCTTCACATTCAGCGACATCGCCTTGTTGTGGGGCGAGCCGGGGGCGCAGGCCGTTCGCGTGCGGCTCAACGACTACGTCAGCCGCGGTAGATTGTACCGAATTCGGCGGGGACTGTACGCCAAAGACCAAAACTACGACAAGTTGGAGTTGGCCACGCGCATCTTCCCCCCTTCCTACGTAAGCTTCGAGACGATCCTTGCCCGGGAAGGTCTCATCTTCCAGTTCTACACGGAAATCAGCGTTGCTTCCTATCTGAGACGGGACATCGAGGTGGACGGTCAGGTGTATACATTCAGGCGGCTCAAGCTACCCATTCTCACCAATAGCCTGGGTGTCGAACACAAAGGCGAAAGCTCGTTTGCCAGCCGGGAGCGTGCCTTCCTGGACATGCTCTACCTCCACACCGATTATCATTTCGACAACCTCGACGGTCTGGATTGGCCCAAAGTATTCGACATGCTTTCGATCTACCGGAATCAAAGTATGGTGCGCAGGGTCGTCAAGCGCTACAAGCAGACGACAGCCCAGGTCAGGAGCGAACGATGAGACTGGACGTTTCCACGCACAAGACCCTTCTCTTCCAGATTCTCAAGGACATCTATGCGGACACGTCGATTGCGCCGTTTTTGGGGTTCAAGGGCGGCACCGCTGCCGCGCTGTTCTACGGGCTGGACCGCTTCTCTGTCGACCTGGACTTCGATCTTTTGGACGAGACCAGAGAACAGAAGGTGTTCGCGCGGCTCACCGAGATCGTCGGGGCATACGGGACGCTCCGGGAGGCCAACCGCAAGCGCTTCGGTCTCTTCTACGTGCTTTCCTACGAAGACAGGGCGCGTCACGTCAAGGTGGAAGTCAACCGGCGCCGGTTCGGCTCCCGTTTCGAGGTGAAGACCCACCTGGGGGTTTCCATGCTGGTGATGGTTCGGGAAGACCTCTTCGCGCATAAACTGATGGCCATGCACGAGCGCATCGGGAAGACCAGCCGCGACGTCTACGACGTGTGGTTCTTCCTGAAGCAGCGTTTCCCGATCAACAAGCGGATCGTCGAAGAGCGATCCGGGATGCCCTGCGACGACCTGGTTCGGGTTTGTATCGGCCAATTGGAGAAGTTGAGCAACCGTCACATTCTGGACGGTGTCGGCGAACTGTTGACTCCCGGCCAGAAGGACTGGGCCAAGGCTAAACTCCGTGAAGACACGATTTCCTTGTTGGCCTTGCGGCTTGGTGCTTGACCAGGATGGGGAGCGTTTATTATGCCCGAGTGTTTTCTAAACTGTATCCCCCTTGCGCTCATAATAAAAATTGGAGCAGGTCCCGACTTGCTCCAATTGCACGATTTTGTGGAATAGAGAGTTCTCTCTGTCCCCGGCGTCTTTGTTCCTCGCGGAATTTCTCTTCCAAAGTTCTTTGTTCGATCTCCGTATCCCGTAGTTGGCGTTGGACTGCGAGTGCCTGGTTTTGCCAGTAGTATAAGGTGATAGGGCCGTCCTTTTGGGTAGCTTTTCCAAAACCCCTTGGAAAAGAACGTCCAGACGATGAATTCTACGGCCTTGCGGGCAATGCTCACTGGCCAGAAGATTACGTATAAGGTTGTTTTCCAGTCTCCACGAGGCGTTGCATGTTGTAAAAGTGCAATGGAGGGTCGGAAACCTGCCCACTGATAAGTGTACTTCCGTTTTCTGAATCTGGAGCGTAATGAACGCGATCCGTCATTACAATTTTGCAAATGGAGCTTGGTCGGGGCGATGCGAATCTTACTTCCCCCAGGGAATACGTAACATTTGACTGATATGCTATATTGAAATGGGTTGTGAGAGGGCCCGGACGGCGACTCCCACTACCCAAAAAGTCTAGCGCAGTTTACCGCCAACGCTTGGTGCGGTCCAGTTCGCAGGAAGTTAACGTTCCTGCCGCTGGAGATGTTCTAGCAGCTTGTCGGAGAACTCTTTTTCGTACCAAAGCTGCCCCATTTTAGACCCAAAAGTGAGTAAATTTTGCTCTCTTTGCCCCACAAAGGGCCTAAAAACAGGGGGAAAATCGGGATGCGAGTTCTTTCTCCGACAGGCTGCTAGAAAGGAAAGCATTGAATTTACGAAGGAAGGCAATTGCTTCACCCAGATTTCCGACCCCGCACGGCTGGCGCAGATTGCAGACACCTTGTCCGCAGCGGACAGCATAGGGCACTTGCGCCAGG
>JBJKRF010000035.1:0-46146 GCA_046704785.1 Anaerolineales bacterium | reverse complement strand
CAGGATGGTCGCGCCGCTGCCGCCGATATTCTGGGCCATACCCACACGCGCCCCATCCACCTGCGTCGGGCCACACTCATTTCGCAACTGTTGGACGACTTCGACGATCTGGTACATCCCCGTGGCGCCCACCGGATGGCCGCGGGCCTTCAAGCCGCCGCGTGTGCAGATGGGCACACGTCCCGTGGGCGTAATCTCGTTATCGAGGCCCAGTTGCACGCCCTTGCCACGTTCCGCGAAACCGCTGGCCTCCAACGAAAGCGCCGCCATAATGGAAAACGCGTCGTGCAGTTCGAAAACATCGATATCGCCGGGGCCTACGTTCGCCATGGCGTAAGCCTGCCTCGACGAAAGATAAGCTGCATTCAAAAACAGGGGATCTTTGCGACTGTGCACCGCAATCGAATCGGTCGCCGCTGCCGAGGCGGCCACGAGGATGCGCGGACGCCCAGGCAAGTCTCTGACCTTCTCCGCCGGGACGATGACCGCCGCCGCTGCACCGTCGCCAATGGGTGAAGCGTCCAGCAGCTTAATAGGAGTCGCTACCGCGGATGACCTTTCGAACGTCTCCGCCGTAATGGAGTCATGCAAACGCGCATACGGATTGTGTAACGCATTGGCATGCGCGTTGATCGAGAACGGCGCAAAATCGACGTGCTTCCAACCGTATTCGTGCATATAACGACGCATCACCAGCGCGTTGATTCCCACGAATGAGATGCCCTGCTCCACTTCGTAATCGGCATCCGCTGCCGTCGCCAGGGCAGCAGTCACATCGTGACCGGCCCGGTCGGTCATCTTCTCGATACCAATCACCAGGGCCGAGTCCATTTCACCGCTGGCAACCGCTATTAAGGCCATTCGGAAGGCCGCCGCCCCCGATCCGCAGGCTGCCTCGATCTTGACCGCCTCCGCGCCCCACATGCCCACCCAGTCTGACAGGAACGTGCCAAGCTGGTTTTGTCCGTCCACCAACGGGGAAAGCATGTTGCCCACAAACAAGCCAGCGGGGTGTTCGACGCCGGAGTCCTGTAAAGCGGCAAAAGCCGCCTCGCCCGCAATATCCCGCAGCGATTTATCCCATTGCTCATCGATCACAGTTTGTCCAATACCAAGGACGGCGATTTCGCGCATAGAGCCTCTTTATTTTATTCCGCTGCAATACTCTGCAAGCCGGTCCAATAACATACTGCTGGAGAAATCTTTCTGGGGTAAACTATGGCCTGATTTTACCGGCTTAACCTGTCAATAACTATCCGAATTTATGAGACCCACTCCCAACTGGCTGGAAGGCATCTTACAGCATCTCGAAAACATCTCAGGCGAAGGGGAAGCCACGGTGGCTTATTTGCGGGCGCGCCGCACGAAGATCGGATTCCGCAGGCTGAATCCGGCAGCCGGCGCCATCTGGTTCCCCGGCAACAGGATCTACTTCAACAGCCGCCGCTACTCCACGGACACGCCGGTCGATCACCCACGTCTATTATGCCTGCTGGTCCACGAGGCCCAGCACCTGCAACAAGGCCCATTGACGGCATTATCCATTTATGGCGAGTTGCAGGCCTGGCAGATCGATTTTCGCCTGTATTCCAGGTTGAACGAGAAACCAGTGCACCCTGCCATTCGGGAGTTGCTGGCTCTGCCACTCAACGGGGAGCGCGCGGTGCTGAAACGCGCACAAATGCTGATGCAGGTCTACGCGGGCAAGGGCTACCGCAGTGATCTCTTGCCGCTTTATCCCCTGGGACGTGAAATCCGATATCGATTATTTCTCCACTAAACGCTTCATTTACTCGTCGAACACTGCAACGTCTCGCGCTCACTCGCAACGGCGGACTGTTTTGCGGGGCTGTCGGGCACCTGGTGATCGATCCGCGTCCAGAGTTGGCAAAGCGTAGGGCGCATAAACTCCGGTGAAAACTTGTAGGCTGTATCCGTCTGCCTGGCGGCGTTCTTCCAGTCACCGGTATGGGCATACGCTTCGATAAAAACGAAACGGTCGAGCGGATCGCCGGGATGGTCGTCGAGTGCGAAGGCTTGTTGGCCCAGCTTGACGGCCTGGGCCCATTTGCCTTGTTGCCCGGCCAGTTCGGCCTGCTCGAAGTAAGTGCAAAAATTCTGTGCCGGCTGTGAGCCATAAAGCTGCGGCGGCAAGTGCGGGCTGCCTGTCGTCTCGATCAATGCCGGATCGGACAAGAAAGCCGCGTCACGCAAGTCGGGCGGCAGCAGACGGTTCAATGGGTCGATCTGCGGGTCGAGTACGCGCAGACAATTCGGCGGCTCGAAATCGAAGGCGACGATCTGCGAGGTATTGCCATAAAAAGTGGCAGACAGGTAGTACTGGCGGATGGGCAAATCCGGCTGCCAGGCCGAGATGGCGCGCCCAACGCGCACGGAGGCGAAATACAAGATGTATTGCATCTCTCCCTTCGGGCCATAGACCCAGTTCAGAGGGCCGGTTAGTGAGTTATCGCTGTAGAAGGTGAAGGGTAGGTCATTCGAGACCAGCGTGGTGTGCGGCTGCATGGACGGAATCCGTTGGGACATCTGCCAGAACATCTCTTTTTGCGTGTCCCAGTCGCGGCGGTAGGCGTTGGCAATCTGAAACTGGCGTCCGACCGAGAATCCGATGAATAGCGCCAGCAGCACATACTGGACTTTGGGCCAGCGCGCCAGGCAACCCAGCAGCCCAACCAGGAGCAAACTCGAACCGAGCATGAAAGGCAGGACGAAGCGATCTCCGGGGAAATCGAGCTTAGGCTGCAACCCCACCAGCCAGAACGAACCTCCCGCTACCAGCCAGCCGAAAAAACCCAGGCCGAAGGCAACCCGAATCCAGGAGCGCGTTTCCCCGTCGGCGCGGGTAAATCTGAAAAGGTACAGTCCGATGAGCAGGGTGGCGACCAGAGTCAGGCCCACTGTCAGAATCGTGGTCAAAAAGCCCAGGGTGGCCGGATCGATGGGGAAAAACGGCGAGGCCCACGAAAGCGGCTCCGTCTGCCAGAAGGCGTCCACCACCAAATGGACGAGCGTCCCGACTCCTGCCAGGGGAGTCGTCTTGAGTTGTGTGAGCGTCGAGTAGCCATAACTGAGATTCTGCGCCTTGAAGAAAAAAGCCCGCCAGAAGCTGATGCCCGCAAACAGCAAAAAATAGGGCACGTACAACTTAACGACGCGTTTGAGTTTGGCCTTCCCGTCATCGAGCAGCACCCAGAAGAGCGCCAGCCGGAAGAATTCCAAAAAGTAGAAATACTCCATCGTCAACAAGTTGACGGCAGCCAACAAAATTGCAGCGGAGGTGTATAGCAGGTAACGTTCAGGGCGGCGGATGGCAAGCAGGGAAAGGTACAACGAGAACAGAAAACAACTCAGGATGAGAAAGAAATGGGTGTACATGAAAGCGATGAACTGCTCGCCAAAGCCCGGAAAAACCAGAAAGAACAGACTGGCCCACAGCGCCGGGCGCGGATGCTTCGGCCAGACCTGGCGCAGGATGGCCCAAAGAAGCAGCGCCGTCAGCCAGCGCAGGAACACCGCAAGTAATTGCCAGCGCCACGGATACGGCCCCACCAGCGGCATGCTAACCTGATAGATCAATCCCCAAAACGGGCGGCTGGTGGAAAAAAGCTGCACCATAGCCCGCGGGCCAAGCTGAAAGTAGGTCCACGTCCAGGGAAATTCGTCCCAGTAATAGCCCAACTGCGAAAAGAGCGGCGCATAGGCCAGCAAAGCAACGATTAAGAGACTCAGCGGCACGCTCTTGGGTGAAAATTCGAGGGAAATGCGTTTCTTGATGAAATTTCTCATTGGAACCTCGGCGCCCCTCAAAAAGCCAGTTCCATACGATGTCGTTCGAAGCGCCCCTCGACGAAGGTCCGGGTGACCTTGAAACCGGCCTTGGTGTAAAGTGCGACAGCTTGATCGTTATCCGTCAGGACGCTGAGCACAACGGAGCGATAGCCCGCCGCGCGACTGGCTTCGACGAAAGCTTCCAGCAAAGCACGCCCAACCCCCTGACCACGCGCCGCCAGGGAGACGCCGATATAAGTCAACTCGACCTCACCGGGGTGCAAGTCGAAATTCCCGGAAATGGAAAAAACCGAATGCAGCGAAGGCCACAACAACTGGGGACGGGTAAGGACCAAATGAAACAGTTGCCCGGCAAATTCGACCAACTGTTGTCCCAGACGGGAGATCAAGCGGGCTGGCTGCGGGGAGCCGATGGCCCATCCGACCAATTCATCATCCAAAAGGGCGTAAAACCCAACCACCGACGGATCGTTGTGCGCGATCTCGTAATAGCGACGGATGAACGGTAAGCCCAAGTCTGACAATAACGAGGGCAAGACGTCGTAATGCAGGGCAGCAATCTTGGTCAACTCATCCGGCTGAAGCTGCCGGAGTGGGCAAATATGGATCTCCATAGAATCTTTTCTGGCTCTCTGGGAATCAGAGGAGTGAAGCAGAATGTATAGGGGTGTGAGTAGCGCAAAGCTACTCACACCCCTATACTCTGTCTATCCAAACACACTTAATCCTAAGAGCCTCTTTTCTAGGCCAGGCCGCGGATCAGGGATGGGCCAAACAGACGAACAGCAAAACGCGGTAAGCGTTTCCAGGTCCAGATAGCCAGCCGAAATTTTGGATTTTTCTGATTAAGTGCCGGCAGTTCGTTACCGGGTTTCAAGTCGTGCCAGTAGGCGAGCAAGTGTTTCTGCGGTCTCCATTTCATCTTAAAAACTTCATTGCCTGAGCCAATCAGGCTGCGGCCCATATCAAAGACTTTAAAACCCTGCCGGCAGTAGCGCTCGATTACCGACCAATACAAGAACTCTCCGGCATAGTCCGGGCGGAACTGGCGCAGGATGTTGGCGTGCAGGTTGGTAGCAACCTCTCCTTGCAGGATGAAGACCCCCGCCCCTGCCAGCTCGCCGGACGCTCCATACAGGACAGCCAACTCCAGCGTTTCGCCGAGGGACTCGCTCATGGCCCGCAGGTATTTCTTGTCATGATAGGGGGAACCCAACTCCTGCATACTGGCTGCCAGGGCCTGGTATGCATCGTCCAACACATTCAGGCGGCCAAAACGGACCGAAAAGCCCTTACGCTGTGATTTGCGGATGTGATTGCGATGGTCGGAACTGAAAGTGGGCATCAAATCGTCCGGGGTGGGCGACAAGTCGAGCCGGTAAGTCGAATAAATCGGCTGCTGAACCCAGCCGGACGGCGGCGGCATCTGTCCCTGCTCGAAACGGACGACGGCGTAGTCCACACCCAATTCGCTTGCCAATCCATGAGCTTGCGCCAGCAGCGCATCACGCGATTCGTCACTCGAAAAGGCGAATCCGCCATAGCTGGCAAACGGCGCGGTCGTCAGGTAATTGCCAAAGAACGGATGCTTGATGTGATGCAGCACCAACAGGCCACTGGATTTGCCTGCCTGGCGAGCCTCGAGACGGTAAAGCGGATCGCCGTAGACGGCGGCCACGAAGCCGCTCCACGAATCGAGCGCCACAAAGCCGGCGCGTTGGGCCAGGGACTGCGGCCAGTTGGCAGGTTCATCCGGGGCGAGGCGGCGAACGTCTACATCAGGCATAGGCCGGCTCCTGCAGGGCAATCACCTCGTCGACATAGGAGCCCAGCGTCGAAACGGGGAAGTTCCGCAACAGCTTCGCCAGGAATCGGGATTTGTTCGCGGTAAACGGGAGCAACTGCGGGTGAGTCAGCAGGTCCCATCGGATGCGACCGGGCCAGTCGTCCGGCTTGACCAGTTCATAGGGATGCAAAAAAATGACCGGACTGAGTCCGGCGCGGAGTTGTTTTTCCACAATACGCAAGACCACGTCATTGAGCAGGCCAATCGTCAGGCTGGAACCGTAGGGGATTTCGCCGCGCAACATCAGTTCGAACGAGAAGGCACGCGGCGCGTCCAAGATCGACTGCGGACTCCCGAACAACGGCAAGGTGCTGACGGGGACTTCCCAGACGCCTTCTTTTTGCAGCAGCGTGCCCGCCGGAGCATACATGGAGGAGCTGTATACAAAACCGGCCTGCTTGAGTAACGGATAGGCCTCCTCACTGATGCCAACCATCGGGGCGCGAAATCCGCGCAGCGTGTAATGTCGGCGCCAATCCTGCGAGGTACGCAGGTCATCGGCCAGTTCGGCTACATCGATCAGGGAACGGTGATACTGGCAGTGCAGGCCGAGTTCATGACCGGCGTCCAGAATCTTCTGCGGCAGGTGGGGATACCAACCGGCAATCTCACCGACCAGATAGAAACTGGCCTGTGCATCGCCCAGCATTTCCAAAATGGGATCGAGCGCATGCAACACGAAGCCCCCATCCAGGTCGCAGCGCGCCTGCGGGTCACGGACCCGATCAAAGCGACGGACGAGTGCGAACCAGGGTTCATAGTCGATGCTGAGCAAAACACGGGGGGCAGGTTGCATAGGCCACTTATTATACCCATCCCGGTTGGAAATTGCGCTTTTTATAGCACAGGAAAACGCAATCATCCGCCCGCCGGGTGGAGGCCTACGTCCCTGGCTCAGGATAATTTTCGGTCTTTGTACCCCCGCGTCCCGGCGAAAACGGCGGGCCTAATCGGGAAAAATCCAGGTGCCGGTCTCGCCTTTGAGCGCGCGCTCGATGTTTTCCGGGTTGGTGATGAGCGCCTGCTTGCCGCCGTTCTCCAGGTACCAGATGATGGCTTGAATCTTGGGCGCCATCGAGCCTTTGGCAAAATGCACGCCCGCCGCCAGGTAGTCCTTGGCTTCGGAGAGACTCAACCGGTCCAACCAGCGCTGGTTCGGTTTGCCAAAATCGAGCGCCACTTTTTCCACGGCGGTGGAAATAACGAACATCTCGGCTTTGATTTTCTGCGCCAGCAGGCTGGAGGCGTAATCCTTGTCGATGACGGCGGCCACGCCTCGATAGTTGCCATCACCCGGATCGATCACCGGAATCCCGCCGCCGCCCACGGTGATCGTAAGGATGCCCTTGCCAAGCAGGGTTTCGACGGTTTCCAACTCGACGATTTCCTTGGGCTTCGGCGAGGGGACCACGCGCCGCCAGCCGCGACCAGCATCCTCGACGACGCTCCAGCCCTGTTCCGTTTCGCGGCGTTTGGCCTCAGCTTCGTCCATAAAGCTTCCAATGGGTTTGGTCGGGTTTTGGAAGGCCGGGTCGTCGCGGTCCACCAGGGTTTGCGTAATGACCGTGACAACCTTCTTGCGGATTCCGCGCTGATACAGTTCATTCTGCAAATTTTGCTGTAACGCGTACCCGATCGCGCCCTGGCTATCCGCGCCGCATACATCCAGCGGCACCTCGTGCATGCCCTCGATTTTGGCGGCAATCTCAGAGCGGCGCAGGATGAAACCAACCTGCGGGCCGTTGCCGTGACCAACCGCCACGTCCCAGCCTGCTTCGATCATGTCTGCAATATGAAAACAGCTTTCTTTGGCAGCCTGATACTGGTCTTCGACGCTTTTGTGTTTCTCGTCTTTGATCAGCGAGTTGCCGCCAATAGCAATGACAGCCAACCTACGTGATTTTCCAGTCATGCGTGCCTCCGATAGAATCGTTAAAGGGGTGAACGGACTGCCAACCCAATGAACCGTCAACTCATGCCATCGTCAACGCCATCACCGCCTTCTGAGCGTGCAAACGGTTCTCAGCCTCGTCGAAAACGACCGATTGGGGACCGTCGAGCACGCCGTCCGTTACTTCGACGTTGCGGTCGGCAGGCAGGGGATGCATATAAATGGCGCCTTCCCTGGCAACCTGCAACTTCGCCTCATCCATCAGCCAATCCTTGTACGTATCCTGGATACGTTTCCCCTCGGCAGCCTCGGTGGTCGTCAAGAGCGGGCCCCACGATTTGGCGTAGATGACATCGGCGTCTTTGCAGGCCTCGGTCATGCCGTCCTTGCTATCGATCACCTCGAAGCCGGTACCAAAGATACGCGCCTGTTCCCTGGCCTGTTCGACGATGTCGGGCATCAGCTTGAACTCCGGCGGATGAGCAAGCGTCACGTCCAGGCCAAAGCGCGGCATCTGCAGGATGAGCGACTGGGGTACGGAAATCGGCTTCAGGTAAGAAGCGGCATAGGCCCACGAGACGACGATCTTCTTCTTGCGCAGGTCGCGGCCCTTTTTCTCCATGATGGTCATCAGGTCTGCCAGGCACTGGAAGGGATGGTAAATATCGCACTGCATATTCAGCACCGGCGCGCGACTGTAGCGGGCAACGTCGTTCAGATATTTATTGCCGATACCGTAATCGCAGTGACGGATGGCGATGCCATCGAAGTAACGTCCGTAGATCTCGCCGATTTCGGTGGCAGTGTCACCATGCGCAATCTGCGTGGCCGTGCTCTCGATAAAAGCGGCGTGCCCCCCCAGTTGAGCCATGCCCGCTTCGAACGAACCGCGCGTGCGGGTGGACGAAAAGAAGAACAGCATGGCCAGCGCCTTGTCGCGCAGGTAGGCGTGCGGCTCGCCCAGCGCCCGTTTGCGCTTCAAATCCCAGGCAACCTCCAGGACGGTTTCGACTTCTTCCTTCGAAAAATCCAGGTCGCCGATCAGGTCGCGGCCACGGAAATTGGTTTGCATGTTTGGCTCCTTGTCATCAATTTACTTGTAATAAAGATTCGCCTTGATCGAACAGGAATTTTTAGATTCAAAGCGCAGGACTTCAACGCTGATAAATTCACCGTTTTCCCCTGCCAGGTGCGCGCCCTCGCAGGAGTCACAATGCGGACCAAACGACCCGAAGCCTGCCTCCGGGCAACAGGCAAGGGAAACGCCCTGCTGCGAGAGAGGCTGTCCGGGGTTTGACGCGCAGGGGATGACGGCGAACTTCGATGGTTTTCCTGTGGCGTTATTCGATGCCGTGCGGCTCCTGAACGTCGGCGAGGTCCTTTGTCAGGGCGTCCAAAATCTCCTGCAAATCGCGGGAGGCTTCGGCCAACCAGTTGACCGTGTTCTTGAAAGCTTCGGGACTGATGTCTGCGGGCAGGCAATCGCAGATCTGGTCAGCGGCATGCTGCAACAATTGCGCGGATGATTGGACGGTGACGATGGGCCGCAGTAGTTCACGGCGCAGAACGAGTAATTTCTGCTCGGCGCTGGACGCGCCGTAATGCTTGCGCAGGTCGTCGTAAATCGTCATCTGAATCTCCTATTCCGTGGCGCCGAGCACCAGCGCAAGCAGCGCCATGCGCACAACGACGCCGTTGAAAGCCTCCTGCCAGTAACGCGACCAATGCGTAATGTCCACGTCGGTGGGAATCTCATCCATGCGCGGGAGGGAATGCAGCAGGATGGCATCCGATTTGGCTTTCGTTTCGAGCAATTGTCGGGTGATCTTGTAATTATCGGGGGTCAGGTCCACTTCCTTGCCGGTGCGTTCGTCGCGGCTCTTGGTGTAATCAGGCTGGACCACCGGTTCGACCAGGATCACATCGGCAGCAGCAATGGCCTTCTCAACGTGATCGACCTCTCGATAATTCAGGCTGTATTGTTTGAGTTCCTCCTTGAACTCGGTCGTCAGCGACATGGCAGGCGGCGAAACGAAGGTGATTGGGCAATCGAACTGCGTCAGCGCGTAAGCCAGGGAATGCATGGTACGCATACGCATATCGCCGACGGCCAGCCACCTCAGGCCATCGATACGGCCCTTTTCACGCAGCGCCGTGTACAGATCGGTCAAAATCTGCGTGGGGTGCTCGCCCCAGCCGTCGCCGCCATTGATGATAGGCACGCTGGCCCATTTGGCCGCTTCGTGCGGCGCACCCTGCTGAAAATGACGCATGACAATCACATCGCCATAGTATTCCAGCATCTTGACCGTGTCTTTGATGGACTCCTGGTAGAAATCTCCGGCGCGGGTCATCTTGGCATCCGCAAAACCGGTCACATGGCCGCCGAGACGGTGCATGGCCGCCTCGTGGGCCAGGCGAGTGCGTGTGGACGGCTGATAGAAGGCCGTGACGAGGGTCTTCTCTTTAAGTAGGTCCACGTTCTTGCGGGAGCGCGCAATGGGCTCCATTTTGCTGGCGACATCGAACACATGGAAGAACTCGTTGCGCTCGAAGTCTTTGAGGGACAGAATGTCACGACCGTTGAAACTACGCATAGGGCCTCCTTTCAGGCACTCAACGGGTTGACGTGCGACATCCTCTTTCACCTCTAAGGTTTTGTCACTCGCAACAGGCCGTAACAGTAAGGCTTCCAACCTGTTTTGCTTTTTTTAACGTGCAAGCGTGCGATACGTGTTACTTCAGTTGTTCGGCAAGCATTTTCGGGAACAGGGCATAGAACGCTGTGGCGTCCACCACTTCATCCAGGGGCACCTGTTCCTGCGAGGTGTGAGCGTATTCTTCGTCGCCGGGGCCAAATCCAATCGAGGGGATGCCGGCCTTCCCGGCCCAGTACGTGCCGTTCGTCGAAAAACTCCACTTGCCGGTGGGACGGTTCTCATGCCACAGGTTCTCGACGGTTTTCTGCCCGGCCTGCACAATCGGGTGGGACTCATCCAGCGCCCAGGCTGGATAATATTTATCGACAGGGAAAACGAATCCGGTGTAGCTGGGGGCGTCGTAGAACAGTTCCTCGACCGTGATCTGGTCCCGCAGATAACCGGGAATCAGGTCCTTGATCTGCTGGATGGCCTCTTCCTTGGTCTCCCCGAAAGTCACGCGACGGTCGATGAAGATGGTGAAACCGTCGGGGACGGCATTGATCGAGGCGGTGCTGATCCTGGCGTCCGTCACCATGACGGTGCCCTTACCCAGAAATGGGTCGGTGTGCAAGTGAGCGTCCAGGTCACGAATCCCGGAGATGACCGAGAGCATTTTGTACAGGGCGCTATCGCCCAGGTGATGCGAGGCGGCGTGCGCCGATTTTCCGGTGGCGGTCACTTTCAGTTCCACGCGGCCCTTGTGTCCGCGGTAAACGTTCATGCGGGTCGGCTCGCCAATGACGACGAAATCGGGCTTGACCTTGGGATCAATTTCCACGAAAGTGTTGGGGGCAATGCCGTCGCACCATTCTTCCATGTTGCCGAAATAATACGCGCTGAAACCGTCGAGCAGGCCCAGGTCGCGGGCGAAAGCCAGGCCGTAGATCATGCCGGGCGTGGAGCCTTTCTCGTCGCACGAGCCGCGCCCGTACAGAATGCCCTCCTCGACCTTGCCCTTGAACGGGTCCCAGCCCCAGGTAGCCGGGTCGCCCACGCCAACGGTATCGATGTGAGAGTCGTAGACGAGCACCCGTTTTCCGTTCCCAATGCGCCCCAGGATGTTGCCCATTTTATCGAAGCGTACCTCCTCGTAGCCGAGCCTGGTCATCTCGGCCCCGATGCGGTCACCTACCTGCTTGAGTTGTCCATCCATGCTGGGGATGGCAACAATCTCACGCATAAAATCGATAATTTCGTCACGATGCTGCGTGACCTGTTTTTGTATTTCTACGGTTCTATCCATTCGATCTCCTATAAAGAAATGATTTCTGTGCATCCAACGATAAAGTTATCAAGCGCCTGCGCCAACCCGCCGCACAACGTGAAAGCGGAAATAACCCGGCAGGAAATAACTGTACGAATAATCTACAACCACGCCGGAAGCTGAATACAGCCGGGCGACGAACTGCAACAGAACATCGTCACGCTGAATCTCCAGCATCTTGGCGACCTCGGCGGTCGCGCCAACGGCGCTGATGTCGGCGCGGGAGGTGGTCAACGGATCGCCGCGCTGAAGCAGATGGTCGAGCACGGAACCGCTAAATACCCGTGGCAGTTCACCGGCGGAGAGAACCTCCACAGGCAGATTATCGATCAGGTAAGCCACCGGGCGTGAGTCGGCGCGAATCACGCGGCTGACGCGCAACAAGGGCGTCTCATCGTCCACGCCCAGCGCCTGAGCGTGGACGGCATCGGCGGGCACCTGCTCGATGACCGGCTCGGACGGCGTGACGCCCAGGCCAATGCGCTTGGCCAGGGTTTGCAAACTTTCGAGCACCTCGAGGCCGCTCTCGATGATCGGCACCTGGCCGACCACAAACGTCCCGGCACCCTGACGGCGGCGGATCAGCCCTTGCGCCTCGAAGGTGCGCATGGCCTCACGCAGCGTGGCGCGGCTGACGCCCATCTGCCGGGCAAGGTTCGGCTCGGACGGCAGGCGCGAACCGGCAGGCAGGCTGTCGATCAGCGCCGCCAGGTCAGTTTGCAAGCGTTGGAAAGGAAAATGAGCCATTAAACCTCCACGACCGGAATGAATTCAAAACGGGTCACGTCCACCAGACCCTTGTCGGAAATGCGCAGTTCAGGGATGACCACCAACGCCAGCAGCGCAAGCTGCATGTTAGGACTGTTGAGGCTACAACCACAGGCTCGAAAGCCTTCCAACACAGTTTCGGTCTTCCGGGCAACCACCTCTGCCGGCTGGTCAGACATCAACCCGGCGATGGGCAACTGCACTTCGCCGATGAGTTGACCGTCCTTGACGACCACCTGCCCGCCGCCGGTCTCTGCCAGACGATTGGCGGCCTGCGCCATACAGGCCTCATCCGTGCCGACGACGATCATGTGGTGACTATCGTGAGCCACGGTGCTGGCGACCCCGCAGTGGGCGGTCAGGCCGAAGCCGCTGACCAGCCCGAGGGTCACTTCACCGGTGGCGCGGTGACGTTCGACCAGCGCAAGTTTGGCCAAGTCACGGGAAATATCCGGACGAATCTCACCGCCCTCAATAGGTACTTTTATATGTAAGTGACGGGTAGGTGCCTGATTCTCGATCACGCCAATGACGTTGGCCGGGACCATTCCGCTGCGAGGGTCATCCACCTTCAGGCAGAAGTCGCCAGCGGACAAGGTGTGGCCGAGTTTGACGCTGTTCGTGGCCCAGCGCGGATACGGGTAGGAGGGCAGCGGAGCGAGTAAACGTCCTTCGCGGGCGACCAACTCTCCTTTGGCAATCACGCTCTGGGCGTGGAAATCGTCCAGGTCGTCCACAAAAAGCAAATCGGCCCAGCGACCAGGCGCAATTTGCCCCAATTCGCGGCTCAGACCGAAATGCTCGGCGGTGTTGAGCGTAGCCATCTGCAGGGCCAACATAGGCGCAAGCCCCTCGTGGATGGCGTGTCGCACAACGCGGTCCATGTGGCCGTCGAAAGCCAGGGTGGCGGCGTGACTGTCGTCGGTGCACAGCAGAAAATGACGCGGGTCGAGGCCTTTCTCGGTGACCGCCCTGACCTGCGCGGCCACGTCGTGCCAGGAGGAACCATAGCGCAGCATGACTTTCATGCCCTGACGCGCGCGCGCAATGGCGTCTTCGAGGCGCGTGCCTTCGTGGTCGTCTTCGGGGCCGCCCGCCAGATAGCCGTGGAAAGGCAAACCCAGGTCGGGGCTGGCATAATGCCCGCCGATGACCTTGCCGGCGTGACGCGTGGCGTGCATTTCGGCGTGTATCTTGTCGTCGGCATTGAACACGCCTGGGAAGTTCATCATCTCGCCCAGGCCGATGATGCCCGGCCAGGTCATGGCCTCGCTTACGTCGGCAGGAGAGATCGAGGCGCCGGGCGTCTCCATTCCGGGCGCGGAGGGCACACAGGAGGGCACCTGCACGAAGACGTGAATGGGCTGGACGGCGGCCTCATCAACCATGAGTTTGACGCCCTTCAAACCGAAGACATTGGCGATCTCATGCGGGTCGACGAACATGCCGGTGGTGCCATGCGGTGCGACGGCGCGCACGAACTCCGTCACCGTGACCATACCCGATTCGACGTGCATGTGCGCATCCAGCAGGCCGGGGACGAGGAAACGCCCGCTGGCATCCAGCACCTGTGTCTGCGGGCCGATGGCGTGGCTGGCGTCTTCGCCCACATAGGCAACGCGTCCTTCGACAACCGCCACGTCGGCATCCGGGATGATCTCGCCCGTCTGGACACAGACCCAACGTCCGTTTTTGATGACCATATCGGCAGGGAGACGCCCCATGGCTACGTCGACCAACGTTTGACTCAGCATACGAACTTCCTTCCTTCAAAGACGCCTGTAAAGGTTCTCGGACCGGCAGGTACCGTGGTTCCCTACGCCAGGGACGCAACAAGTAATAAAAGTACAACCAGAAAGAAGGGGATGGCTAAAATCCAGGCCAACATCTCCCGATTACGGGAGGTGGCCCAACCTGCGCCGAACAGGAACAGCGGCGTCAGGAAAACAGGCGAATGCAGCACGGGGAACCCGCTGATATACCATGAAAAAGGAAAAGCGACGACCGCCGCAATGACCAGTAAACGGTAGTTGTATCTGAGCAAACCAATGACCGCCAGCACGACCGCCACAATGACGGCCGGCCAGCCAAAGAAAACCGTGATGAGGATATTGGTGACTAATTGCATGACGAGCGGTACACTCCTGGAATGGGATTCAACCTTGCAGCAAGCGCTGCGCTGCAAGGTTGTGCTTTGCGACCAACTTCTGCTCGTCGACGGTGACGAGTTGGCCTTCCCTGACGATAAATTTTCCGCCGACGACGGTGTAATCGACCCGGCGCGGCTGGCAAAAGACGACTGCCGCCACAGGGTCATGGACGGCGCCCCCGGCGTAGTCGAGATGATCGAGGCTGACGGCGTAGAAATCGGCGCACTTGCCCACTTCGAGCGAGCCGATGTCGGTACGGCCCAACACGGCGGCCCCGCCGCGCGATCCCAGCCAGAGCGCTTCACGCGCGGTCATCAATTTTCGCGATGGGTCATTCGAAAGCGAAAAGCCCGTAAGGCCCTCGCGGACCCGCGCAAGCAACATGGTCTGGCGGACTTCGGCCAACAGGTGCGAGCCGTCGTTGGAGGCCGAGCCGTCCACGCCCAGGCCGACGTTCACGCCGGCAGCGCGATACTCTCTGACGGGGGCGATGCCCGAAGCCAGGCGCATATTCGAGCTGGGACAGTGCGTCACGCCACAGTGATTTTCGGCAAACGTACGGATTTCCTGCTCGTTGACGTGCACCGCGTGCGCGAACCAGACGTCCTCGCCCAGCCAGGTGAGGGATTCCATATAATCAACCGGACGATAGCCAAATTTTTCGAGACAGAACTGCTGTTCGTCTTCCGTCTCGGCCAGATGGGTATGCAGGTGGACGCCGTATTGGCGCGCCAGTTTGGCCGACTCTTTCATCAGTTCACCGGTGACGCTGAACGGCGAACAGGGCGCCAGCACGACCTGGGTCATTGAGCCAATGCTGGCATCGTGGTAACGTTCAATCAGGCGTTGGCTGTCAGCCAGGATCACGTCTTCCCGGTCGGTGACCGAGTCGGGGGGCAGCCCGCCCTGCGATTCACCCAACGACATTGATCCGCGCGAGGCGTGCAGACGGAGGCCCACCTGCAAGGCAGCGTCGATCTCGTCGTCCAGTTTGGCGCCATTGGGGAACAGGTACAGGTGATCGGATGCGGTGGTGCAGCCGGAGAGGGCCAGTTCGGCCAGGGCGGTCTGCGTGGAAGTGAAGATGTCGTCGGGGGTCAGGCGCGCCCAGATGGGGTAAAGGGTCTTGAGCCAATTGAACAGGTTGGCGTCCTGCGCGGCAGGGACGGCGCGCGTCAGGGTCTGATAGAAATGATGGTGCGTGTTGACCAGCCCCGGCAGGAGCACGTGCCCGCGCAAGTCGAGCACTTCGTCGGCGCGGTCGGGTAGCTCGGAGAGCGGTCCCACGCTTTCGATGAACCCATCGCGGATAAAAAGACCACCCGCCGGGAATTCCCGCTGGTGGTCGTCCATCGTGACGATATAGGCGTTTTTGACAAGCAAGGTGGGCAGGAACATGAGAAAATCCGAGACAAGTTGTCTGACAAATTTGCTTAAGTGTAGCAGAAAGGGGAGGGAGAGTCAATCGATTATGACAGCCGCTTCATTCAACATGCTATAATCATTTTGAAAATGACAAGTTGCCGCAAAGGATTCCTAAAATGGCAAAGCACAATATAAAGGGATTATATTACATTACTCATTTTGATAACTTAGCATCTATTCTACGCGATGGTATTCTTTCACACGAACAAATCGAAAAAAGAGGGGTGCAGCCAGAACGTATTTACAATCCAGAAATCGTTGCCAATCGCCAAATGAGGCAAACTCCTAGCGGAAAAAGTCTATGGGAATATGCAAATGTCTATTTCCAGCCTCGCAATCCAATGTTATACAAAGTCCTGAGCGAAACAGACAGGAGAAATATTGTCATTTTAGGCATTCGACCACAAGCTATGGATGTCGATGAAGCTTTCGTATCATTGGGAAATGCTGCCAGTTTATTATCACCAATTTTATCTGCAGAAAAGGGTCTGCAAATCCTTAACGATGAGTATTGGCCGATTCTCAATAGTGATTGGTGGAAAGCAGAAGACGGGACGAAGCGAAAAATCATGGCTGAATGTCTTATACCCGATCTTATACCACCAGCACAAATTCACTCAGTTTATGTGGTCAGTCAAACTGTTGCCGATACAATTCGGTCCAGCGTGGAAAACTATCCATTACAAGTATCCGTTGTTGTAGAGCCACACATGTTCTTCCAGCCAAGGAAACAAGGCTATATTACGGATAAAATGTTTTGGGTGGACGGCGATATGTTCTTCTCTCAAATGCAAACCCTTACAATCAGTGTCAACACTGTCGGCGTAATGGGAAAAGGCCTAGCATCCAGAGCGAAATACCAATTTCCAGATATGTATGTGGTATATCAGGACGTTTGCCGGGAAAAAATCCTACAGATGGGCAAACCTTACGTGTATAAACGTGAGGCGTCTTTAGACGAAGAATTAGCAGATGAACCAAAGGATTTACCCAACTTAAACGCGAATAAATGGTTTTTGTTATTTCCTACGAAGGAACATTGGAAACAAGGATCAGACAAAAAGGGAATCGAACAGGGTTTAGGATGGATCATTAAAAATTATAAAATCGAAGGTATCCAGTCCATCGCTATACCTGCTCTGGGTTGCGGATTGGGTGGATTGGCCTGGAAAGACATCGGTCCAATGATATGTAATTATTTATCGAAACTGGACATTCAGGCAGCCATCTACCTACCCCAAGAACAGGAAATTCCAAAAGAACATTTAACGCGCGAATTTTTATTGGGAAAGAGGTGAATTAAACAGCTACGGCTCGTTTAGCATCTCTTCTCCCACAGATATACACGCAACTTTTCTCATCTTGACAGTATCGCCGCAATCAAGTATCGTTCACGCATCATTTTTTATTCGTTCAGCAGTCTCGTTTGTTCGCTTTGAGCGCCCGCTCGATCTCCCCGACATCCCTGGACTTCTGAAGACAAGGAAACACTGTGAACTTCTCCCAGTTCAACCTGGACGCCCGCCTGTTAAAAGGCATCCAAAGAGCCGGCTATCGTGAAGCCACGCCGGTACAGGCCAGCGCCATCCCGGTGGCTCTGTCGGGGCGCGACCTGATCGCCACCGCCCAAACCGGCACCGGCAAGACGGCGGCCTTCGTGCTGCCCATGCTGCATACACTGCTTCGCGGCCCGCGCCGACGCGTCCACGCGCTGATCGTCACCCCCACCCGCGAGCTGGCCGAACAGATCAACGACAACATCCGCGTGCTCGCCACGGGCACCGGCCTGCGCTCCGCCACCGTCTACGGCGGCGTAGGAGTCATCCCGCAGATCAAAACGCTCAAAGCCGGAGTCGAGATCCTGGTCGCCTGCCCCGGTCGGCTGCTCGACCTGTTGTCCCAGGGCCACGTCCGCCTGGACGGCCTCGAAATCCTGGTGCTGGACGAAGCCGACCGCATGTTCGACATGGGCTTCCTGCCCGACGTGCGTCGCATCATCCAGCAGGTGCCGAACAAACGGCAGACGATGCTCTTCTCAGCCACCTTTTCCTCCGAAGTGGAAAAACTGGCCGCCGAAACGTTAAACCGACCCCAGCGCATCGCGGTCGGACTCACCCGCCCGGCGCATACCGTTTCACACGCATTGTACCCCGTCCCGAGGCATCTCAAGACCGCCCTGACGATGGAACTGCTCAAACGCACCGATACCAACTCCGTGCTGATCTTCGCCCGCACCCGTCACCGCGCGCAACGCCTGGCGCAACAATTGGGACGACGCGGCTACAAAGTCACCAGCCTGCACTCCGACCGCACGCAGGGCCAGCGCCAATCCGCACTGAACGGATTCAAGGAAGGCCGTTACCAGATCATGGTCGCCACCGATATCGCCGCCCGCGGCCTGGACGTAGACAGCATCTCGCACGTCATCAACTTCGACATGCCCGACACCGCCGACGCCTACATCCACCGCATCGGGCGCACAGGCCGCGCCAAGCGCAGCGGCGACGCCTTCACCCTGGTCACGCCCGACGATGACGGCATGGTGCGCACGCTCGAACGCATTATGAAACAACCCCTGCCGCGCGAGACCCTCGACGACTTCGACTACAACACCCCCGCTCCGGTGCAGCAAAACCAACCCGCCCCACGCAGGTCGCGTTCGCCCCGGCGTCCGCCACAGCACCAGCATCCGCACCCCAGGCAGAATAAGAGATCATAAACAAAGTCCTCTTCTTACAAAGAAGAGGACTTTCTCTACTGGCCGACAAGGGCATACCGCCCAAAATGCTACTTCCCGTTGGATAACACTTCCCGCAACTGGAGATCGCCAAAGCCCACCTCCACGGTCGATTTCGCGCTTCCCTCCACGCCCAGGATGACCTCCCCGTCTTCATATCTACTATCGTGGATGGAGGTCGTCAAAACACCGTTAATGTAAAACTTGAATTGTGTCCCGTTGGCAATCACCCGCAGCCGGTTTACTTGATTGAACCCGGCCCGAATAATGTTGTCTTTCGTCCAACTGATAATGGATTTCCAGTCCATCAGATCCGAATCGCTCTTTTCGTAGCAGGCAACCGCATACGTTCCGAGTGGGGAGATAAAGAAGTTATAGGAGCCCACATTCTTGCGATAACGCAAGATCAGTCCGGAAGTAACGTCATCCTGGTTGCCCCCATAGAAGCAAACGTTGACGCCAGCATCCAGATTATCAAAATAGCCGGAACTGTTGAGCACATAATGGACCGTTGCGCGATTCTTGAATTTCGCCCTGAATTCAGGCGGATTGCCGTTCACCGTTTGCACGTCGTCTGGATTAGGGAAACCCCAGCCGGCAATAGGCTGATGACTGAAATCCGCGCCGAGAATCAGGTCACCCATGTCGGGTTCAGGCGTAAAGGAGTGCGGGACTCGGAAGGTAACATGGCAATATTGGCAAGTCACGACATCCGATTTGGCAAGTTGAGCGGGCAAGGCCGCCCCACAATTGGGACAAGTTAATTGATCTAGCATCCTGGCACCTGTAGGGAATTTGAATTTATCTTGTTGAGTGGATTGCTTTGCTGCGTTCGCAAGAACAGATTAAAAGTGCATTTCTGAGGTGGGTTCTACCAAGCTGGAAAATCGTGCGTCGGTATAGTGGATGCACAAATTTACACTAAAAAGGTAAGATTTGCAAATTATACTCGCCACGGTCACAAATTGCACTTTTTATCGTGCAAAAGATCAGCGGGACGAAACAGATTCGTGGGGATAAAAAGCGGCTACAATTGGTTATGCTCATCATACAGGAACAGATATGAAAAAAGCGCTCCTCGCATCGATGATCTTGATTCTGGCCGTGCTGGCCTGCGCCGTGCCGGTCGAACCGGCTTACATGCCTCCCACCGCCACGCCGACGGCAAGCCCCGTGGCAACCTCGCTGCCAACGGCATCCGAGACGCCCTCGCCGCTGCCAAGTGCAACCCCTACCCTCACGTCCACGCCGGCGCCCACCGAGACGGACACACCCACACTCATCCCGACGTACACCATCCTGCGTGGCGAAATCAACGCGGACCACGTCAGTTGTCGCTACGGCCCCGGCGCCGCCTATCTCTACAAATACGGTCTATTGGGCGGCAGCAACCTGAACGTCCTCGGGCGTGTGCAGAACAACGATGCCTTGTGGATCGAAGTCCAGGCCATCGGCGGCAACAATCCGTGCTGGATGAACGCCAAGTATATGAACGTCAAGGGGGATATGACGAGCGTCCAGCCGGTAGACCCTGCGCAGGTCGTCCTGCCGCAGTCGCCGTATTACGGCCCGCTGACGGGTGTCGCCGCTGCCCGCAAAGGAAACCAGGTAACCGTCTCATGGGATCGACTGGTGCTGCGCGCCGGCGACGACTCGCTACAATTCCCTTACTTGGTGGAGGCCTGGGTATGCGTGGGCGGACAAATCGTCTTCACACCAGTGGGCTCGTACGCGCTGCAAACGAACATCACCGACGAGGCCGGTTGCTCCACGCCCTCCCATGCACGCGTCTACGGCGTCGAGAAACATGGCTACACCAAATGGGTCGAAATTCCCTGGCCGCAGGCCAACGCCAGCCCCACGCCGTGAAGCGCCACGGGGCGCGTTTGGTCATCCATTCACATGGGTAAGCCGGGTTTCAGGCCTCTCCTGAGGGCAGCAATCATCATCCAACCTATCCAACCACAAGCGAACTACTTCCCTTATGACTTTCTCCTCATTCCAAAAACTTCCCGACCATCTCATCGCCACAGCCGCCTATTATTTTTCGTTCATCCTCCTGGGACTGGTCATCGCCGCCGAAGGGCCCAGCCTGCCGGTCCTGGCACAACACACCTCCAGTTCCCTGAGCCAGATCAGCCTGATCTTCGTCTTCGGCTCGCTTGGCTACCTGATCGGATCGTTCTTGGGCGGACGGGCGTACGACCGTCTGGCCGGTCACCGTTTGATGGCCTTTGCCTTGCTGATGATGCTGGTAGGGTGCCTGTTGGTGCCCATCCTGCATGTTTTGTGGTGGCTGCTGGCCACCATGCTCCTCTTCGGACTGGCAAAAGGCGTGGTCGACGTGGGTTGCAACACCTTGCTGCCCTGGCTGCACGGCGCCAAGGTGGGGCCTTTTATGAACGGGCTGCACTTCTGCTTCGGGCTGGGATCGTTCATCTCGCCGCTCATCCTGGCCTGGGTGCTTTCCGCCACCGGCGACATCGTCTGGATGTTTTGGAGCTTTGCCATCGTCTGCCTGCCGCTGGCAATCTGGCTCTGGGTGATTCCGTCGCCGCCCATCCATGTCCACACCGAAAACGCCTCGAACAAGTCCTTTCCCCTGTTTCCGGTTGCGTTGGTAGTATCGATGTTCGTGCTGTATGTGGCCCTGGAGACCGGTTTCGGTAGTTGGATCTACACCTACGCCGTGACGCTCCACCTTGAGACGACCATCACCGCTGCCTATCTGACCTCCGCCTTTTGGGGATTCTTCACCCTCGGACGGTTGCTGGGCGTCTGGGTCTCGACCCGCGTCCGTTCACAGACCATCTTGTTCGCCGACCTGGCCGGATGCTTCGTCAGCCTGGGCGTAATCATGCTCTGGCGAGATTCCCAACCGGCGCTGTGGATTGGCAGCATCGGGCTGGGATTGTGCATGGCGTCCATCTTCCCCACCATCCTGATGTTCGCCGGGGAACGCATGCATGTGACCGGCGCGATCACCGGCTGGTTTCTGGTGGGGTCGGGGGCGGGTAGCATGCTCATGCCCTGGCTGATCGGCCAGGCTTTCGTCATCACCGGCCCACAGGCCATGCCCCTCATGGTGCAGGTGGACGTTTTAGCAATAGCCTTGGTGCTGGGTTATTTCGTCATCCAACGGGTCAGCGCCCTGGAGCCGTCGGCGACCAAGGCCCAGGAGACGCAGTAGCCTGTCGGCGGCTGTCCGGGCCACCGGGAGCGGTTCTACGGCAAAGGGGTATATTCCAGCCACCAGTTATTCGTATCTCGAAGCTGGTTTAACGGTGTCAGGTTGAATTGCGTCAGAAACCACAACAGGCGGTGGCTGAGTTCCATCTCCACACAAGTATAGCCGGGCTTGTCTTGATGGGGGCAAGGCGTTGCAGAAATCCCGTAGGTGAGGATTTGCGCAAAGAACAGACGCGTTTTCAATCTCAATGAAGAGCGGACGTAACTGTTCGAGGCCAGATAGAACACGATCCAGTTCTGGTGTTCCTTGCACCCACCGATGCAAAGATGCGTCGAGGAGGGGAAAGCATAATCCACGCCCGCAACGCTGCTGGCATTGGAATGCAGCAAACCTTCCGGCCAAAACGGCAAACTCTTGAGCGCATCGGACAAAAAGCGATCCATCCCCGTCCCCCTTTCCCGAACCATTTTGATGGGGCCATAGAGCGCCAGGGCGCACAACACCAACAATACGCCCCATCGAGCCAACGTTGATTTACTTCGCATTCCCGTGTCCTCGTCTCTGCTTGGGACGTTTTGCCGATCTTTCACGGGAACCCCCAAAGGGTCCGTCGTATCGCATGTCAACGAAATAAATTTTGGTGGTAAAAGTAGAGTGATACATCCCTGGTCGGGAGATTATACTCCCAACAGGAACCGCCCTGTTCGTAGCTAGCAAAGGGCTGTTGGAATTCTTCCTTATGAACAAGCATTTCACCCTATCCATTGGCAACCTGGCTCATGTATGAAAAGTGTGCGAGAGATGTCACTGCGAGGAGCCGCACTTTGACGATGAAGCAGCCTCCTTCATCAAAAGGTAAGATTGCTTCACTCGCGGAGAACGCTCGTTCGCACTGACATGCACACTTTCAATTGATGAGCCGACAACTTATTGGTGTTTTTCTCGTAGAGTAGTAAAGAGAAAATTGACAAACGGAGCCAGTCATGCCCTCGATCCTTGAAGTCCAAAACCTAATGAAAAAGTACGGCGATTTCACCGCCGTCAAAGGCATCTCGTTCGACATCCAGGAAGGCGAGATCTTCAGCCTGTTGGGGCCGAACGGCGCCGGCAAAACCACCACCATCTCGATGCTTTCCACGCTCTATGAGCCCAGCGGTGGCGACGCCCTCGTCGCAGGGCACTCCATTTCCAAGGAGCCAATGGCCGTGCGCCAGGCGATCGGCGTCGTCCCGCAGGAACTGGCCCTCTACGAGGAGTTGACCGCACGGGAGAATCTCAACTTTTGGGGGCAGATGTACAACCTGAGCGGCAAGACGCTCAAAACCCGCATCGGGGAAGTGCTCGAGCAAATCGGGCTGGCCGATAAAGCCGAACAACGCGTCAAGACCTATTCGGGCGGCATGAAACGACGCGTCAACATCGGCGTGGGCCTGCTGCACAGACCCCGTCTGCTCTTCATGGACGAGCCGACCGTGGGAATCGACCCGCAGTCGCGGCGCGCCATCCTCGACACCGTCATCGAACTGAACCGGCAGGGCATGACCGTGCTCTACACCACGCACTACATGGAAGAGGCCCAGGAACTGTCCAACCGCGTCGGCATCATTGACCACGGCGAACTCATCGCACTGGGCACGCAACCCGAACTGACCCGGCAGGTAGGCCAAAACGAGACGCTGCTGCTGCACCTGGACGAAGGTGAAGACCCGGCTCCGCTGGCCGCCGCTGTGCGCAGTGTAGACAACGTGCTCGAAGCGCAGGTCAGCGATCACACCATCACCGTGATCGCGCCCGAAGCCGAGGAGGTGCTGGCACCGGTCATCGGCAAAGCCAACGAGATCGGCGTCAAGATTCGCTCGGTGGACATCCAAGAGCCCAACCTGGAAGCCGTCTTCCTGCACCTGACCGGTCGGGCCCTGCGAGATTGAGCCAACGGAGCGCCCCATGAGAAAAGTCCTGTTGATTGGTTGGAAAGACCTGACCATCGCCTTCCGCGACCGCGCCGCGTTGTTGTTGATGCTGGCCGCGCCGTTCCTGCTGACCCTCGGCCTGGGATTTGTCACCGGCCGGTTTAGCGGCGACAATGGCTCCGGGTTGTCCAACATCCCGGTGATACTCGTCAACCAGGACCAGGCCCAACTGGGCGACGCCCTGGTGAGCGTGTTCCAATCTCCCGACCTGTCCGGCCTGGTAGAGCCGACCGAATCAGACGACCCGTCAGCGGCCCGTCGCCAGGTCGACTCTGACCAGGCTGCAGCCGCCATTCTCATCCCGGCCGGATTCACCCGCAGCATCATCCCCGACCCGTCCGACCCCAACCCGACCAGCGCGCCCGTCGTCCAAATCGAAATCTACGCCAACCCCACACGCCCCACCAGCGCGGGCGTGATCCAGACCATCGTCGAAGAATTTCTAAGCCAGGTGGAAAGTGGGCGCGTGAGCGCCCAAGCCGCCGTAACCGAGCTGCTCAAAAACGGATTAATTCAACCCCAGCAGGCAGTCGCCGTCGGACAGGCCATCGGCCAGCAAGAAGCCAATAGCAGGAACAGTGCCTTGATCCCGGTCGAGACCACCAGCAGCGGTAACAGCGCCGTAAAGTTCGACGTGTTGGCTTTCATGGCGCCCGGCATGGCCCTGTTCTTCCTGATGTACGCCGTGAGTTATGGGGGGCGTTCCATTCTGGCTGAGCAGACGCAGGGCACCCTGCCACGCCTGTTGGTATCGCCAACCTCCACCAGTGCCGTGCTGGGCGGCAAGGTGCTGGGCATCTATCTGACGGGGGTGACGCAACTGGCGGTGCTGATACTAGCCAGCACGCTACTCTTCAACTTGCAATGGGGTGACGCACTGGGTGTGATCGTACTGGTACTGGCAGCGGTCTTTGCCGCCACCGGCTGGGGACTGGTTGTCACGGCCTTTTCGCGCACACCGGGGCAGGTAGGCGGCGTCGGTTCGGCGCTGATGTTGATCTTCGGCATCCTGGGCGGCAGTTTCGTCAGTCTGGGCAATCTGCCCACCTGGGTGCAATGGTTGAGCAAGATCACCCCCAACGCCTGGGGCCTGGATGGCTTCAATACACTGGCGCGCGGCGGCGCACTGGGCGACATTCTCACGCCGGTGGCGTCGCTGCTGGTAATGGGTGCCGTCCTGTTCGCGCTGTCGGTGCTGACGTTCAACCGCTCGTCGATTCTGCAAAGGTAGCCTCGCCATGCGAAAGATTTTTACGATTGCCTGGAAAGATACCCTGATCCGTTTCTCCAGCCCCATCGAGTTACTCTTCTTCATCGTACTGCCGATTATCTTCACATTTCTGCTCTCCGGCGGAACCGGCAGCCAGGGCGATCCACGCATCCGTCTGGTGGTCGTCGACCAGGCCAATACGCCGCTCTCGGCGCAACTGCTTACCGAGTTGCAGAACTCTACATCCGTACGCCCAGACGTGACGAACCTGTCTGACGCCGACAGCCAGTTCCAGGATCGCACCGCCGACGCCGTACTGGTCATCCCGGCCACCTTCGATGAACAACATCTGGAGAACCGGGACGTCCAATTAGAACTGAAGGAGCAGCCTAACGACCTGAACGCGCAGGTGGCCCAAAACGCCGTCCAGGCGGCCACACAGCGCCTCGGCAGCGTGGTCAGCAGCGCGCTGGACGCCGTCCAGCAAGCGGACCAAATCAAGCCCTTTGACTCAACACAGGCGCGACAAACCTTCTTCGAGCAATCCCTGGCCGAGGCCGAAACCCTGATGAAAACGGCGCCCAACCGGCTGGAAGTGATTCACGGCGACACGCCGGAAACCGTCGATTACGACCCGGCAGCCAATTCTTCTGCCGGGCAACTGATCACCTGGGTTTTCATCCCGCTCCTGGGCATTTCGAGCCTGTTCGCCTACGAACGCACGCAGGGCACGTTGCGCCGCCTGCTGACGACGCCCACGTCCAGGGCCACCTTCTTGCTAGGGACGATCAGCGGGCAGGTCTTGACAGCCATCGTGCAGATGTTGCTGCTGGTTGGATTCGGTATATGGGTGCTGCACACTAACTGGGGACATGACCCGGCAGCGCTGGCCGTAATCCTGGTCGCTACGGCGCTGGCTGGCGCGGCTATGGGCACCACGATGGGCACCTTCATCAAAACCGAGGGACAGGCCAACGGTCTGAGCATCTTGCTCGGCATGTTGATGGCGCTGATGGGCGGTTGCTGGTATCCACTGGAACTCTTCCCAGCTTTCATCCAGAACGCTGTTCACATCCTGCCGACCACCTGGGCCATGCAGGGCATGCTCGACCTCGTCCTGCGCGGACAGGGACTGAGCGCCGTGCTGCCGGAGGCCGGCGTGCTGTTGATCTTCGCCGCAGTTTTCTTTGCCATCGGCGTATGGCGCTTCCGTTACGAGTAAAAAGACTGCATAGACAAAACAGCCCCGCCACGAAGTAAATTCTGTAACGGGGCTGTTTGTTATATGGCTATACCCATACGCGGGGCATTATAGAACGGACTCAGGCCCCCTGTTGGATTTGCGCTGCGCGCAGTGTGTTCTCCATCAGCATGGCAATCGTCATCGGGCCGACGCCGCCCGGCACGGGCGTAATCCAGCCAGCGACCTGGCTGGCCTCCTCGAAATTCACATCACCGACCAGCCGGTAACCCTTTTTCTTGGTGGCATCCGGCTTCTGGTTCATGCCCACGTCGATGATGGCTGCGCCGGGCTTGATCCAGTCGCCGCGCACCATCTCCGTCCTGCCGATGGCAGCGATCAGAATGTCGGCCTGCCGCACGACCTCCGGCAGGTTCTTCGTGCGCGAGTGGCAGATGGTCACGGTAGCATTGCGACTGACCAGCAATAACGCCGCAGGCATGCCGACGATGTTCGAACGGCCCAACACCACGGCCTGCGCGCCCTCGATCTGCACACCGGCCTGGTCGAGCAGGTAGATACAGCCCCGCGGTGTGCAAGGCACGAACAGCGGCTGGCGACCCTTTTGCGCCAGGCGGCCAATATTGAGCGGTGAGAAGCCGTCCACATCTTTTTCGATGCTGATCAACTGCAAAACTCGCTCCTCGTCGAGGTGGGCGGGCAACGGCAACTGCACCAGGATGCCGCTCACCGTCGGGTCTTCATTCAGTTTACGCACCAGGCCTTCGAGTTCGTCCTGTGACACATCAGCGGGCAAGTGATGATGGAATGACTCCATCCCCAGCTCCTGGCAAGCCTTATTTTTCGAAGCGACATAAGTGGCCGAATCGACCCGATCACCCACCAACACGGTCGCCAACCCGGGGCGGGATTTCCCCGCCGCAACTCGTTCGGCCACAACCGCAGCGACCTGCGTGCGAACGCTGGCGGCAATCGTCTTTCCGTCAATTAACTGCGCAGACATATTCCTCCTAGGGTTTGACGTGCAAGACCGCCTCACCGTTAAAACGACTGGCTTTCAGGTCTTGCAACGCACGATTAGCGTCATTAAGGGGATAAGGTTTGACAGTGGACTGGATCCCGGCTTCTACAGCCAGCGCCAGGAACTCGACTCCGTCACGATAGGTGGCATTCGCCACCGAACGCAAGGTCCGCTCCCCGTAGATGGTTTCATACGAAAAAGCTGGAATCTCACTCATGTGAATGGCGTTGATGGCAACGGTTCCACCGGGCCGCACCAGTTCCAGCGCCCGCAGCACCAGGCGACCCTCCGGCGCGAAAATGACAATGCGGTCCAGCGGTTGTTCCGGGCTTTGGCCGGCGCTCCCGGCCCAGACCGCCCCCAGGTCTCGCGCGTGCTGCTGGTGACTCAAGGCCCGCGTAAAGACCGAGACCTTGCAATCCCAATGATGCAACACCTGGATGCACAGATGGGCGCTCGCGCCGAATCCGATCAGCCCCACACGTTCCCCCGGCTGGATGTCAGCCCTCTTCAACGAACGATAGCCGACGATTCCGGCGCACAGCAGCGGCGCGGCCTCTTCGTCTGAAAGTTGGTTCGGCAAGGGCAAGACGTAACGCGCCTCGGCCAGCATATACTCGGCGTAGCCGCCGTCCGCATCGAAGCCGGTGAAACGGGCCTGCGGGCACAGGTTCTCCTCACCACGCTGGCAGAACTCGCATTTGCCACAGGCGGAATAGAGCCAGGGCACGCCCACCCGCTGCCCAAGCTGGAGCGATTTCGCTGCAACGTCCCCCTGAAGGTCAGAAGCAATCGCATCGATCACGCCCACCACCTGATGTCCAGGGGTGACCGGCAAGCTCGGCGGACGAATCTCGCCCTCCACGGTGTGCAGGTCGGTATGACACACACCGCAAACCGAGACCTGGATGCGCACCTGGCCGGGGGCCGGTTCGGGGCGTTGCAGGTCTTCGGGCGCAAGCGGATTTCCCTCAACAGGGGACGGTTCGAACAGGCGATAGGCTTTCATATTTTCATTTTATACCCGTCTGAGCCCTTTTTATTGAATGAGAACGCCCAATTTTTATACCCACCACGGGTGAAAATGCCCAAGGACACGATGTTGCGCTTTTTCCCGAAGGACGCCGGGGCGATGTATCGAGCAGGAATGCAGCGAATTTACGCCACAATTTCCCCACGCAAACCGTCCTCCGACAAGCCCAGCAACTTCACCTCGTCCACCCGGTTCCAACGTGGGTCGGACGCCGTCGCCATAACGCGGATGTAATTCCCGGTCAGGCCTTCCATCTGCCAGCCACGCTCGTCGCGCGCGGCAGAAGCTTCCCATAACACGGGCAACTTGCGCCCCAGGAAACTCTTGCGGTAGCCCCGTCCCATCTTGGCAAATGCCTCGTGCAGAATGTGATTGCGCTGCTTGCGCACGGCGTGCGGCACCTGTTCGCGGATGCGGGCCGCCGCTGTGCCCGGACGCGCCGAATAGGTGAAGACGTGCCCGCCGGCGAATCCCACCTCGTTGACAAAGGCCAACGTCTCCCCGAATTCGGATTCCGTTTCGCCGGGGAATCCGGCGATGACATCGGTAGTGATCGCCACGTCGGGGACGACGGCGCGCGCGGCGGCAACCAGGGCGCGGAACGAATGCGGTGTGGTCTTGCGCAGCATCCTTCTCAGCGTGGGCTCGCTCCCCGACTGGAGCGGCAGGTGCAGGTGGGGCATGAGCCGTGGGTTTTCCCACAGCGAGAAAAAGTCATCGTCGAGGTCCCACGGTTCCAGGGAGGAGAGTCGCAGCCGCGGCGCGTCCGTATCGGCCAGGATTGTTTCGATCAAGGTGCGCAGGCGCAAGCCGAAATCCTGGCCCCACGAGCCCAGGTGAACACCGGTCAGGACGACTTCCCGCGCGCCGCCTGCAAGCGCCGCCTGAACATCGTCCAGCACCTCGGCAATGGGCCGTGAGCGCCCGGCCCCGCGCGCCAGGGTGGTCACACAAAATGTGCAGTGATTGTCGCAGCCATCCTGAACCTTGATGAAAGCGCGCGTACGCTGGCGCAGGCCGGGCAAAGGTTGGCGCGCCAGGGGTTCGCGGTCGAAAATCTCGTCGGGCAGGCCAAGCACCTCGGCAACCAGGAAATCTTTACGGTCGTTGGTCACCACGCGAGTGACACCCGGCAGCGAGAGCGCCTGCGCCGGGACGAGGCTGCTCCAGCAACCGGTGGCGACGATCTCAACGTCGCCGGCGCGCGCTGCCCGACGAATCTTCTGGCGCGAATCGGCAGCCGCTTCGTTGGTCACAGCGCAGGTGTTGATCACGACCAGTTCAGCCTGGCCGGGCTCAGCGACGAGCGTGTGCCCGGCAGCGCGGAACTGGCGCGCCATGCCTTCGATTTCCGCCTGATTCAGGCGGCAGCCGACCATGTCCAGGTAAACTTTCATCGGTATGTGTCAATCCTTTTGGTCCTTTGGGAATCGGCGCGACAAAACGGATTTCTCGATCAGGGCTTGTATACGAAGAAATTGTCGAAGTAGACATTTGCGCCAGGCTGGGCAAACGTCCCGGCGAGCAGGCCAACATCACCATGCGGGAGGTCCGAATCGACGGCGGAGGCCACCAACTGACCGTTGACATACAGAATCAGCAGATTCGCTACACAATCCCCGCGCACATGGTTTGGTTCTGCGCCTGTGTGAATGGCAGCGCTTTGCTGCATCTGGGCAGCTGAAAGCAACGATAAATTGCCATTCCTGACCTTGCCGATGGCGTAATACCCATCCGTGCCGATGACGAAAAAGTAAAAGTTCTGATCATCCATCAAACGGCAGACCACACCCATACGATTCTGCAGCGGTCCCGAGGGCGAATAGACATCGGCTTCGACGCGCACATTGGTGAAGTCGAGGCCGGGATGCGACCACAGGTTGACGTTCGGCGCGCTGACCTGGATATGGTAAGTGCCGTCGTCGTAATTTGCCTGGCCCGTATTGGTGGTCAGCGAACCCCAGCCGCTGGTTGGGTCACTAAATTTGTCCTGGTAGAGCACACCGCCGGGAGGGACAAACACGTCAACCCAGGAAAAGACCGCGCAGGCCTGTGTGGTAAAGAGCAGGAGGGTCAGAGCAAGCCAGGAACGTTTCACCGCTCTCGATTTTACCCGAAAACATCCTCGTGAGCTTGTTGGGTTCTCCGAAAATCAACGGGATGAAGCAGATTTTTAGGGATGTGCCGGAACCCAAGGATGATTCATCGGACCCTCGTGCTGCAACTTGATGAAAGTGGAGAGCGCAAGACCTGTTTTTCGGGGAAGAAATTCAGAATGCGACCTTACAACTTAAGGAAGTTGCGGTACTAGGGAAAATAACGCTGTAACAATTTCGCGGCCTGTTGGCCCACGCTTCCATTGGGATCGAGCTTCAACGCCTGATTCAAATATTGACGCGCAGAAAGCATGTCGCCCGTCTGCAAGTAGAGCAAACCGAGATGGAAGGGCGGCGCCGAGTCTTGCGGCGCGGCATCCATGGCGCGCTGGAGCATGGTCTTGGCCGCATCCCATTGCTGCAGCTCCGTCAAGGCGCGACCCAAAACGTCCAGGTTCTGAGAATCCGATGGGGCCAGCGAATAGGCGTGCAGCGCTGCACCCAGGCCCACGTCCTGCACGTATACCTCGTTCTCCACGCAGAACAGGGCCAACGTCCGCCAGGTTTGCGGATCGTCGGGCGCGAGTTCCGTCGCCGTGGAGTAGGCAGCCAGGGCGCTGGTCAGGTTGCCCAGGCGGGTGTTCAGGTCGCCAAGCGCCATCTGCCAGACGGAATTTTTGGGGTCGAGCTTCGCCGCCGCCTGATAGTGCGCCAAAGCCTGCTTGAAATCTCCCTGGCGCTGCCAATACAAACCGGCCATGGCGTGCACCTGGGCCGAATCTGGAGATAAGGAAAGCCCCTGGGTGATGGCCTGCTGCGCATCGCCCTGGCCGCTATGCTGGCGGGATTCGCCCAACCAGGCCCAGGCCAGACCGTCATCCGGTTGCTGGCGGACGGCTTGCTCGAAGGCGGCGCGGGCCAGACCCCATTCATCGATTCCGGCCAGGGCCTGTCCGACTTTGGTGGGCGTGGGATCCGTCAGCGCAGTACGCAAGCCGCGGGAATACGGCAGCAGCGACGGGTTGTGCGCCACCGCGAAGTCCAGGGCAGCAGCGGCCTGATCGGGCTGGGTCGCCATCACCAGCAAGGCCAGTCGAAAATGGGCGTCGGCGTTATCCGGTTCGATGACCAGCCAGCGGGTGACGACCTGCTTCTCGGCGTCGAACTCGTCCTGGGCGTGGTAGGCCATCCCCAAGCGCTGGAACAATTCCCCCGTGGCTTGCCCCTCGTTTTCGAGCGCCTGCCAGGTCTGCAAGGCTTGCTGCTGCTGCCCTTGTTGCCAGTATGCATCGCCGAGCGCCATGCGGCCCTGCACAGAAAGGAATCCCTGTCCCTGAACGAAATACGTCAGCGCCTGGGCCGACTCCCCGTTTTGGAGCATGAGACGCCCGGCCTGCTCGTACAGGTCAGCCCGCCAGGGCAGTCGCTGCGCCACCGAAGCGTAAAGCGCCGCTGCCTGGGCCGGCTGCGTTCCGGCCAGTTGATCGGCCTGCGCGAGGTCGAACGTGGCGCGAATCAGAGTCGGCGCAACGATAAGCGCTGCCAGAAGCAACACAACCAGGAGAATCTTCCAAAAATGCCGTGTGGGGCGCATCAGTAAATTTATTATAAAGCTGTTATCCTGCGGGCCAAACAGCGGAATTATCCTTGATGAGCAGGCTGGTTGGTTCCTGGCTTTTCCAACAAAATTTGTGAAAGAACCTCGTCATAAGATCCACTTTCCAAAAAGAAGCCGTGCTATAATCGCAATACTTCTATGGAATTTCTTGGTCAGGTCTTTGGGATCTTAAATACAGAACCAGGCAACCTGGTCTTTCACCTTGCGCTGGTTTTTTCCGTTACCGGCGCTCTCCAGGGAGCCATCAGCCAGTGGCGCGCTACAGGGTACCCCCAAGCGCGCCGCATGGTGTTGGGACTCTCATTGCTGTTGCTGGGGCAACTGATTCTGTTCGTGGCTGGTGGATTGGTCTGGCAAGGCTTGGCCCTCCCCCAAGTGGTGCTGCCGCCCCTCGATCGCGCCGTGATGTTCTTCTGCCTGGTCTGGATCGTGTGGGTCTGGGCCTTCCCGGAGCCATCTCGCGGCGGCGATGCGGCCAGCGTATTGCTCAGTCTGTTGGCCGTTGCCGGATTGGTATTGGGCCTCGTGGCGCGTTCCAACGACGCCACACTGCCATCCTATAACGCTACGCTCCAGTCCAGCCTGTGGAATCTGGTTTCCATTGTCATTCTGGTTTTGGGCGCGAGTCTGTTGTTCGTCCGCAAGCCGAAGAACTGGGGCACGGGCTTGGCCGTACTGGGATTAATCCTGCTCGGACACGTTCTGGACTTTCCACTGGCGACACCGGAGGCTGACTACTCCGGTGTCGTGCGTCTATTCACGCTGGCAGCCTATCCGTTGCTGCTCAGCCTGCCGATGCGCTTCCCAACCCCCGGCGACTTTCCCGCCACACGGACAGTGGTCACTTTCCAGCAAAAGGTGTCAGAAGCGCGAGCAAGTGGCGAACGCGCCAGCCAGCCAATCCGTGAACGGCGACGGTACAGTACCGATCCCAAAACGCTGCAATCCCTGCTGACGCTGGCAGCCGAGACGGATCCATCCAAAATCAACCAGCACATTGTACGGTCCCTTTCACAGGCCATGCTCGCCGACCTGTGTTTCCTGATCTACATCGGCGACGACAAGAGTTCACTCTTCATTGCCAGCGGTTACGACTTGATCCGCGAAGAGCATCTGGAAGGCGGCCTGCTGAACAAAGACGTCGTTCCGATGTTATCGAGCGCCATTTTACGAGGGCGCCCGTTGCGCCTGCCGGCCAGTACAACCTCGTCAGACCTGAAGGGACTGGGAGAACTGCTTGGCCTGACGGACCCCGGCAATTTACTAAACGTGCCGGTCAACGGCGAGAGCAATATCTTTGGCAGCATCTTACTGCTTTCCCCTTACTCCAATCGTCTATGGAGCGCCGACGACCAGGCTTTCCTGACGAATATTACTTCCTCCTTCGTCCCAATTATCGAGCGCGGACACCACATCAACCAGATCGAATTGGAGCGTGATCAGGCGCGACACACGGCCGAAGAAGCACAGGCGCAGTTCCAACGCGTGCAGGTTTCCAACACCGATTTGAATAACCAGATCGAGGGGCTCAAGAGCCAGGTCGAACAGTCGGCGGCTTCTGACATAGACCGCCAGAATCTCGCCAAACGCGTCGCGGAACTGGAAAAAGAGAACAAGTCTCTACAATCATCTGGCGCACCGTCTGCCGCGCAGGCTGTAGCGCCGGTTCAGGAAGACCAACAGATCGAGAACGAACTGCGCCTGACCTTGCAGGAAGTGGCTCGTCTGCAAAATTCACTGGCAGATGCAAACATCAAAATCCTGGAGTTGGAGAAACGTCCATCCAGCCCCCTGACCACCGATCAAGCCGAAGTCATTGCATCCATCTCTCAGGAATTGCGCCAACCGATGTCTTCCATCATCGGGTATGCTGACCTGCTTTTGGGCGAGTCAGTTGGCATTCTGGGCGCACTGCAACGCAAATTTATCGAGCGCATCAAGGCCTCCACCGAGCGTATTGGCAGCCTAATCGACGACCTGATTCAGATCACCACGCTGGAGACCGGCCTGATGGCGCTCAAACCAGAGTCGGTGGATTTGAATCTGATCATCGACAACGCAATGGCCTACACCAGCAGCCAACTCCGCGAGAAGAATATCACCTTGCGTATCGACATTCCGGAGGGCATCCAACCCATGCACTCCGACCGCGAGTCATTGCAGCAAATTCTCATCCACCTGTTACAAAATGCAGGCGCTGCTTCGCCGGTGGAAGGCACCGTCACGTTGCGGGCCCGGATGCAGGAGGAAGAGGGGAAAGAATATGTGCTGCTCCAAATCGTGGATACAGGGGGCGGGATTCCACAGGACGATTTGCCGCGGGTCTTTTCGCGCCTCTATCGCGCAGACAACGTGCTCATCCAGGGCGTGGGCGACACCGGCGTGGGCCTGTCCATCGCCAAAGCGTTGACCGAAGCCCAGGGCGGCCGCATTTGGGTCGAGACCGAACAAGGTAGCGGCTCCACATTCAGCGTCTTGCTACCCCTGCGAAACCAGCCCGTCCCCGAATCACCCGAAGAGGTCTAGCCTATGCAGTCGCTGCGACAGATCGGAGCCGGTGTTCTGCTCGGCGTCGTATCGATTGCCATCGTCATTGGTGGGTTTGCGCTTTCTATGGCCGAAGGAGGCTTCTCGCCCCAGACGGCGCCCCTGCCAACCGATACCTTTGCGCCCCTCACCAGCCTTCCGACCTTGCCGATTTTGTTGGCTACCGATACGTTTCCTGCCAACTCCAATCCACAACTTCCCACTGACACGATACAACCCGCTGCTCCCACGACAACCGCCACACTGCCACCGCCGCCCACCGGTTGCCTGCCGCCGGCCAACTGGATCGCTGTCAGCGTGCAACCCTACGAGACCCTGGACTCGCTGGCGGCCATGTACGGCACCAGCACCGACGCCTTGAGTCAAGCCAACTGCCTGGTCAGCGCTCAACTCGTCGCCGGTTCCGTGCTCTACGTCCCGGCGCGCCCCACCTCCACACCGGTGCCGTGCGGCGCACCCCCCGATTGGATCATATATTACGTCCAACCAGGCGACACGCTCTATCACATCAGCCTGCTCTATGGCGTGACCGTGCAACAACTGCAACAGGCAAATTGCCTGGGGTACTCCACATTCATTAAATCCGGGCAGCCTTTGCGGGTGCCGAACGTACCGACCAGCACACCCTGGCTGACCGCTACCTGGACGGCTATCCCTGCCGCGACGGCGACCCCCTCGGCTACGACAACGTCGCAACCAACCCCCAGCCTGCCACCCGCTACAACGCAGGTGCCCAGCTCCACGCCACAGCCGCCAACGGCCACCGCCAACGCCCCAACCAGTACAAGCACAATCGCACCCACGAATACGCCAATTCCTGCAACCGCCACGACCGCCCCATCGGCTACCCCACAGCCTTCAACGACGCCAACAACGAAGGCTTCTTCCTGACGGGCCAGGCTCAGGCCCTCTATCGAGCAGGAAAGCGCAATTCATGATTGATGGCAGACACCGATAGTGACGTCTGGCACGTCACTATATTTGCTTAATAATGACAAAAAAACTGCTGCTGATCTTCGGATTCATGGTACTCCTCCTGACAGGATGTCTCTCCCTGGGTGATGCACCGGGTGCGCCCTACTCCCCTTATTACCTGGTAACCGTTCCCGCCGACGCCACGGCAACAGCCACCCCCTTCCAACCCTCCCAGGCAAATGCGCAACAGCAGCCCGTCCTGCCCACATTGGCACCGCTAACTTCCTCGCCAACGCCCCTACCGCCAGTGCCTAGCGCTACACTGCTACCCACCCCCACCGACCAACCAACCCAGCAACCCACGCCCCAGATCGCCTCATCGCCGCAGCCCGTTATCGACGCGCCCGAGTCGGTCACCTTCCTGTTGCTCGGTTCCGACACACCCAGCGGCTCTTCCTTCCGCACAGACACCATTCTGATCGTCTCTGTGCGGCCACGTGACGGGCAAGTCTCGTTAATCTCCATCCCGCGCGACCTGTGGGTCAACATTCCCACGGTTGGCATGCAGCGCATCAACACCGCCTATGAATTCGGCGCTTCCGACTACCCGGGCGGCGGCGCAGGCTTACTCAAAGATACGATCCTCTATAACCTCGGCTTGCAGATCGACCACACAGCCATGGTCGACTTCGATGGATTCAAAAAAATCGTCGACACGCTCGGCGGAATCGATGTCCCCGTCACCTGCCCCTATACCGATTGGCATCTCGTGTCCCCAGACCTCGACCCGCAAAATCCGAACAACTGGTCGCTCTACACCGTGGGCCCCGGCCTGATCCACATGGACGGCGATCTGGCCTTATGGTATGCCCGTTCTCGCCAGGAGTCGAACGACTTCGACCGTGGCCGCCGCCAACAAGAAGTCATTCGCGCGCTCTTCCAGCAAGCCCTACGCAGCGATTCGCTTTCACACATCCCGCAGCTCTACGACGACTTCAATGGTCTGGTCACCACCGACCTGGGCTTGCCCGATATTTTGAAGCTGGCCCCGTTCTCTTTACACCTCAACAACGCCGACATCCGCTCCTATTACATAGCAGGAGATATGGTCACCCCCTGGACAACGCCCGGCGGCGCCTACGTTCTATTGCCGAACACACAACTCATCCAAAATATGCTCTCCGAGGCGCTTTCGCCCTCGCAACGCCAACAGCAACGCACCGCCATCAAAGTAGAAATCCAGAACGGCTCAGCCAACGACAACTGGGATGCCCTGGCAGCGCAACGTCTCAACTACGCGGGCTACGAGACGAGCCTGCATCCCGCCGACAACCGCAACCACGTCCATACCCTGCTATACGACCTGACCCCCGACCAGGACCCAAACCGTAGCACCACGCTATTGGCCGTCCTGGGCCTGCCGCAAAGCGCGCTGGTCTCCGTTCCGACGCAAAACAACCAGTCTTCCTATGTGCTGATCGTGGGGAATGATTACCAGGCCTGTTTTGACCCGCACGGCATGGCGCCGTAGGCCCCGTAACAATTGCATTACAAAGCCGCAAACCCCCTTGGCACGCGATTCGATAGCTGCTAAACTATACGCAAGCCTCCTTCCTTGATGGGTATTGGCAAGGGAAACAGTGTGGGGTATTTTTCGGGTGTCCCTGAGAAATACCCCACAGCCCCCTTTGGCGGCAGTCTTTGAAAAGCCGCAAACCTTGTGTTCTGCTTTTGAGGAGATGAACGAATGATGGAAAGTTCTACTTCTGTAGCGCATCTTACAGCAAATACCACAATCTATCCTGCGATTAGCGCCTATGAGCTTTATCTAAACGATCAAGGGCGTTCTCCTTATACAATCAAAGCCTTTATGTCAGACTTGCGCTTGATGGCCTCTTATTTTCCCAATGATCGCACGCTGGGTGCAATCACCACCACAGATTTGAACAACTATTTCGATTGGATGCAGAACGAGCGCGGTGTTCCCTGCAGCCCAAAGACGCTGGCGCGCCGCATCACCACCACGAAATCTTTCTTCCGCTGGTTGCACAGGAACGGCGTCTTGATGTTGAATCCGGCAGAACAGGTGGTGCAACGTTCGGTCATGAGTCCGCTGCCCGCCGTGCTATCAGACGATGAAATCCAAGCCGTGATGTTGGCTGCCGACCGCTACCGCCGCAAGACCAAGCCGGACGCACGTCCGTACACGCTGTTGTACCTGCTCTTGAGTACAGGCGTCAAGAAAAGCGAATGCCTGGGCATTCATCTCAATCACATCGAACTGGACGGTTCCGACAGCCCGCGGGTCTTCGTCCGTTACGCCAGCCCCGTCAACCGCTACAAGGAACGCAATCTGCCGCTGCCGGAAGACTGGATACCGGTTTACGAGGAATATGTGGCGCAATACAGCCCGGTCGACCGCCTGTTCCCCTGGTCGCCACGCCGCCTGGAATATCTCTTGGAAGATATTGGCAACGACTCCGGCCTGGACAAACACCTCTCGTTCGATATGTGCCGCTGGACGTACGCGCTCGAGGAATATCGTCGAGGCATCGAGCCGGAGAAAATCCGTCAGAACCTGGGGGTCTCCAAAATCCAATGGCGCGAGCTAAATCTCAAATTGCGGCAACTTGCCGGGAAAACCGAATAGTTCAAAGACGCCGGAAAATCCGGCGTTTTTAATGTTCTCTGACCAACCTGCAAACACCTGTAGAAGGCGTTAAATTTCCCGCACAGAGTCCATATCGAAATATTCGTCATTGCGGGAGCGCTGCGTTTTAATCAAGGAAATAGGTGTGGTCATGAAAAGGCCGATCAGACTGGCCGTTGCAAGCGCAGGGATTAACGCCACACTCGAAAGCGTAGTGAGGATGACACAGGTACTTAATGGTGTTTTCGTTACGCCCGAATTGAGCGCAGCAATACTGCACAAAATGGCTACGGTCGGTGAAATCATCTGATGGCTTGCCAGTGAAACAGCCAAGCCAATGGCAGCCCCAATAAAGAATAGCGGGAAGATAAACCCGCCGCGAAAGCCCGAATGTAGCGTACAACCGACTGCCACCATTTTGGCAAGCGCCAGCGCCAACAAGAGCACAACTGCCAGTAAAACCCCGTATTGAGCTACCAGAGCGCCCTGTTTATCGATGATGTCGCGCGTTTGCAATTCACCCCAAAATAAGGTCGTGATCGGAAAATCAGAAGGGAATACAACGGCGATCAACCCAATCGATAATCCGCCCAGCGTTGCCAGAGGAATGACGCTAAGTTGTAAGTTCCTGACCAACTTCTCTACACGGCGGAATAAGAAAACAAACAGCATGGCTGCGCCTCCGCCAATGGCCCCTACCAAAGCACTTTGCAATAAGACAAAAAGGGACATCGACGGAATTTGTGAGAACACGTAAAGTGGTAAATCGTAACCTACGATACTGCGAAAGGCAAAAAAACTACAAACAGCGGCTGTCAGTGAGGGCAAAAGCGCTTCGTAATATTCCAATCCTCTTCGATGGGGAATCTCCAATGCGAAAAGTGCACCACCAAGAGGGGAACCAAAAAAGGCGCCCAATGCTGCCGCCATACCACAGAAGGTAAGAGTTCGTACCAAATCCAGCCGGAGCTTTAATCGGTCGGCAATCCAGCTTCCTGTACTCCCCACAATTTGCACCAGAGGCGTCTCAGGCCCGGCGCTGCCGCCAAAAGCAATGGATAAAAGCGAAACAACACCCATTGAAAGAGACTGGCGAATATCGAGACGGGCATGCTTCATATGGATGTTGTTCACGACGGCAGAAATCTCACCTGGCGTGCCAAATATTTTCGACGCAAACCCAACCAGGATGCCCCCAAGAGTCGTCACCGCCAAAACGGAAAGCCCGGCAGCAACGCGAGAGGGCAGCCAAGACATCAAATTTGGTCTGAACACATCCCAAGCCAGATGAATGCCGCCTTGCATCAAGTAATAATACAATGTTGCAATCAGGCCACCGATCACGCCAAGTCCGGCCGACAAAAGAATGATCTCTCGATAACGGAACAGGTGAAAGCCGGTGGGCACATCCTGCGCCAAAACGTCCGCGTTGGGTTCGTTTTCTTCCATAAATAGCTACCTCCTTAAAAGTCAAACTATCTTCACACCCGCATAAAACTCCAGCAAGAAATTGGGGCTCAACCGCTTTCAAATAGTGGCCGTCGTGGTTCAGGTTTTACCACCATGAACGGGAGAGCCGAAATTGGATAAAACCGGACGATTATATATCGTATTACGATGTAAATCAATCTCTTTTGCGATACAATCCATTGACTCATACAGGAGGCTCGTCATGCCCATTATTTCCAAAGTTGAGTACGAGGCACTGGCCAAATTCCGTTATACATTACGACGCTTCCTTCACTTCAGCGAAAAAGCTGCCGAACAGGCCGGTCTGACCCCCCAGCAACATCAAGCCTTACTGGCAATCAAAGGTTTCCCGGGGCGTGAACAGATTACCATCGGAGAGCTGGCTGAACGCCTACAGATTCGCCATCACAGTGCTGTTGGGCTGGCCGACCGCCTTGAAAGGCAAGGATTGATTCGCCGCGTCCAGGCACAAGATGACCGCCGCCAGGTTCTCATTTCACTTACCGGTAACGGCACCAACCTGCTCGAAAAACTTTCAGCCACCCACCGCGAGGAACTTCGTCGCCTTGGGCCACAATTACACAGCTTATTGGGACATATCAGCGAGGTTCCCATAGAATCAAAAAAGAGCGGATGAGAGATTCCGCTCTTTCGCACGTATCCGCCTCACCGCTTCAGTTCTTCAGCTTTCGCAAAGTCAATTTAACCGCCCGGCGCGTTTCCTCCGTCACGCGAAAAGCATATCCCGGCCGCAGTCCTGCCACCCAGGCAATCTGCTCGTCTGCACAAACCAGCGGCCAGTTTTCTCGAGCCCTTTTTGGAATTTTGAGATTGATGAACAGGTCCGAGAGTTTGACCGACTTCCCGGGCAGGCCCAGCGGCTCTAACCGATCACCCCAACGCCTCGCACGCACCTGTAAGCGGCCCTCCGTTAAATCCGCATCCAACCAGGCTGTAAACGGATCGCCGTTTTTCTGCGCTTCGGCCAGCGCCGTTTCCCCCGATAATTCCGCCAGCGACAGCGCCCAACCGGCTCCCAACGTCACACACTCCCCTTCGAGCTTCACTACGCCGTTCACCTGCGGCCACTGCCCGGCGGGCAGGTCTGCCTCGTAGCACGCCACATAGACGAGCGCCCCCTCGTGGAACAAGTAGAGCCCACCGGCCAGATCGATTTGCCGGTCGAGCGGTGCATCAATGAAAGCTGCCGCGCGTTCGAGCGCTTCGTAACCCATATCGCGCAAGTCGGGGCGCAGTTGGCCGGCTGCGCGCAGAATCACCCGCCGGCGCAGCCCCGGCGACAGGATATGCAGCAGGCTGCGGTTGAAGGAAATAAAACCCTGGCCCTGCTGCTCGACGCAAGCGTTCCACACGCCGCCGACGTTATTGCGGATGATCTCGTCATCGCCTTGCAGGCTCAAAGCGGTGCGCCACAGCGCTTGTTTGACCTGCGGGTTGTAGGCTTCCAGGGCCGGAATCAGCGTATGGCGCAAGCGGTTGCGGAAATAGGTCGTCTCGGCGTTGCTGGCATCTTCGACGAATGCCAGACTATGCGCGCGGCAGTACGCCTCGGTATCGTTTCGCCACCAATCTAGCAGCGGACGCGCCAACGGAATCTCCGTGTCGAAAACGGGCAAAACCGTGCGGTATGGCATGCCTTTCAGACCAGATAAGCCCGCGCCGCGCAGGAAGTGCATCAGCACCGTTTCGACCTGGTCGTCGGCAGTGTGCCCAACTGCCACGGCCTGGGCCTTTTCTTTGCGCGCTTGCGCAAACAGGAAGCGGTAGCGCAAGGTGCGGGCAGCTTCTTCAAGGGACAGGCCCTGAGCGCGGGCAAAGGCCTTCACATCAGCCGACTCGCTGACGAAGGGCACACCCAACCCTGCGGCAATCTCCCCGACGTGCGCGACCTCGGCCTCGGCTTCGGGGCGTAAACGATGATTAAACGTGGCACACAGCAACGGGTAGCCCGATGCGTGCAGAAAATGTAAAAGGGCCAGGCTGTCGGGGCCGCCGGAAACGCCAACGACCAGAGTCCGCCCTAATTCCAATCCACAATTTTCCCGCAAAGTAGTAGCATCCAGGTGAATCGCTCCTGCTATTAGAGTTGATAAAGTTCCACCAACACGCCGCCGGTGGATTCAGGATGGATGAAGGCGTATTGCTTGCCGTCAGCGGCAGTGCGCGGCGCTTCGTTGATCAGGCGCACGCCCCTGGCTTTGAGTTGCGCCAGCATCACGGCGATGTCGTCCACTTCGAGGCATAGGTGGTGCATGCCGGGGCCGCGTTTGGCAAGGTATTTGGCGATGCCAGAATCGTCGGTCGTGGGCTGGACGAGTTCGATCTCGCTGCCTGCCAGTGGCAAAAATGCCACCTTTGAGGCTTCGGCGGGCACGTCGCGCAATTCGTGCAGGTTGATGCCAAGCGCGTCGCGCCAGAAGGAAAGCGATTTTTGCATGTCGTCGACAACGATGGCGACGTGGTTGATCTGTTTGATGATGGGCATGGGTTTCCTCTTCAGTCCTCGGGCAAAATATAGACGAAATTCGCCATCGTCAGGCGCTCTTCCCAACCTTGTTTTTGATAAAAGCTGCGCGTATAGGATTCGCGGTGCCGGCCATTGAGCAGGGACAGACGATAGGCGCCGCGTTTTTGCGCCTCGGCTTTGACCGTTTCGAGCAGAGCCGCGCCCAGGCCTTGCCCTCGCGCCGAGGGACGCACGAACAGGTCAGAGACGAATCCTTCCAGGCCGGGCAGGAACAGATAGGGCAGCCAATGCACATCGACATAGCCAAGCACGTCGGCCTGTTGATCCACGCCAACGTAGACGGAATGGCTGTCGTCGGCCAGGCAATGCGCCAGTTGCTCCTGGATGTGTTCGGCAGCCTGTTGTGGTGACATCCGGTTGATGGCGTCAAACCAGCCAACCTCGCGCAGAAGCCCGGCAATGGCGGGCGTATCAAAAAATTGGGCCGTGCGAATGGAATAGCTCATCACTCAATCTTGCAAATGGGGTTGCATCTCCTGCTCGATGGCTTTGCGCAGGTCCATCAGGCGCAAGGCATATTTTTCGAGGGCGCGGTCCTCGTCGTTTTGTGGTTCCCAGTGTGGCACGTCCACCGGCTGGCCGGCGCTGTCTACCGCGACGAAGATAATAATGCAATGTGTGGCTTTGACCGTTTCGCTGGCTTTGGGATCGCGGCAATACACGTCCACGGCAATGTGCATGCTGGTCCTGCCGGTATGGATCAATCGAGCCCACGCTTCGACCACCTGGCCGATCAATACCGGTTTGAAGAAGCGAATCCCACCGACATAAACCGTAACACAATAGTTGCCGCTCCAGCCTGCGGCGCAGGCATAGGCCGCCTGGTCGATCCACTTCATTACGGCGCCGCCATGTACCTTGCCGCCGAAATTAACGTCCGTGGGTTCGGCAAGAAAACGCAGGGTGATTTCACGCGATGGCGTAGCCTTCATGTTTTTTTCCATCCGGGTTGATGTGATGCCTAACGTTAAACATACTTTGTTCACAGCCTCTTCCAAACTGCGAACAAAGCCTATTATAAAGTATCGTGAGCGTTCCCGACTCGATGTAGAATGGGGAAATTCGGATCGTTATACGCTAAAAACGACCTTTTACAATCCTTTTGCAACGTTCAAGAAGCTGAATGTTAAGCGGTTGCAATGTCTGGCGCAGTATACTGACAATGCAAGTCAACATCCGATTAAAGGCAAAACCGGGGAAACCCGGCGACGCAAAGCCATGGGTCTACCGTCGCAAGCGCGACCAAGACTGCCAGGCCGCCGAAGATCAAATTTCCATCTTTGCGTATCTACGGCCTGGCTGAAAAGCCAGGTTTCTTTATTTGGATGTCTTGCGTGAGACGTACCAATCCTTTCTTAGTGATGGAACGGAACCGGGACGAGCAGGACCGCTTCATCAGGAGGTGAACAGACACCAACAATTCACACCGAGTTGTTATTTGTTCAGGCAGTGAAACTCACGCGCTCGCTGCCACACCAGGTGCAAAAAATATCAACCCAAACTATTTACTTGGAAAGGAAGTACAGCATGTTTCTCTCTCGCAACTTTAAGATCGCTCTGGTCGCCTTATTGGTGATCGCCCTCGCCGGTTCGGCCTACGCTTTTGCTGCGGCCAACACCGTGCCCAATACACAAGCCGGCGATGGCTCCGGCACCGTCAGTGGATACAGCGTATCCAACATCGTCTACAATCTGAACGCCACCGACCCATCCACGCTCGACAACGTCACATTTGATCTTGACTCTGCTGCCGTCACAGTAGACGCCCAACTGGTTTCCTCCGGCGGCACCTTCTATACCTGCACCAACACGTCGTTGAACACCTGGCAATGCGATACCAGCGGCCTGGCTGTTTCCACAATCGACGAGTTGCGCGTCATCGCCACCAGCAATTAACTGACAGCCCCTCTGAAAACGGACCCGCTCCAGTCAAGCCTCCACGAACCAGATTTTCCTCGGAGCGGGTCCATTCCCTTTTCTCGAAAAGCGCACTTGGCCTTCCCATGCCCCAAAACTGGCGTTCCCCCGCTTCTCTTCTGACCATCCTGACACTCTTCCTGACCACTGTTGCCTGGGTCATGTTCGCGCCCACCCAGGTGGGGGGTCAGGCTACCTACGTCATCGTCAACGGCAACAGCATGGAGCCAAATTTTCACCTGGGGGATCTGGCAATCGTACGGCAGGCGCAGCAATACCAGATTGGCGACATAGTCACCTATCGCAACGCACAGTTACGCGAGTACGTCATTCATCGCATTGTTGGAGAACAAGCAGGCCATTTTTTGATCAAAGGCGATCATAACGACTGGATCGACACCTATCATCCCGTGCAAGCAGAGATCGTCGGAAAATTATGGATCCACATTCCAGGTGCCGGCAAATTTATCCAATGGCTGCGCATACCACTCAACCTGGCAATCGTTGTCGGCCTGCTAGGAGGTATTTTTATGGCTGGTTCTTTCACACAAACACCACAAGACACGCGCGCACCCACGAAAAGGCCATCCGGTGGAAGCGCCCTGGAAGGGGGCCTCCTGGCACTCGGCTTTTTGGGGCTGGTTTTCCTGGCGCTTGGAGTCTACGCTTTCCTGACACCCTTGTCACGCACAGGCGGCAGTGTTCCTTACCAACAGGTAGGTGTCTTTTTCTACTCAGCCGCCGGAACGCCGGGCGTGTACGACACGGACATGGTTCATTCCGGCGAACCAATCTTCCCAAAGCTGACTTGTGCCATGAACCTGGGATTCTCTTACACCCTGGCCGGCGACCAACTCCAAGACATTGCCGGCGCCCAGCAGCTTGTGGCGCAGGTTAGCGACGACCAGAGCGGCTGGCAGCGCACCATTCCATTGACGACCACTACCGCCTTCAACGGAAGCTCTTACACGGCGCTGGCAACCCTGGACCTGTGCCAGATCGAAACGCTGGTAACCACCGTCGAGCAGGAGACCGGTTTCTATCCCAGTTTCTACACATTGGCAGTCATACCCCACGTCTCGGTCATGGGGCAAGTCGATGGTCAGACTTTACAGGATTCGTTCGACCCGGAACTGATCTTTAAATTCGACAAACTGCATTTCTTCCTGGCAACGGACGGCACACAAAGCGACCCGTTACGCACCGCACAGTCTGGGATACTAACCAGCGGCACCCCGGTGGAGAACTCGTTACCGCTATTGGATTTCCAACTGCCTGTGTGGGAAGCACGCATAGTCGCAATTGGCGGATTGAGTCTGACCCTGGTCGCTGCCCTGATCCTTGGCCTGATCGTCTACACGGTGACGCGCGACAGCCAGGAAGCCGCCATCCGGATGCGCTACGGTGCGCTGTTGGTGAATGTCTACGAGCGTGGGTTAGAGTCGCTCGCATCAGTTATCGACGTGACCAGCATCGACGACCTGGCGCGGCTGGCCGAACGACACGGCGCGATGATCCTGCACATGACGCGCAACTCATTGCATTATTATTTCGTCCAACACGACGGCGTCACGTATCGTTTCATCATCCGTGAGGGGCGGGCCAGGGCGACGAAAACGGAACCTGCTCGCAATTACGAATCGTTTTAAACGGGAGCGTCGTCGATGAGAATCAGACTTCTTCTGCGTGTGGCCGGCTTCGGGTTGGTCTTGCTGGCCTTCATCAGCGTGGTCTCGGCAGTCGCCGCCACCAATAACGTCCCGTCCAGCCGCTTGAGCGACGTCCACTTACTGGTCGGCGCCAATGACTTGAAACCCGCTGCCTGCGCATCGCTGGATTTGACCAACGTCGTCAGCGGCGCCGGGACGATCACCGGCACGAGTGGCAACGATTTGATTTTAGGCAGCAGCGGGGCCGATACCATCGATGGCGGCGGCGGTGATGATTGCATCCTGGGCGGCGCAGGCGATGATACGATTGACGGCAATACCGGCACAGATATTTGCATCGGCGGGGCCGGAACAGACACGTTCAACAACTGTGAGACGACCGTTCAATAGGCACTTTCGAAGTCGAATCTTTGAAAACAAAAGCCAGCCGAAAAGGGCTGGCTTTTTAGATTCTTTGGGATTTCCCGTGGTAAGGGAGCAAATGTGGGGGTGTAGGC
>JBJKRF010000034.1:0-62740 GCA_046704785.1 Anaerolineales bacterium | reverse complement strand
CGCACAAGGTTATGTGGCCTTGAAATCGCTCATTGACACTGCAGCTCTCACCGGTGGCACTCCTTTCGCCATTATTCAAAATCTGTTCGGAACTCCCTCACTTCCCTTGCGGGTGTGAGTAGATACTGTGCGGCGGCGATTTATGTGGATCGCTGCCTGTGCTTTGTTATCATGGGCGTGGCAGAGGAAAACTTTCAGCGGGCGTTTGGCATCATTGGGCATTGGAATTCCCCATAAAGAAGGATACAAAAATTATACAGCCAAAACACAAGCGGCGCATCATGGACAGGCGCGCCGCTTCGATCCTTGAAGTCGATAAAAGATCAGGGGAGCACTTCGTAAGCCTGGATGGTCTGTTCGCGGCCTCGCAGGCTGACGGCGCCCACGCGATGGAAGTGATATTTGCCCGCGATGGCGGCTACCGTGGCCGGCCCAACGATGATTCTGTATGGACGGGCGTAATCCTGCATACGGTAGGCCACGTTAACGGTATCGCCCAGTACCACGAACTCGGTGCGTTCCTTCGTGCCTACGTAGCCAGCCACTGCCTCGCCGGTATTGATGGTCAGGCCGACGACGATGCGTTCTTCCGGCACCAGCGAGCCGGTGCGGTTGATGCGCGTGCGCAAATCCTGCGCAGCCAGCACGGCGCGCTCCTCCATGTGCAAGCCGTCGTCTTTCCCATGGTCGGTGAATACCGCCAGGATGCCGTCCCCCAGGTATTTGACGATGCCGCCGTGCTGGAAGAAAATCTCGGTGGCCTCGCGGTAGAAGTGCCCCAGGATGTTAGCGAAGCGTATCGGGCCCATCAATTCCGCCATGCGGGTGGAGTCGGCGATGTCGGCAAACATGACCGTCAGGCGCTGGACGCTCAAGCCGGGTAGTTTGCCGGTCTTGAGATAGTCTTTCAAGATGTATTCTGCTTCCATGGGAGAGACGAAGCGCATCAACAGCCGGTGTACCTGCTCTTCGTTGCGCACTTTGCGCAGCAGACTCATACGCTGTAGCGTCAGCGAGGCCTGGTGGCTGATCGCAATCGCCAGTTGCAGGTCGCGACGGTTGAAAGGGCGCGTTCCCGGCCGGAATTTGTACAGGCACATCAGGCCCAACACTTCTTCCCCCGCCAGGATGGGCACGAACATGTCGGTCGGCGAGACCTCGGCGGAGTGGTTCTCGATGGCCGCTTTGGCCAGCGGGTGTTCGAAGTCTTGCGTTGACATGTCTTTGAGTTGCTTGGCGAGCAGGATTTCGCAGCGCTCCACCAACATGGTGCGCTTCAACATTTCGGTCACTTCTTTCAGCGCTGTGCCTACATCCAGCACCGTATTCAGCTTGCGCGAGACCTCGAAGAGTAGAACGGCGTGTTCGTCGAGCGATTCCAGCAGGAGTTCACGGGTGAAGCGATGCGTCCCCATGACAACCTGGGTGGGCACCCCGTCGACGATCTGGTTCACGAAAATGGTTACCTGCCCGATGCGGATGATGTCGTTCGGGCTGAGCTGGCAGAGCCCCTCGATGCGCTGGCGGTTGACGTAGGTGCCGTTGGTGCTGTTCAGGTCGGTGATGGTGAGCAGGTCTTGGGCCGTATTAAGCTCGAATTCGGCGTGGTTTCGCGACGCAGAACTATCGTCGATGACGATGTCGTTCGACGAGGCACGACCGACTTTGAGCTTGCCGGTTTTCAACTCAATTGATCTGGTCTCGCTGTCTGGTGAATTGACGATGGCTTGCCACATAGGGTTATCCCCAACCAGGTCTTCCTATGAACTTTTTCTTTTTTAATGAAGCCCAACGACGATACGAGCAGTTGTCTTTTGATATCTCAGAGAGCCTGCCAACTTTAAGTATACAACGATAAATTGACTTGGGAAGGGAGAAAAATGGGGGGTGCCTTGCCGGGCACCCCCGTCTGTCAATTTTCCAACTGGGCGCGCAATTTCTCGGCGGTTTGTTGATAGGCCGACAGCTTGTCGCGCTCTTTCTGGACGACCGGCGCCGGGGCTTTGTTCGCAAAATCGGAGGCCAGCAGTTTTTCCAGGCGCGCGATCTGGCTCTCGGCCTCGGCCAGGTCTTTCTCCAGGCGGGCGCGTTCCTCTGCCGGGTCGACGAGTCCGGCCAGGGGGAGGTAGATCTCCACCGCACCCGCCACCAGCGCCACGTGCCCCTCAGGTTTGGAATCCAGCCGGGAGTGGATTCTAAGCTTGCTTTCGTCCAGGCCAGATAACGCCGCGAGGGTGGTCGACTCGGCTTGGAGCACTTCCTCATCGTCGGCGCTGACCAGCGTGGCAGCCAGTTTCAGGCCGGGTTTGACGTTCTTCTCGGCGCGCAGGTTACGGATGGAGCGGATGACTTCGCGCACCGTCTCGAAGTCTTTGAGGCTTTGCTCATCATCGTCAAAGGTCGCTTCCGGCCAGCGGGCCGCAATCAGCGCTTCTGGCCAGGCGCCGTTGGCGGGGAGCAGGTGCGCGGCGTGGGCCCTGGCGGCCTGGCGCAGGTGCCCCCACAGTTCCTCGGTGACGAAGGGCGTAAAGGGATGCAGCAAGCGCAGGATCGCGTCGAAGACTTGCAACATGCGCACGACGGTGTAATAAGCCTCATCGCCGCCGGCGTTGAGCTGCAGCTTGGCGATTTCGAGATACCAGTCGGCGAATTCGCTCCAGAAGAATTCGTAGATCTGTCGCCCGGCCTCGCCGTATTGGAAGTTCTCGAAGTTGCGCTCCACTTCGCGCAGCAGGCCGTTCAGGCGCGCGGCGATGGAACGGTCGGCCAGACTCCAGTTTGGCTGTCCTTGCGGCTCAGTGGGCGCGCGGTCGATGGACGAGATGATCAGGCGTCCGGCGTTCCACACTTTGTTGGCGAAGTTGCGGTTGGCTTCCACTTTCTTGAGCGACAGGTTCATGTCGTTTCCGGGCGTGGAACCCACCAGCAGGGTGAAGCGCAGCGCGTCGGTGCCCAGTTCGTCCATGACCGTCAACGGATCGATCACGTTGCCCTTGGTCTTCGACATCTTCTGCCCGTGTTCGTCACGGATCAGGCCGTGCAGGTACACGGTGTGGAAGGGCGCCTGGTCAGTGAATTCCAGCCCCATCATGATCATGCGCGCCACCCAGAAGAATAGGATGTCGTAGCCGGTTTCCATAATGGAAGTCGGGTAGAAATAGCGGTAATCGGGCGTCTGGTCGGGCCAGCCCAGCGTGGAGAAGGGCCACAGCCCGGAGGAAAACCAGGTGTCCAGCACGTCGGAGTCTTGCTGGATGTCGGTGGAGCCGCAGTGCGCGCAGGCGGCGGGGTCTTCGCGTGCCACGGTCTGTTGGCCGCATTTGGCGCAATACCAAACCGGGATGCGGTGGCCCCACCACAATTGGCGGCTGATGCACCAATCCTTGATGTTTTCCAGCCAGTTGAAGTAGACCTTCTCGAAGCGTTCCGGCACGATGTGGATGCGTCCGTCGTGTACGGCCTCCAGCGCAGCGGCGGCCAGTGAGTCCATCTTGACGAACCATTGTTCCGAGACCATCGGTTCGATGATCTCGCCGCCGCGCTGCGAGCGCGGTACGTTGAGGGTGTAAGCCTCTTCCTTGATGACCTGACCGGCGGCTTTCATGTCGGCCCACAGCTTTTTGCGGCAGGCGAAGCGGTCCAGCCCGGCGTAGGGGCCGCCGACCGCTGTCACCCTGGCTTCGCGGTCCAGCATCGACAGCACCGCCAACCCGTGGCGTTGGCCGATCTCGTAGTCGTTGGGGTCGTGCCCGGGTGTGATCTTGAGCGCGCCGGTGCCGAACTCGCGGCTCACGTATTCGTCGGCGATGACGGGAATCTCGCGTCCGAGCATGGGCACCAGGGCCGTGCGGCCCACGAACTTGCGGTAGCGTTCGTCGTCAGGGTGCACGGCCACAGCCGTATCGCCCAGGATCGTCTCCGGGCGGGTGGTGGCAACCGGAATGTATTCCTCCGCCGTGGCAGACGCAGCTTCCCCTTCGGCGGGTTTCAGTTTGTATTTGAAGTAATACAGCGTGCCGGGTTCCTCGGAGTATTCCACTTCCAGGTCAGAAACGGCCGTCTTCAGGCCGGGCGACCAGTTGATCAGGCGCGGGCCGCGGTAGATCAGGCCCTTTTCGTGCAGGCGCACGAAAGCCTCGCGCACCGCCTTCGACAGGCCATCGTCCAGCGTGAAACGCTCGCGGCTCCAGTCGCACGAAGCGCCCAGGCGGCGGATCTGGTTGGTGATCATGTTGCCGTACTTGCGCTTCCATTCCCAGGTGCGTTCGACGAACGCCTCGCGGCCCAGTTCCTCGCGGGTTACTTCCTCGGTCTTCAGCAGGTGGCGCTCCACCATAAGCTGGGTGGCGATCCCGGCGTGGTCGGTGCCCGGCACCCACACCGTCGGGTGCCCTTTCATGCGGTGGTAGCGAATCAACAAGTCTTCCATGCTGACGAACATGGCGTGGCCCAGGTGCAGTTCCCCGGTCACGTTCGGCGGCGGGATGGAGATCACGAACGGGCTTTTGGGGCTCTTCGAGGGGTCGAAGTCGGGCGCGGTGGGGTCGTTGGATGGCTTGAAATAGCCGCCCGCCTCCCACATGGCGTAAATGCGCGATTCGGTATCGCGGAAATCGTAGGCTTTCGGCAACTGGTATTCGGGCATTCTGGCTCCTATAAAAAATGGCTCTCTGAAAATCAGCGGGGCGAAGCAAATTGGAAAACAAAAACGCCCTCGTCCCAGGAGGACGAAAGGCGCAATTCCTTCCGCGGTACCACCTCGATTCGCCGGACATCCGGCGCACTCTGTGACCGGCAACCACCGGCCTGCGCGATAACAGGCGCTCCCGTGACGTTCTACTTTCCACTGAACCTTGGATTTCTTCGTCAGTTCTCCGGGCGACGTTCGGCAGTGAGTGACTGTGGAGGGCTTTCAGCCAACGGCCCGTCCGTCTCTATCAGCGCGCCAACTGCTTACTCCTCCCGGAACTTCCTTGATTATAGCACCCCGGCAGGAGGCGTCAAGGCGTTTTTTAAACATGAATTGTCACCGCGAGGAGCGTTCTTCAGCGACGCGGCGGTCTCCTGGCCTGCTATGAGATTGCTTCGCCCAACTGAAAAGTCGGGCTCGCAATGACACGCCACTTTTAGGAACGACGCCAGGAGCCGGAGTCAAATTCCCTATTGGCTGCCGAAATCGACGGTGAAATAGCCCCCGTAGGCGCTGCCGGCCACGAAAGTATATGCCGCGCCCACCTCGCTGTTCTTGGGGTCCAGGATGGCGTCGTGATGCACCTTGTCGTTCATCCACCAGTTGAAAGCATCTTGCGGCCCGCCGCCAGCGTAAATGATTTCCTCCCAATAGGAAGGCGCGTAACCCGCCGTGGTGATGCGGTCATAGATAGACGAACCGTTCGAGCCGGTGTGGCTCAGGAAGTTGTTGCAGGCCATATCGTCGCTGTGGCCCTGGGCCGCGGCCGTCAACTGGGCATTGCCGGTCAGAGTCGGCAGCCCGGCCTTCTGGCGTGCGCCGTTGATCAGAGCGATCACCTGCGCCGCGTAGCCGGCGTTTGGCAGCGCCTTGCAGTGTTTGGACGGCGGCGAGGTCGGCGCGCTGCCCGCTGCCACCGGGGCCGTTGCTGTGCTGGTGGGTTGGACGATGACCAGCGTCCCGACGATGATCTTGACCCACACGCTTTTCAGCAACCCCACCGGGATGGCCTGCCCCGACGGCGCGCGCAGTTCGTACACCCCGGTAAAGCGTCCGTTCCCGACGGGCGCCACCAACCCGACAGAAATGTTCAGCGTGCTGCCCGGCAGCGTCTCTTTCAGGGGCGTTGAATCGGGCGTTTTCATCTTATCGCCGCTGACGAAGATCAGGTCGTAGTTCGCGTTCCAGGCGCAGGTGCCGGTATTCTTCAAGTCCCAGGTCTTGGTGAAGGATGCGCCCGCCGGTTCGCTGCTGTCGTCGGGGACGGTCTCTTGCAGCAACAACGCCGCGTTTGTGCAGTTTGGCGGGTTCGTCGGGGCAACGGTGGCCTGCGGTGTAGATGAGGCTTGCGGCGTCGGGCTGGGAGTCGCTGTCGAAACGGTTGTCGGCGAAGGGGAGAAAGCTGTCGGGCTGGAGGTCGGAACGCAGGCTGAAGCAAGCAGCAGCGCCAGGACGCACAGTCCACAGGCCCGCAAAACGAAGGGGCGCATGACGCAATCATATCACAGGCCTCCCGATTCGCTGCAACATTCCGGCCAGGCGAACTGTATAATCTTTTAGATATGGATGATCCCAGCGACCGCGACTTGATTCTGCGTGCCCGTCGCGGCGATGCACAGGCCTTTGGCGAACTCGTCCGGCGCTACCAGAACACGGTCTTTAACGTCTGCTACCGCCTGATTGGGGAACGCCGCGAGGCCGAGGACATGACACAAGAAGCCTTCCTGCGGGCCTACGCGCGGCTGGGTACCTTCGACCCGGAGCGTGCTTTTTCTCCCTGGATGCGGCGCGTGGCGGCCAACCTGTGTTTCAACCGTCTCGCGGCGCTGCCACTCCCCGGTTTGCCCCTGGACGAGGAGCGCGATGAACGCGCCGGGGCGTTTTCGCAGCCCGGGCCGGAGCTTGCCTATGAAAGGCGCGAGCGCGCCGTGCGCCTGCGCAGCGTGTTGGCCGGACTGCCGCCTCGTTACCGCGTGGTGATCGAGTTGCGTCATTTCCAGGCGCTGCGCTACGACGAGATCGCCCACACGCTTGGTATTCCGCTCAGCGATGTCAAGAGCGACCTGTTTCGGGCGCGCCGACTATTGGCAGAGAAGCTAAAACATGACCCATCTTTCTGACGATTTGTTGAACGAGTATCTCGATGAAATGCTTTCTCCGGCGCCGCGCCGCGCCGTCGCAGGGCACTTGGCCGCCTGCCCCGAGTGCGCTGCCCGGCTGGACGGTTTGCGCGCGCTGTTTGCCGACCTGGCCGCCCTGCCGGAACAACCCCTCGGGCGGGACCTTTCTGGTGAAGTGGTCGACAGGCTGACGGGCAGCCCGCGCCTGCCGCGCGCCGTGCACTGGACGTTGCTCGTTCAGGCCCTGGTGCTGGTCGGTGGGCTGGTGGCTGCCTGGCCGCTGGTCGCAGGGCTCCTTCCCGCTGTGCCGTCGGCGCAGTTGCCCTCCACGGCGGAGCTGCTGGCCCGTCTGGCCGCGCAGTGGACGGCCTGGGCGCAGACGGTTACGCAGTGGACGACGGTTTCGCCGCCATCCTGGCAGTTCCCGCTGTCGCTGGATGTGTCGGGCTTGTTGGCCGGTTTGATATTGGCTGGCGTTACTTTGTTATGGTTGGTGGGGAACGGCGTTTTGCTGCGGGCTCCCACCCATTCTCTTCGACGGAGGCATCCATGAATGCAATTCCCCGTGTTGTGATCGTTGTGTTGGTGCTCGGCATTTTGCTGGTGCCGTTCTTCCTGGTGCTGGTTACGCTCTTTCCAAAGCGTGTGGCGAAGACACAAAGGCTCATCGACCTGCTGCCGGCGCGTTCGTTCGGCATCGGCCTGGTCAATATGTTGTTTTTCTGCGCGATTGCGCTGGCTTTGTTTGCCCTGTCAGGCAGGGTGGAGGGCCCGCTCAAGGCGGTGCTGGCGGTGCCGGCTCTCTTGATCTGCGCGGCTTTGTTGGTGGCTCTCAGCTTCGGATTGGCCGGGGCGGTCAGCCTGATCGGCGAGCGACTGGCAGCAGAGCAAAGCACCTGGCGGCGGACGTTGTGGGGCACGCTGCTGTTGTGCGGGGCCTGCTCGGTGCCGTTCGTGGGCTGGTTTCTGCTGTGTACCTATGTCGGTTGCGCCGGGTTGGGCGCCTTCATCTTCGGACTCTTCCAACGTGAGGAGCCGGCCCTGACGGAAGCCGCGCCCGAATAGGACGGGTTGGGTGGCCGAGTCTCTTTGAGACGCCCCGTCAATTCGTCTGCGTCAGGAAGGCCAGGGTTCGCTCCCATGCCAGGCTGGCTGCCTGCGGGTTGTAGGCCTGTGGGCGGTCTGGTTCGAAGAACCAGTGTCCCGTGCCGCTGTAGCGGTAGAAGGTCACCGGGCGACCGGCCTGCTTCAAGGTTTGCTCCAACTCGTCCACGCCGGACTGCGGCTCGAACTCATCGTCCTCGGCAAAGTGACCCAGGTAGGCCGCTTTCGATTGGCTGAAGTCGCCGCCGGTGGTGCCGTAAAAGACGACGACGGAGCGAATGTGTTCGGGGTCGGCAGCGGCGAGATCCAGCGCATACGAGGCGCCCAAAGAGAATCCGATCACGGCGAGTCCGCGCTCGGAATGGCCGCTACGCTCATCGAGGAACGCGACCGCCTCCGCAATTTCGGCCTCGGCTTGAAGGTGGTTGGGGAAAAGCGCTTTTGCGAGGGCTTCGGCAGCGGGGATGGTGTCTGCGATCTTTCCGTGGTAGAGGTCCGGGGCGAAGGCTACGAAACCGGATTCGGCCAGCCGCTTGCAGAAAGCCTTGAGGTTGTCGTTCAGGCCCCACCAGGCGTGCAGAACCAAGACGCCGGGCCCCTTGCCGGTGGGTGGGACGGCGAGAAAACCTTGCGGTTGCTTATGGGCCATGAGATGAACTCCTTCTGGAGAACGTAATCGATTGCCGGATTGCAATTTCCGTTAGCGCTTTATTGTAGAACAAATATTCTGATTGTCAAGACAAAAATGGATTGATTCGAATCCCCCGCGATTTTCGGATGGACGCTATGCTCCCGGCGTGGAGCAGCGCGGTGCCTGCCCCGCCGCCCATAATTAGGCAGCTTTTATGACAAGAAAAAATAGTATGGCGCAATTATCACTAAGCTCGGTTCCAAGGACGCTTGTAATCGGAGATCATCTTTGCCCATAAAAGCTCTAACACTTTTTCCAGTGATGCAAGTCTGGGTGAACTGAAAACGTTAGATTCATCTGCTGCTAGCATATTATAGTTTTCAATGTGTACTCGGTTTCGCATATCTCCAAACAATCTCAGAAGACCATAAATTTCGGTCCCCTTCATTCCGAATAGCTCATGTTTCTCCAGTATATCCACGATCTCGCTGAATTTGTACATCTTGCGTCGATAATAAATTCGTCCGTCTGTAGTTTTTGTTGACCTCCTTGCTTTTATAATTTCGGCCTTAATTTCAATAACTGTTTCGTGTGATAAATTCGCTGGAAGATGATTCGTAGCAATGTGAAGACGATCAAGGAAATCGATTAGCAAAGCTTCAAGAATCGATACTATTGTTATAGTGATCGGTTTATTGAAGATATTGACATTGGTAACGTTTTTCCTTGCTTTGTATAGGGCGGCAAGAATCTCGAAGTTGTACATGATATTATCGCCGTGCTTAAAGGTCCAGATGAATTCACTCATCTGAGATTTAACTTTGTTAAGTATTAGGCGCACTTTTAAATTAGATGCCACTACGAATTTTTCAGAAACTCGATTACCAAATTGTGCCTTCCTGCCGAATCCAAAACGTAATTTACGACCGCGACGGAGAAATTTCCTCCGGCTGCTTTGGGATAAGAAAAATCCCCTTTTAGCGCAGCCAGCCACGCGGGAAATGATTCTTCCAGGTGCCCTGCACACCCTTGCCCCACCCCAGAGGCCAACCGTCCACCGTCACCGGCGTCCAGCCGCGCGCCGGGCTCGGCAGGCTCTCGCCGCGCAGGGCCGCCGCCAGTTCGGGCGAGTCCGGGGCCAGCTCGACCTGCTTCCGCGCCTGGCCGGGCCGCAGGAAGAAGGCCAGCGGATGGGCCGGTTCGAAGCGCCCCTTCTTGAGCCAGCCCAACCAGACGCCCGCATGCGTGACGCGCAGACGCCCGAAATCGGGGGCCTCCTCTGGAATCAGGTACAGGCGCTCTCCCACCACCCGCAGCCGATCTTCCGCCAAATCGACATTCAACGTCTCTGCGGCGAAAGCGCGCCACAGTGCCACTGCCGCGTTGGAGGGACGCGCCAGCCGTCCGGCTCCCACGCGCGCCTGGTGCGCTCCGTCACGGCGCTGCAGCAGGCAGGCAAAGTGCCCCTCGCCGTCGATGCGATGCGGGAACAGGCGCAGCGCCCTTTGCAAACGGGCGTCCAGCGACAGCCATTCAGGCCGGCCCGGCATCGCGCCGGGGAAGGGTGCCAGCCGCACCAGGTCGAAATCTGGGAAGTCTGCCAGGAACTGCGCGATCACACCCTCGTCCTCTTCGGGCGCGAAGGTGCAGGTGGAATACAACAGGTATCCGCCGGGGCGCACCAGTTTGCCCGCCACGCGCAGGATGTTGTTCTGGCGCAAGGCGCAGCCGGCCACCATCTGCGGCGACCAGTCGGCGCGCGCGCCGGGGTCTTTGCGGAACATGCCTTCGCCGGAGCAGGGCGCGTCCACCAGCACGCGGTCGAAGAAAGCCCCGAAATGATCGGCCAACCGTTCGGGCGTCTCGTTGGTGATGACCACGTGCCCGGCCCCCCAACGCTCCACGTTTTGGACCAGGTGCCCCAGGCGTTTGGTCTTGATCTCGTTGGCGACCAACAGCCCCTGCCCGTCCATCAGCGCGGCCAGGTGGGTGCTCTTGCCGCCCGGCGCAGCCGCCAGGTCGAGCACGCGCTCCCCCGGCTGCGGCGCCAGCAACTCCGCCGGCGACATGGCCGAGGGGTCTTGCAGGTAGTACAGTCCGGCCAGGTGATAGGGATGTTTGCCGGGCTGCTCTTCGCCCGTCAGCACAAAAGCCGACGGGCACCACGGCACCCGCTCTCCGAGCGGAAACGGCAAAATGGCCTGAAAACGCTGCGGGGTGAGTTTGAGCGTGTTGACTCGCAGGCCCGATTTTGGCGTCGCCTCCAACGCTTCCACAAAAGCGGGGTATTCGTCGCCGAGGAAACGTCGCATGCGTTCCAGAAAAGGAGGTGGAAGGGGAACCGACATCGAAGATTCCGGTAAGGGGCTGATTCTATTCTTTGGCCAGGTAGACGGTCTGCGTGGGGTAAGCGAAGCCGATGCCGTCTTGCTCGAAACGCTGGAAAAGCGTCAGGTTGATGGCCTGCTGGATGTCCATGTAGATGTTGTAGTCCGGCGAGAGCACGTAATAGACCACTTCAAAGTTCAAGGCCGAATCGCCAAACTCCTTGAAGTGGGCGCGGTCGAAGCGGGTGGGTTTCTGCGACTCGATGATCTCGCGCACCATGCTGGGAATCTTCTGCAGCGCCTCGTACTTGGTCTGGTAGAGCACGCCGAACGAGAAGACCACCCGGCGCTCGCCCATGCGTTTGTAGTTGCGGATGCGGCTTTTGAGCAGGTCGTTGTTGGAGAAGATCAACTGCTCGCCCGACAGGCTGCGCAGGCGCGTGGTTTTCAGCCCGATGTTTTCGACCGTGCCCATGCAGTCGTCCACGATGATGAAGTCGCCGATGATGAAGGGCTGGTCGAGCGCGATGGAGAGCGAGGCGAACAGGTCGGATAGGATGTTTTGGATGGCCAGGGCCACGGCGATGCTGCCGACGCCCAGGCTGGTGATCAGGGCTGTGACCTTGATGCCCATGTTGTCGAGGGCCAGCAGCAGGATGACCGAAAACAGCACCAACCGGACGATGAAGGACAGCGCCCGCATGGTGGTGACGCGCCCGGTTTCGGATTCCATGTGTTGTTTCTGGTAACGCATGATGCTGTGGGTTACCAGGGCATCGCCCCAGATGGCGACCTGGAACAGGATGGCCAGCAGCGCGATACGTCCGATCCAATATTGGATGAGATCAGGGAAAGTTAAAGAAAGCGACCCGGCGTAGACGGCCAGGACCGCCATGAGATAGAAGTTGGTGCGGGCCAGGATCTCGGCTGCCAGATCATCGATGTCGTTCGCGGTCTTTCCGGCGAAGGCCGTGAAACGACCGATCAATACTCGTTTGGCCAGCGATAACGCCCCCAGGAGGACAACGGCAACGAGCAAAGCAAACAACCAGTTGGAAAGCGCATTTCCCAGAATGCTCCATGACAAAAATTCCATCCTTTTCTCCTTCTGCGCGTTGGGATCAAAACGGGAAAAGTATACCTCACGGTCACGAAACGTGTTTTTGGGTTCTGTTCTATTGAAGAAGCCTCACTTTGCTATGAGTGCCGCAACTTGATGAAAGTGGAGAGCGCAGACTTGGTTTTTGAGGGAGAAATTTAGAATGCAACCCTACAACTTACGGAAGTTGCGGTACTAAAGCGTCATCAACAGGATGGCCGTCAGCGCCGCCAGGATGCCCAACTTCTGCACCCAACCGACGCGTTCCTTCAGGATCAGCCAGGCCAGGATCACCGTCCCGCCCGGATAGAGCGAACTCAACACGGCGGCCATGTCCAGGCGCCCGGCTTGCCCGGCCAGGATGTAGAACAGATTGCCGCCAACGTCCAGCGTGCCGTTCACGGCGATCAGCAGCCAGGCAGAAGAAAAGCCGAAGCGCGCGGACTGGCGTCCGGCCAGCATGAAAATCACCAGCGCCAGCACGCCCGTACCGCGTGAGGCGATCATTGGCCAGAGCAAATCGTACCGGCTTCCAAGATGGACGAACACGAAATACAATCCGAAGCAGACCCCCGATTCCACGGCCAGCCGCAGGGCCGGGTCCTTGAAGGAGACTTGGCCGAACTTGGTGCCTTCCTGCGACACCAGCCAGACGGCGACCAGCGCGAAGCCGAAACCGGCCAACTGCGGCGCGCCCGGCAGGCCGTCGGTGAGCAGGCCGACGACCACCGGCAGCATGGCGGCCAGTACCGCCGAAATGGGCGCGACGAGGCTCATCTTGCCGATGGCCATGCCATGATACAGGATCAGTAGACCCAGCGCACCGACGGCCCCGGCGGCGCTGCACCAGAAAATGCTGGCGCCGTCGAGCGGCGCTTCGTGCACAAAGGGAATGGCGGCCACCAGGAGGAATAAACCGGCCAGTTCGCCGTACAGGGCCGCGCGATACGCGCCGACCCAGCGACTTGCCAGCGCGCCGCTGAAATCGCCGGCGCCCCAGCTCAGGGCCGAAGCCAAACCGAACAGGATGGAAGCCATGTAGGAAAATCCGTTCTGTCAGTGTTTCCCGGCGGCTTTGGCCCGCTCGAGCACCTTCTGCGCATTTCTGAGCAGGGGCATGTCGATCATCTGGCCGTCCAGGGCGAAGGCGCCCGCGCCGCGCGCCTGGTTCTCCTCGAAGGCGGCCACGATGCGCCGGGCCCGGTCGATCAACGCGTCGGACGGGGTAAAAGCCGTTTGGACGGGGTCGACCTGTGCGGGGTGAATGATCTGTTTGCCGCTGAATCCCAGTTTCGCGCCGAATTCCGCCTCGGCGCGCAGCGCGTCCAGGTCGTGGAAGTTGATTGCCACGAGGTCGATGGCTTGCAGCCCGTAAGCTGCCGCAGCTGCGACGATCGCTTCGCGGGCGTAAAGTAATTCAATGGCCTCAGGCGTGCGCGTCGCGCCGATGCTGGCGGCGTAATCCTCGCCGCCGAAAATGAGCGCGTCCAGGCGCGGGTGCGCGGCGATCTCTTTCAGGTTGAGCAGGCTGCGGGCGCTTTCGATCAGGGCGATCAGGCGGATGGACCCTGTCGGCCAACCGTGCGCTCTCTCCGCATCAGCAACGATCTCGTCGGCCCACTGAAGTTGTTCAGGAGCATCTACCTTCGGGACGACGATTCCGTCCGGGCGGGATGGCAGCACCGCGGCGATGTCGTCCCGCTCCAGCCCCGAACCGACGGCGTTGATGCGGGCCAACTTCTCCGAATCGCCGAAATCCACTTCCAGCAGGGCTTTGGCGATTCCGGCACGCGCCTCGGCTTTGCGGTTGCGGGCGGTGCCGTCTTCCATGTCCAGGCAGATGGAATCGACGTCCAGGCCGGCGGCTTTTTCGATTTTGTGGCGGTCGTCGCCGGGGACGTATAGGAATGCGCGTCGAGATTGCATCAGTCTCCTTTGGGACGTTTCAGGAACATCACCGTGCGTTCGGCCTCCAGCACCAGCGTCCCGTCGGGTTTTCGCCCCCAATGCTTCAGGCGCACGATGCCCACTTCCGGCCTGGATTTGGACTCGCGCTTTTCCAGCACTTGCGTCTCGGCGTAGAGCGTGTCGCCGTGGAAGGTGGGATGCGGGCTGACCACGTGGTCGTAGCCAAGCGTGGCGACGATGGTGCCTTCGCTCAGTTCCGGCACACTCAAACCTACCACCAAGCCCAGGATGAAAACGCCATTGACGATGCGCTCGCCGAATTCCGTCCGGCTGGCGAAGTCCTGGTTGCTGTGGAGCGGCTGCGAGTTCATGGTGAGCATCGAGAACAGCACGTTGTCCATTTCGGTCACGGTGCGTCCGTTGGCGTGTTTGAACTTTTGGCCGACTTCGAGTTCCTCGTAATATTTGCCTGTCATCGCGCCTTCCTGTGTTAGTGAAACGTGCGTGGGGTTGATCTGCAACGTCATTCACGGCAGCCCCTGCCGGTTTTCTCTCGATTATAATAGGGCTGAGACGAATCCTGATGCTCATCGGCATATTGTTGAAAGAGAGTCTACGCGACCTGCAGGTCTTGCAGTTGGTGCACGTCACCAAGACCGAGGTCTGGCAGGTCAATAACGCTGCTCCCTACCAGCCCTCGGTGTGGACGGCGCTGACCTTCGAAGCGCCCGATGACCAGGCAGACGAAATCGCCGAGCAGTTCAGCCGGGCGCTCAACCCGCGGGGTTGGTTCATCGACGCCTCGACGGCTGTCGATATGTACGTCGTCTTCCCCGGTAAGGTCTTCCGTTATCGAAAAGGGGATGCGGCGCAACGGGAGGCTGCCAGGGAATACGGGCGTTCGCTCGGCGTTCCGGAGAGCCAACTCGATTGGCGCGAGTAGCGGCTTTCATCGGCGAAATGGCGAAACCTGGCGGGGCGAAATTCCGTATACGGATGCATCACAGAGAATCTTTCCTCGGACTCTCTTTATCTTTATTCGAGCGAGGAGAACCGGATATGCCCAGATATGATCGACGTCGACCAAGATTTGCGCGCCCCCGGCACCCATTCCATGCTGCAATATGGATGATCGGCCTGGGCGTCCTGTTTTTATGGGGCCATTGGTGGCCCGGTATTCTGGTCTTGATCGGATTGAGTATGATCGTTGGCGCTTTTTCGAGACCGCCTGCGCCGCGTCCTTTCGACGAACCCTTTGACGAAAACCGGCGACCCTACCCCCCGCCACCGCCTCCTGCTCCCGCGCCCCCCACTGACTATCACCGTGTCGACCTGCTGCCTGCCACCTGTCCGCGCTGCGGTGCGCCGGTGCGCGCCTATGAAGTCAAATGGAGCGGTTCGCAGGCCGCCTCCTGCGCCTACTGCGGTTCGAAGCTGCCTTCCAAGTAAACGCACGGGGACATTCTGCCTGTCTCAGGAGCGACTCACGAGTCGCTCCTGTTTTTATCGTCCTCCGCGGGATACCGATTCTGGCAACCGCAAAAAGGAGTTACCGTGAATTCTCCGTCAATCCCCTCTCTGCACATTGGAATGGTTCTGTTTCCCAATCTCACGCAACTGGACCTGACCGGCCCCTACGAGGTCTTCACGCGCCTGCCGGGCACGAGCGTACAACTCATCGCGGCCACGCCTGCGCCGGTGCGCAGCCAGCACGGCTTGACCATCACGCCTGATGCCACTTTCGCGCGTGTCCCGCCGCTGGATATTTTGTGCGTCCCCGGCGGGCCCGGCGTCGATCCGCTGATGGAAGATGAAACGCTGCTCGGCTTCCTGCGGGCGCAGGCGCAAGGGGCGCGCTACGTCACGGCGGTTTGCACCGGCGCTTTGTTATTGGGCGCTGCCGGCCTGCTTCAGGGGTATCGCGCCACCACGCACTGGCAGTCCCTTGATTTGCTGCCGCTTTTCGGCGCGCAACCGCTCACGGAACGGGTCGTCATCGACCGCAACCGGATCACGGGCGGCGGTGTGACCGCTGGCATCGACTTCGGTCTGGCCGTCGCGGCAGAAGTCTTCGGGGCGTCCGTCGCACAGGTCATCCAACTGGGCATCGAATACGATCCCTCCCCACCTTTCCAAAGCGGCACGCCGCGCACAGCGCCGAAAGCCATCCTGGAGCGGGTGACCCAGGCCCGCCGGCAGGGCCAGGCCGAACGCCGCGCGATTGCAGAACGGGCCGCCGCACGACTGCGCGGGGGATAAGCCCGGGACTCGCAGGGGCCGGGAGTATAATCGAGTCATCTCTTGCCAAAGGAGAAACCATGTATGCTCGCGAAGCACTCGCCAAGTTGCAGGGTTCGCTTGAGACGTGGAAAAAGACAACGCTGAAAAAGGCGACTTCGGCCCTGCCCGAACGCCGCGACGAGTTCCTCACCGTCTCGTCCGAACCGATCGACCGTATTTACACCCCCCTCGACCTCCCCCATCTGGATTACGAAAAAGACCTCGGCTTGCCGGGCGAATATCCCTTTACACGCGGGGTGCATCCCACACTCTATCGCGGCAAGCTGTGGACCATGCGCATGTTCGCCGGCTTCGGCACCGCCGAAGAGACCAACGCCCGTTTCAAATACTTACTCTCCCAAGGGCAGACGGGCCTGAGCATCGCCTTCGACCTGCCAACCTTGATGGGCTACGACAGCGATGCGCCCGAGTCGCTTGGTGAGTTCGACAAATGCGGCGTGGCCGTTTCGTCGCTTCAGGATATGGAAATCTTGCTGGAAGGCATCCCGCTCGATAAAGTCTCCACCAGCATGACAATCAACTCCCCTGCAGCCATCATCTGGGCCATCTACATCGTCACTGCCGAGAAACAGGGCCTGCGCCCCGACCAGCTACGCGGTACGACCCAAAATGACATCCTCAAGGAGTTCATTGCGCAGAAGGAGTTCATCTTCCCGCCCGAACCGTCGATGCGCCTGGTGGTGGATACGATGGAATTCGGCGCGACGGACGTTCCGCAGTGGAACACCCTCTCGATCAGCGGCTACCACATTCGCGAGGCTGGCTCCACCGCCGCGCAGGAATTGGCTTTTACGCTGGCCGACGGCATGGAATACGTGCGTTGGGGGCTGCGCCGCGGCCTGGATGTGGACGAGTTTGCGCCGCGCCTGTCGTTCTTCTTCAACGCCCACAACGATTTCTTTGAAGAGATTGCCAAGTATCGCGCTGCCCGGCGCATCTGGGCGCGTGAAATGCGCGAGACCTTCGGCGCGCGGAATCCACGTTCGTGGCTGTTGCGCTTCCACACGCAGACGGCTGGCGTCTCGTTGACGGCGCAGCAGCCGCAGAACAACGTCGTGCGGGTTGCCATCCAGGCCCTGGCCGCCGTGCTGGGCGGGACGCAGTCGCTGCACACCAACAGCCTCGATGAGGCGCTGGCACTGCCTTCGCAGGAGGCCGTCACCGTCGCGCTGCGCACGCAACAGATCCTCGCCGAAGAATCGGGCGTGGCGAACACCGTCGATCCGTTGGGCGGTTCGTTTTTCGTCGAGGCGCAAACGGCGCAGATCGAGGCGCAAGCCTACGAATACTTCCGGCGCATCGAGGCGTTGGGCGGCGTGATCCCGGCGCTGGAAAAAGGCTTCTTCCAGAGCGAGATCGCAGATGCGGCCTATCGCTATCAGAAAGAGATCGATGAGGGGCGCAGGAAGATCATCGGGGTGAACGCTTACGTTGACGACGAACCGCTCTCCATCCCCATCCTGGAGATGGACCCGCGTGGTTACGAGCGACAAATGCGCCGCCTGGAAACGCTCCGCAAGACGCGCGACGCTGGTCACGTTGGGCAGGCGCTCGACCGTTTGCGAATCGCTGCGCAGGGCACAGAAAATACCATGCCACATATCGTAGACGCGGTGCGCGCCTATGCCACCCTGGGCGAAATTGTGGCGGTTATGAAAGAGGTGTTTGGGGTCTACCAGGAACCGACGATGATTTAACGGCTCGCCAATCTTTCACCGCGCCAGCATGCGCGCCATGTGGTAATAATCCAGGTTGGCGGCGCGCTGGTGCGAGAAGATGTCTTCCAGCGGCACCAGTTCGATATCGCGTCCCTGCAAGCCGGTCATCTTGTCCGTTTCCCCGGCCAGAACTGATTCGACGGCTTTGGCGCCCATGCGGGCTGCCAGCATACGGTCGAACGCCGTCGGCGAACCGCCGCGCTGAATGTGTCCTAGAATGGTCACGCGCGTTTTGAAACCGATGTCGATGCCGTCCAGCAGGCCGGCCAGTTCGGTGGTGCGGAAATTGGCCCCTTCGGCCACGATGATGATGGCGTGAGTCTTGCCGCGCCGGTAGGCATCCTCGATGGCGCCTGCCACCTCGTCAATGGTGACCTGCACTTCGGGGATGAGCACCATTTCGGCGCCGGTGACGATCCCGGCCATCACGGCCAGGTACCCGCAGCCGCGTCCCATCGTCTCGACGATGAAAGCCCGTCCGTGCGAGGAGGCCGTATCGCGTAGTTTGTCGACCGCCTCCATGATGGTGTTCATGGCTGTATCCACACCAATCGCCATGTTTGTGCCCCAGATATCGTTGTCGATACTGGCGGGCACGCCGATGACTTTGAACCCCTGCTCCGACAGGACGTGCGCTCCCCGCAACGAGCCGTCGCCGCCGATGACGATCAGGCAGTCCATGCCGACTTCGTTCATCCGGCGGATCGCATCTCGTTGCCCGCGTGGTTCCTTGAAGGCGTCACTGCGTCGTGTTTGCAGCACGGTGCCGCCCCGTTGCAAAATCCCGCCCACATCGCGCGGGCCAAGCGGTTTGAATTCGCCGTTGATCAGACCGTCGAATCCATTGATGACGCCCAGCACACGTATACCGTTGGTGGTGGCAGTGCGCACCACCGCGCGGATACAGGAATTCATGCCAGGTGCATCCCCTCCAGAAGTCAATACACCCAGAGTGAGAGAACTTTGATTCATGCCAACCTCATGATAAGAAGTAAATATCTCATGGAGGTTCCGGTGAGAAGTTTATCTTCTTCCTGCCCGGAACGTATTGAGATGATATCGGCTCTCGTGAATTTATGTGGGTGTGGGCGCGCAAAGCGCCGTCCCCTCACCTACTCCCTTACCACGGGAAATCCCAAAGAGCCAGAATATTCATACATTGTGTTTGATCGCAAACGTGTCAAAATCGCGGGCCACGACTGCCTCTGGAAAAACCGCCTGCGCCTCTGCCAGCACGTCCCGTTCGCGGTACCGGCGGGAAATATGTGTCAGGAACAGGTGTTGAACGCCGGCCTCCACGGCCAGTTGCGCAGCCGCCTTGGCCGTCATGTGTGAGAACTGCCGCGCCATATCTGCTTCCGAATCGAGGTAGGTGGATTCGATGACCAGTCCATCGGCGCCCTGGCAGACCCCGATCAGGTCGTCGGTGCGCCCGGTATCGCCGACAACCACCAGCTTGGTGCCACGCTGCAGCGGCCCAAGCACCTCTTCAGGGGAGACCGTTCGCCCGTTTGCCAATCGGATCGTTTCGCCGTTGACCAGGGTGCGGCGTTCCGGGCCGTGGGGAACACCCAGGGCCTCGGCCTTGTCCGCCAGGAAAGGACGACGCGCCTTTTCTTCGAATAAATAACCCAAACACCCCGGTCCGCGATGCGTTACCGGAAAGGCTGAAATCGTGAAATCGCCCTGGTCGAAGAACGTTCCGGCTCCGAGCGTGTGGAAATGTAACGGCATGGGCGTCTGCGCTCCACGCAGCACCACGTCGTTGACCAGTGCGCGTACGCGCTCGAGCGTGCTTTTGCCGCCGAAGATTTCCAGTTGGTCGATGGCCTCCCAACGCATGAACGTCGACATCAGCCCGCCCAAGCCCAGGATGTGATCGAGGTGCCCGTGGGTGAGCAGGATCCGATTCAATTGCTTGAAGCCGGCGCCTGATTGGAGAATCTGTCGCTGGGTCCCCTCGCCACAATCTACCAAGAAGCGATATTCGTCATGCTTCACAAGAAGCGCCGACAGACCGCGTTTGGCTGACGGCGCCGAAGCTGATGTTCCCAGAAAAAGTATTTCAAACACAAAAAATCCTCAGGAAAGTGTCCTGCAATTTTACCTTAATTCTTCCGGGTGCTGCTGCGCAACGCGAAAGCGGCTCTTTGGGAATCAGCGTGACGGAAAATCCTCGTGCCGCAACTTGATGAAAGTGGAGAGCGCAAGACCTGTTTTTCAGGGAAGAAATTCAGAATGCAACCCTACAACTTAAGGAGTTGCGGTACTAGAGAACCGCGCAAGCTCAAGGATCGAGACAAAATCACCATGATATAATCGCGGCATGGACGAAGCGGACTTCCCGGAAGCTGAATCCGGTTTTCCCCGGCATTCTTTCCCCTGGAACTGGGCGGTGGTTCCCCTCGTCTTTTTGCTCGGTCTCGGCGCCGGTTGGTTGCTCTGGGGTCGCACACCCGTAGACCTCTCGTCGGAGCAGGTCACCATTCCACAGAACGTTAAGCGCTATAACGTCCCGATAGCAGGCAGCCCCAGCCTGGGCCCGGCAGACGCGCCCATCACCCTGGTGGAGTTTGGCGATTACCAGTGTCCGTTTTGCCGCGAATGGTACCAGAACGTCTACGCCCGCCTGATGAAAGATTATCAAGGCAAGATCCATTTTGTCTTCCGCGATATGCCGCTGACCAACATCCACCCCGACGCTTTTTCCGCCGCTGAAGCGGCCGATTGCGCCGGGGATCAGGGCGCTTATTGGCCCTATCACGATGCCCTCTTTGCGCAGGCAGATGGCCTGGGAGATGCGGCCTACATAAAGTATGCCCAATCGTTGGGGCTCGATTTGCAAGCCTTTACGACCTGCATACAGGATAATCGCTACCAGAAACAGGTGCAAAGCAACTTCGACTATGCCCTCAGCATCGGTGTCAACTCCACGCCGACGTTTTTCATCAACGGCCTGGCGTTGGTCGGTGCGCAACCGTACGAGATTTTCAAGCAAGTCATCGATCAGGAACTGGCGGGCAAGATTCCGAAATAGTTTTGGCCGGGCGGCCTCACGGGTCGCCGTTCTGGAGGCTGCCATGAAAAAATTCGTCGCCGTCGCCGGGAACATCGGTGTGGGGAAATCGACATTGGTCGATATGCTCTGCCGTCACATGGGGTGGGAACCGTTCTACGAGCCGGTTACCGAAAATCCGTACCTGGCCGATTTTTACGAAGACATGTCTTCCTGGGCCTTCCATTCACAGGTCTTCTTCCTGACTCATCGCCTGCGTGCCCACCGTTTGATTGCCGGCCATCCCACCTCCGTAATCCAGGACCGCAGCGTCTACGAAGACGCCGAGATCTTTGCCCAAAACTTGTACCTGCAAGGCTACATCCATCCACGCGATTACCAGACCTACCGCGAACTGTACGAGACGGTCATCGAATTCCTGCCACCGCCCGACCTGGTGATCTATCTGCGCGCTTCTGTGCCCACTTTGCTCACGCGTATCGTCCATCGCGGGCGGGACTACGAGCGTTTCATCACAGGCGATTATTTGCGGAGCCTGAACTCCTTGTATGAACGCTGGGTTTCGTCGTTCACGTTGTGCCCGATTCTAACCGTCCCCGCCGACGATATTGATTTCGTGGCCCATAACGGTCACCTGGGCTTGATCGCACGCAAGGTGACCGAAAAACTGACCGGCAGGGAAGAAGTGGTCTTCGCGCCGGAAGAAGTTGCTCGCGCGGCGGAGGCCGGATGAACGCCGTCCAAGTGATTCCCTGGGCCGCTTCCGAAAAGCCCACCGAGGCTGCGATTCGCAGTCTGCTCGATGCCGAAGGTTTGACATATTACCGCTGGGGGAACGCTCCGGGAGATACCTACGCGGCTCACACCCATGCCTATCACAAGGTAATCTACGTGGTGACGGGTGCAATCACCTTTGGCCTGCCAGCCGACGGACGGCAATTGCATCTCAGCGCCGGAGATCGCCTGGAACTGCCTGCCGGCACGCTGCACGCTGCCCAGGTCGGTGCGCAGGGCGTCTCGTGCCTGGAAGCCCATTGTTGAAAACAATCCCCCCAAAACTTCTTCTTTTCTACCCTATTCGGTGAACAGTGGCAGGTGCCCCAGCGAAAGGATATGCCGCCACTTGGATTTTTCACCCTCGGTCAGGATGGCCGCCTCGGCGACTACGCTGGCCCCGGCTTTGTCCAGGATCATACGCATACCCTGGAGCGTGGAACCGGTGCTGATGACATCATCGACGACGACGACGTGTTTGCCCTTGACCAGCTCGCGATCCTTTTCGTCGAGGATCAAGGTCTGGGGTTGTCCCGTGGTGATCGACAGCGTTTCCGCCGTGAGGGCATCGCCCATGTATGGCTTGTAGGTTTTGCGCAGGATGACGTAGGGCTTTTTCGTCTCGACCGAGATAGCGTACACCAGCGGAATGGATTTGGCCTCCGCCGTCACCAGCACGTCGTAATCCGTTTTCTGAAGTTTTGTGGCCAGGGCTTTGGCGCAGGCCTGTACCAGTTCGGTGTCTCCCAGGATGTTGAGAATTGCGATTCGCAATCCGGGCGCAACCTCGAACAGGCGCAGTTCGCGTTTGATACCGGCAATTTCGATGGAATAGGTGTCACGAGTCGCCATGCTGTTCCCTCCAATAAAGGATAATCCCTTGGAATCTTCGTCAAACCCGGTCGACACGTTCTCTTGCGCGATTCCTGAAGAGCCGAACGTGTTCAGACGCAGGAAGTTTATCACAATTGGCAGCGGTTCTCTGGTCTTTGCAGGGAAAAAGGAGGCGTTGTTCCGGGCCTATTTTGGGAGGCGCTCCTGTTTGCGGCGGGAAAACCTAAACCACAACGGTCGCAAAAATTGTGGCTCTGCGGCTTTGCGTTAAAAATGGTTGAACCTTTTTGGCGCCCGATGCTGAATCCGGTTTGCGATGAGACGGCGCAAAGCCTGGTACGGTATAATTCTTCTATGCTCCCCGATCTACAATGTAATGACATCGTCCGTTTGCGCAAGCCGCATCCTTGCGGCAGTTACGAATGGAGGGTCACCCGCCTGGGCGCGGACATTGGTCTCGAATGTCGAACTTGCGGTCATCGGGTGATGTTGACGCGCCGGGAACTTTTACGTCGCCTCAAGACGATCTTACCGAGAGAGCAACATGACCAACCTGCCCGCTAAAGAGAAACCGCAAATTTTGTTCCTGTTTTCCGATACCGGTGGTGGCCATCGTGCTGCGACCGAGGCGATTATCGAGGCGCTGCGACTGGAATATGGGGAGACATTCAACGTCGATATGGTCGATATTTTCAAGGAGTATGCACCGCGCCCCCTTAACCGTATGCCCGACTGGTACCCCTACATGGTCAAAGCGCCGCAACTCTGGGGAGCCAGTTTTTATGTGACCGATGGACGCGCTCGCGCCCGTACCATTACGGCCACGGTCTGGCCAGTAGCGGCGCGTGCGGCGCGTAACATCATCAACAACCATATTAGCGATCTGGTCGTGACCGTGCATCCTTTCGCCACCTCCTGGATTCTCAAAGCGCTGGGCCCTCAGCGGCCACCGTTCATCACCGTGGTCACAGACCTGGTCACCACACATGCTTTCTGGTTCGACCAGCGCTCTGATTTGATCCTGGTGCCAACCACCCTGGCGCGCCGGAAGGCGATCCAATGTGGCATGGAACCAGAGAAAGTGGTGGTCGTTGGGCAGCCCGTAGCGCAACGGTATTGTTCCCCATCGGGCGATAAGCTCGCTTTGCGCGAAAAACTGGGTTGGCCAGAAGACAAGTTCATTGCCTTGATTGTCGGCGGCGGCGAAGGCATGGGCCCCATTGCCCAGACGGCGCGCGCCGTGGCCGAGTCTGGCCTGGACCTGGCGTTGGTGGTGGTCACCGGGCGCAACGCGCGTTTAAAGAAAAGCCTGGAGAAGCACGAGTGGCAGGTGCCTACCTTCATCTATGGTTTTACGCAGGACATGCCAGACTTTATGCGTGCCGCCGACGTATTGGTGACTAAAGCCGGGCCGGGCACGATTGCCGAGGCGCTCAACGCCAGTGTGCCGATCATTCTGTATGCGCGCCTGCCCGGCCAGGAGGATGGCAACGTGACCTTCGTGCGCGAATCAGGCGCCGGTGTATGGGCGCCCACCCCGCATCGCGTGGTGGCGACCCTGCGGCGTTGGATCGAGCGGCCGCACGAGCGCGAGAGGGTGGTCGCGGCTTGCCAGCGGGTGGCTCGTCCCAACGCCTCGCTCCAGATCGCGCGGGCTATCGGCCAACGCCTGTGCCTCCAACCGCAGGGGGAAAATAGCCGTTAGCAGCGCGCGGGCAAAAAACTGGCTACGCTTTTGTGGGCGTCAGCACCGTACGCGTGGGGAAAGGAATATCGATCCCGTTGTGGTCGAAGGCCTGTTTGATGCCTTTGATGGCGGTATCTTGCGCGTCGAGGAATCCAATCTGATTCGTATCAATCCAAAAGTAGACCATCATGTCGATGGAGGACTCGCCGAAAGCGTTGAAGACGATGATCGGGGCCGGTGTGGCCTGGTAACCGGGAATCGGCTCCAGCACGTGCAGGATCAACTCACGGATGACGGCCAGGTCGCTTCCGTAGCCTACGCCGACGGGGAGTTCGATCCGCCGCAAGGTGCTGCGCGTGTAGTTGATGATCGGATTATCGAGAATTTGCGCGTTGGGCAGGGTCACCAGGCGTCCATCGAACGTTTTGATCTGTGTAGAGCGCAGGTCGATGGACAGCGCTTCGCCGTCGTAGCCGGCCACGGAGATGCTTTCCCCTACGACGAACGGGTGTTGGACGAGCAGCAGGACGCCGGCTGCGAAGTTCTTCATCACGTCTTGCAGGGCGAAGCCAACCGTAAAGCCTAAAATGCCCAGTCCGGCCAGGAAGGCGGTGATGTCCATGAATTGTTGCAGCGCCAGGATGGCGGCATACGTGAAAATGCCCCAGCGCGTGATCTCCGTCAGCAAACCGGTGGCGCCACGGTCGCTTTTGCGGCGTTCGAGCAAGTTGCGAACCAGAGTCGCCACGAAGCGGGCCAGCCAATATCCGACGGCCAGGATCAACACGGCGACGAGCAAGTGGGGGAGAAAACCGATAAAACTTTTCTGAAGTTCGGAAAGATAAATGCTCATAGGTGCCTCCGTATGCCGCAATCTTACCAGAGAGGCTCTCTGGATAGTGAATGATTCTCAACGGGCCGTCAGAACCCAACAGAATTGAATCGGAAAGAAATGATACAATTTTCGCTCTCCTGGGATTCTATCAGGGGCGATTTTACAAAGAACCGATTTGGCTGGCGGAGTCTCCATGCAGAATTTTTGGCAAACGCTCAATCTTTTCTTCCATACGGATGCCGGGACGGTGGTGATTGCGCTGCTGATTCTGATCCTCGGTTCCTTCCTGGCGCGCCTGCTCTCTCGCGCTTTCCCCAAGCTGTTGGAGCGCGTGACAATCGATGATCGCCTGTCCGCCTGGTTGAAATGGGAGAAGGAACGCTTCAACCGCCTGACAGTCCATATCGTGTTCTGGCCGCTGGAAGTGTTGAGCATCTGGCTGGCGCTGTGGGTGGCCTTCTCGACGCCGACCTTGCGTGATTTTCTGAAAGCAGTGCAAAACTTTATTGCCTACCTGGCGCAGATTCCGGCTATGGTGTTCGCCTATGACGTTTTTCTAGCGGTGCTTGCCACCTGGGCGCTGAATCTGCTGCTGCGTTGGTTGGGACGTGGTTTTGCCTACCTGGAAAACTGGTTGCAGGGAAAACGCAACAAGTTCCGACCTTTGAAAATTCAGCGCCTGGTCTTGCTGACGTCCGGCCGCATCCTGGCCCTGCTGGTGCTGTTCTTCCGTTACCTGCGCATTGGCATCAGCGCCATTCTCCTGCTGGCCTATGCCTCGCTGGTCTTCAGCATCTTTCCGCAGACGCGTGGCTACGTGTCGGCCCTGCTGGCGACTTTGGGCCTGGTGCTTTTGCATGCCTGGAGCAATTTCACCGCTTATCTCCCCAATCTGCTACAACTCGTTCTGATCATTATTGCCACGCATTATGCGCTGAAACTGGTGCATTATTTCTTCAATGCGATTGGCAAAGGCAACATCACCATTGGGGGCTTTTACACCGAATGGTCCGAACCGACGTACCAGCTTGTGCGCATCCTGATTGTGGTGCTGGCGCTGGTTGTGGCTTTCCCGTTCATCCCCGGTTCCTCGTCACCGGCGTTCCAGGGCGTTTCGATTTTCATCGGTTTTCTCTTCTCGCTGGGTTCGTCATCGGTGGTGGCAAACATCGTCGCCGGGGTGGTGCTGACGTATACCCGCGCCTTCAAAGTGGGGGATCGCGTGCAGATTGCGGATACGGTCGGGGATGTGATCGAGCGCACGCTGCTGGTCACCCACATCCGCACCATCAAAAATGTAGACGTGACCATCCCGAACAGCCTGGTGCTCGGCAGTCACATTATCAATTACAGCGCCTCCGCCGGCGACCGGGGCCTGATCTTGAATACCACTGTGACAATTGGGTATGATGCGCCCTGGCCCGAGGTACACAAGGCCCTGATCGCAGCTGCGCTGGCAACGGAAGGCGTGCTGCCCGAGCCCAAGCCCTTTGTCTTGCAGACGGCCCTGGACGATTTCTACGTCAGTTACGAAATCAACGCCTATACCAACCAGCCCAACCGCATGGCGGTCATCTATTCGAATCTGCACCAGAACATCCAGGATACCTTCAACGCGGCCGGCATCGAAATCACCTCGCCGCACTATGCCGCCTTGCGCGACGGCAACGAGACCACCATCCCGGCCAATGTGCGGCCCAAAGAGTACAAAGCGCCCGGTTTCCGGCTGGAAAAGTGACATCGCCGGGCTGCGGCTTGCCCTGCCCCCTGCCCTGACGTATAATCGCAGCGATGCCTATCCCATCCGTGCGTATATTCGAGTTCACCACCCACGGCCCGGAGCAGACCCGTCAGTTGGGGATGCGCCTGGGGCGCTCCTTGCAGCGCGGCGGCCTCGTCTGCTTGCAAGGCGAGCTCGGCGCGGGCAAGACTACCTTCGTGCAGGGCGTTGCCGAGGGCTGGGGTTCGCTGGACGCCGTTTCCAGCCCTACGTTTTTGCTCGTCAACCTCTATCGCCGCGCCGATGGCGAACAGCTTTTCCACTTTGACACCTACCGGATCGAGTCCATCCTCGAAGCCGAAGAACTCGACCTGGAGGGGATGCTGGCCGACGGCGCGTTGCTGGTCGAATGGCCGGAGCGCATCGAGCGTCTGCTGCCGCGTGAGCGTTTGTGGATTCGCTTCGACTACGCCGACGACTCCGAGCGCCGGCTGACGGCCTCTGCCAGCGGCGGCCACGCCGAAAATCTGTTGGCGGCCCTGGGAGCGCCCTGATGTTGCTGGCGCTCGATACTTCCACCGCGCAGTTGGGGTTGGCGCTTTACGACGGTGCGCAGGTCGTGGCCGAGTCTGTATGGCGTAGCCATGCCCGCCACACCGTCGAATTGGCCCCGGCGCTGGATGAGATTTTTCGGTGCACCGGCCTGCGCGTGGAGGACGTTCGTGCGCTGGGCATTGCGCTCGGCCCGGGCTCATTTACCAGCCTGCGCGTCGGCCTGGCCTTTGCCAAAGGACTCGCGCTCGCACGGACTCTGCCCTTGGTGGGAATCCCGACCCTCGACGTGGCCGCCGCCTGTCAGCCGCCGGAGCGACTCCCCCTGGGCTGTCTCTTGCAAGCCGGACGTGGACGCCTGGCCCTGGGCTGGTATCAGGCTCACGAAAACGGGTGGCAGGCTTCGGGGAGCTTGAACGTGGTCACCGCCGAAGCGTTGGCGCAGTCCATTGCGCAGGAGACCTTGTTGTGCGGCGAACTGAGCGCGGCAGAATGTCGGCAATTGGCGGAAAATCCGCAGGTGCGCCTGGTCTCGGCCGTGCGCAGTGTGCGCCGTCCGGCGCTGCTGGCCGAACTGGCCTGGGCGCGCTGGCAATCTGGCCAGGTCGATGATCTCGCTTCGCTGGCGCCCATCTACCTGCACGTGGCGGAGTCGATCCCTTCATGAGCCTGGGCATCCGGCGCATGGTGGCTGCCGACCTGCGGGCCGTCGCCGAGCTGGACGCGTTGAGTTTCAGCCATCCCTGGCCGCCGACTGCTTTTGTGGTGGAACTTGCCAATCGCAACGCGCGTTGTTGGGTGGCCGCGTTGGACGAGCGCGTGGTGGGATCGTTGGTGCTGTGGCGCGTGCTCGATGAAGCCCATATTGCCAGCCTTGCCACACACCCCGATTTCCGCCGGCAGGGCATCGCCCGGACGTTGCTGCACACGGCCATGCAGGCCGCTTTTAGCGAAGGGGCGCGCATTTATCACCTGGAGGTGCGCGTCGGGAACCTGGCGGCGCAGAAGTTGTATGCAGATTGCGGATTCGAGATCGTCGGGCGCCGGTTGAGATATTACAAAGACAATAATGAAGATGCCCTGTTGATGACAAAGATCATTCATTCATCTGTTCGCCCGGATGAAGTACCAGGAGAGGAATCATGACCCCAGAAGAAGCCCTTGCCCAAATTGCCAGCGAAGTATCGGCCTGTGAAAAATGCGCCTTGCACCGCACCCGCAACAAGGCCGTGCCGGGGGAAGGCCCGGCAAGCGCTGAAATCATGCTGATCGGCGAGGGGCCAGGCTTCCACGAAAATGAGCAGGGACGCCCCTTCGTCGGCGCGGCGGGTAACTTCCTGAACGAGTTGTTGGCCCAGGCCGGGCTGAAACGCTCGGACGTGTGGATCGGGAACGTGGTCAAGTGCCGACCGCCCAGCAATCGCGATCCCCTGCCCGATGAGTTGGCCGCTTGTAATGAATACCTGGAGCGCCAGATCGCGGCCATCAATCCGAAGATCATTATTACGTTGGGGCGCTACTCGATGGGCAAGTTCATGCCGGGCGTGAAGATCTCGCAAGTGCACGGACAGATGAAGCGCGTCGGCAACCGCTTCGTGATCGCCATGTTCCATCCGGCGGCGGCGCTGCACCAGGCGGCGCTCAAGCCGGCGATCCTGGCCGATTTTGCCAAGTTGCCGCACATGCTGGAGTTTGTGCGCGCCGAATTAGCCAAGCCCGGGCCGGTGCCGCAGGGTGAGGCGCCCGATGAGCCCACACAGTTGAGCCTGTTCTAACGTTGCCGGGGCAGGACCCCGGATCGATCTTATGGGCCTTGCGCATTCAAACAACAGGGCCAATCCATTAAGGGAAAAATGAACATCAAAGAGACGCTCGTCGAAAAGTTGCAGAAGAAGACCGCCCGTATTGGCATTCTGGGCATGGGCTATGTGGGAATGCCGTTGGCGGTGGTGTTCGCGGAGGCGGGATTTAACGTATTGGGCATCGATCCCGACCAGCGCAAAGTGGATACTTTTAACAAAGGGATTTCTTATATTCAGGATGTCCCCTCCGAAACGGTGACACGCCTGCACAAGGCCGGCAAGCTCAACATGACGGCGGATTTCGCCGCGCTGGCCGACCTGGACGCCGTCAGCATCTGTGTGCCCACGCCGCTGCGCAAGACCGGCGACCCCGATATGTCTTACATCGTTTCGGCTACCGAGCAACTGGCAAAATACGTCCACGAGGGCATGGTCGTCGTGCTGGAGTCAACCACGTATCCGGGCACGACCCGCGAGTTGATGCTGCCCATGCTGACGGAAAAATCAGGCCTGCGTGTGGGTGAGACGCTTTTCGTGTGTTTCTCGCCGGAACGCGTAGACCCCGGTCGCACGGATTGGACGACGTACAACACGCCCAAGGTGATGGGCGGCATGACACCGGCCTGCACCGAGGTCGCCAGCGCCTGGTACGGCGGCGCGATCGAGATGGTCGTGCCGGTCTCTTCCGTCGAAGCGGCGGAGATGGCCAAACTCCTGGAGAACACCTTCCGCATGATCAACATCGGGTTGGTCAACGAACTGGCGATCATGTGCGAGCGCCTCGGCGTGGACGTGTGGGAGGTGATCGAGGCGGCCAGCAGCAAACCCTTCGGGTTCATGAAGTTCACGCCGGGGCCGGGCCTGGGCGGGCACTGCATCCCCATCGATCCGTTGTACCTTTCCTGGAAGATGAAGGAACTGAACTACACGGCCAAGTTCATCGAACTGGCCTCCGAGATCAACACCAACATGCCGCGGTACGTGGTCAGCCGCCTGATGGAAGCGCTCAATGAGCGTAGCAAGCCGCTCAAGGGCAGCCAAGTGCTGGTGCTGGGCGTGGCCTACAAACCCGACATCGACGACATCCGCGAGTCACCGGCTATCGACGTAATCGCCCTGCTCGAAAAGAAGGGCGCGCAGGTGCAGTATCACGACCCGCACATCCCCACCTTTCGCACCCACGATGGCCGGACGATGGCCGGCATCCCAGACGCCGACCTGATGAAAACTGTCGGCGCGGCAGACGCGGTCGTCGTGGTCACCAATCACAAATTCTATGACTATGCAGCCATTCTGGCTGCGGCGCAGTTCATCTTCGACACGCGCAATGCGTTGGGCAAGATCGCGCAGGACGACCCGAAAGTCGTCAAGCTGTAATGATCGTTCCGGCCCCTGGCTTGCTCGAAATCGGGCAGGCCAGGGACTGTTCTTTTGAGGAGCAACATGGCACATTATCTGATCACCGGCGCAGCCGGATTCATCGGTGCACGTACCAGCGAATTCCTGATCGAACAGGGACATTCTGTCAGTGGAATCGATAACCTGAACGATGCCTACGATCCGCGCATGAAGGATTATCGCCTGGAGCGTCTGCGCGCACTGCCGGGTTTCACTTTCCACCGGCTCGACATTTCCGACTGGAAGCAGGTCGAAACCTTGCAAACGCAGGCGCCGAAGTTCGATGGCGTCATCAACCTGGCGGCCCGCGCCGGCGTGCGCGCCAGCGTGGAAAATCCCTGGAGTTTTGTGGAGACCAACGTTACCGGCACGTTGAATATGCTGGAACTGTGTCGCCGCACGGGCTGCCCGAAATTCATCCTGGCTTCCACCTCCAGCATTTACGGCGCGAATCCGCCCTACCCGACGCCGGAATCCGCTTCGAGCAGCGAACCGCTTCAGCCCTATGCGGCCTCCAAGAAAGGCGCCGAGGCTCTGGTGCACAGCTATCACCATCTCTATCAGATCGACGCCACCATCCTGCGCTTTTTCACCGTCTACGGCCCGGCAGGACGCCCCGACCTGGCCTTGTTCCGTTTCGTGCAGTGGATCATCGAAGGACGGCCCGTGCGCGTCAACGGCGACGGCAAACAGTCTCGTGGTTTTACCTACGTGGACGATATTGCGCGCGGGACGATTTCCGCGCTCAAGCCGCTCGGTTACGAGGTCATCAACCTGGGCGGGCACGAAGTCATCACCATCAACGGCCTGATCGAATTGATCGAGCAGTTGACTCACAAAAAAGCCAACGTGGTGTACGGTCCGCCCAACCCGGCAGACATGTTCACCAATTGGGCCGATGTGAGCAAGGCGCGCGCACTGCTCGATTGGACGCCGCAGTTCGGCATGCGCGAAGGCACCCAGGCGCTGATCGACTGGTATTTGGCCGAACAATCCTGGGCCAGTGAGGTGCTCACCCTGTGAGTCTCTTGCAGAGGCTGCTTTCCGTTTGGAAGGAAGACAACCTGCTGCGCCGGGTGGTCAAGAACAGCGGGCACTTGTTCGGCGGGAATGCGATTTCCGCGGCGCTCAGCTTCGGACAGGTCATCTTGGCCGTGCGCCTGATCGGTGTTGCCGATTGGGGCCTGGTAACCACCGTCATCACGTTTGCCTCCAATATCAACCGGCTGTTGACCTTCCGTATGAGCGAAGTCGTCGTCCAGCGTTTGGGGTCGGCGCTCCCGCAAGGGAAAAAGGTGGAGGCGGCGGCGGTGGTCAAGACCGCCATGCTGACCGAGACCGGGACGTCGGTGGTGGCTTACCTTGTCCTGCTGGCGCTGACGCCCTGGGCTGCCAATACGTTCGCCAAAGACTTGTCTGTGCAGCCGCTTTTCGTTTTCTACGGCGTGATCCTGCTGACCAATCTCATCACCGAAAGCTCGACGGGCGTGTTGCAGGTTTTGCGCCGCTTTGATTGGATCGCGCGCCTTAATGTCATCCAGAGCCTCTTTACAGCCGCCATCATCGTAGTCGCTTTTTTGTTCCACGGCGGCGTGACAGAAATCCTGGTTGCTTATGTGGTTGGGAAAACGATCAACGGCCTGGGCCTGGCGCTGCTGGCGCTGCGCGAAGTTGGGAAGACTCTGGGTGCCGATTGGTGGCAGACTCCCTGGAACGCCCTGCCCAACCGGCGTGGGATGTTCTCCTTTATGGTCAATACCAACTTGAACGGTACGGTTTACCTGTTCACGCGCGACAACATCCCGCTCTACCTGGCGGCCCTTCTCAGCACGACGGATGTGGGTTATTTTAAACTCGCGCAGGGCCTGATCAATTTTGTCGTGCTGCCGCTCGATCCGCTGATCTGGCCGACGTATACGGAAATTACGCATACGATTGCCCAGAAGGATTGGTCGTCTACCCGCCGGTTGTTGCGTCGCGTCAGCCTGTTGACTGCTTTGCTTGTGGTGGTCATTGGCGGTGGGCTTGCGCTGACGGGCTGGTTCCTGCTGCCACTCTTGTACGGCGCACAGGCGTTGCCGGCTTACCCGGCGCTGCTCATCCTGCTGGTCGGTTATGGCTTCGCGGGCATCTTCCAATGGAACCGTCCGTTGCTGCTCGCGCTGGACATGCCCGGTTATCCCGTCTTGGTCTCCTTTCTGACCGGGCTGGTCGAGCTGGCGTTGATCTTCTGGCTCTCGCCACGTTTCGGCTATTTGATGTTGGCGGGCATCCTTTCTGCGTATTTTATTGTTTCCATCGCCATCATCGTCTGGCGTGGGTTTGCCGAAATCAAAATCCGTTCCTTAAAGGTGGAGCCGTTATGAAAATCGTGTGCATCTCTGCTTCCAAAATTCCATCTGAGGCAGCCAATAGTTTGCAGGCCATGAAAGCTGCCCACGCGCTGGCGCAACTCGGACACGATGTTACGCTGATCGCGCCTTCCACCGGCCAGGCGCCGCCCAAGTGGGACACGCTCTGCACGTTCTACGGTTTGCGCACACCGTTTGACCTGCAACTGCTGCAAGCTTCCAGCCGTCGATTGTTCTTTTATAGCGCCGTGCGCCGCGCGCGCACGTTGAATCCGGCATTGCTTTACGTCTGGCCGTTGCAATCGGCGGTGTTCGGTTTGATGCATGGCTTGCCGGTCATCCTGGAGATGCACGATCTGCCTTCCGGCCTGGTTGGTCCGTTGTGGTATCGCATCTTTCTGGGCCGGGCTGGCCGCAAACGTGTGACCGTGATTACCACGGCCTTGAAGCAAGCCCTGGACGCGAAGTATGGGCAGCGTTTGCCTGCCGAGGATGTGGTGCTGGCTCCGAACGGGGTGGAACTCGAACGCTTTGAAGAGCTTCCCAACCCGTCGGTGGCGCGCCGTTCCCTGGGCTTGCCCGAAGCGGAGACCGTCGTCTGCACCGGGCACCTGTATCAGGGCCGGGGCGTGGACTTGTTCCTGAACCTGGCATTCCGGCTGCGGGGAGTCCGTTTTCTGTGGGTGGGGGGGCGCGCCGAAGATGTGGAAAAGGCCCGGGCGCAGGTCAAGTCCAAGGGATTGTCCAACGTCACTTTCACCGGTTTCATCCACAATGCGCAACTGCCCATGTACCAGGCGGCGGCGGAAATCCTGTTGATGCCCTACGGCCAGGAAATTGGCATTTCGAGCGGTGACGGGAATTCGGCGGCGATTTCCAGCCCGATGAAAATGTTTGAATATCTGGCAACCGGGCGCGCTATCGTCGTCAGCGATCTGCTGGTCTTTCACGAAGTGCTGAACGAAAAGAACGCGGTGTTCTGTCCTCCCGACAATGTCAATATGTGGGAAGGGGCGCTGCGCGCCCTGCTGGATGATTCGCTGGGACGGGCGTTCCTGGCCAAACAAGCCCGCACCGACGCCGCAAAGTATTGCTGGACAGAACGCGCCAAACGGATTCTCAGCGGGTTTGTCGAACGTGAAGGATAGTACGCTGCGCAAGTGGCTGCTGGTGGTGCTTGGCGCGGCGGTCTTGACGCGGCTGGGGCTGTGGCTCGTCTATCCGTTGACGACGGATAACGACAGCCTGACGTATCTGCAACTGGCGAAGAACCTGGTGAACAAGGGCTTCGCGACGTATAACGCCACGCGCACGCCGGGCTATCCGGCCTTTCTGGCGCTGGCCGGCGAGCACGTTTACTTGGCTCAACTGGTGGCTGGCGTGCTGACGACCCTGCTGTTCTTTTACATTGGTTGGCGGCTAAGTGGGAAAGCCTGGTTCGGCGGGCTGGTTGCGCTGGCGCATACGCTCAATTTGGGTCAGTTGATGTACGAAGGCGCGCTGCTGACGGAGGAGATGTCTACCTTCTGGCTGGTGCTTTCGCTGGCCGGGGTGGTTTACCTGTTCACGTCTGACCGGACGGATTGGCTGCCGCTGCTGGCGGCGTTTCTATCGGGGCTGGCGGCTTTCGCCTCGGCCATGACGCGCCCGTTGTTCGTCTTCGTGCCCTTCCTGTTTGCCCTGTTTTTCTTTTTGCACAAGACGCGTCCCCTTCGCTGGCGGTTGGGGCTGGCGCTTGCCGTGGCGTTACCGGCGGCCTTGCTGTTTGGGGCGTGGATCAACTACATTCATGCGAATTACAAAATCTGGAGTCTCGACACGATCGGTGGCTACCGTATGCTCAACCATACCGGCGTATTCTTCGAGTATGTGCCCGACCGATACGCCGCGCTGCGCGATACCTACCTCAAATACCGCGATGCCAAAATTGCCGCCACCGGTTCGCAGACCAACGCCGCCTGGGACGCCGTCCCCGCCATGCAAAGAGTTACCAAGCTCGGTTATTTCGGCCTCTCCCGCTTACTCGAAGACATTTCGATTCAGCTCATCCTGGCGCACCCCGATCTATATTTGAAGAACGTAGTCAGCGGATGGTGGGCATTCTGGTGGGTGGGCGTTTACTGGTCGCCGGAGAGCGTGCACCCGGCTGCGCTGACGCCGTTTTTGGATGCCATTCTCCTGGTCGAACGCGGCGTGGCTTTCCTGTCCAATTTGGTATTCATCCTGGGTTCGCTGGCCGTGCTGGTCTCGAAACGTGTGCGCGCCTGGCTTCGCCCGGATGTCTTCCTGTGGCTGCTGCTTGGCATCGTCTGGGCCTCCTCCATCGTCCAGACTTTGCTCGATCACGGCGATAACCCGCGTTACCTCGTTCCGCTCCAATCGCTGGTGATCCTGGTGGTGCTTGGCTGGCTGGCGCAACTCTACGGACGTTGGGATCGATGGAAAACAAATGAAGCGGACTGATTTTTACTGGATATTACCCGCCGGGTTGGCTCTGGGCTTTTTACTGGCTTTCGTCAGCCCCGGCGTGTGGTGGGCCGGACTCCCCGGTTTCGCCTTACTGTCCATTGTGGGGTTTGTGGTGCTGACAACGGCCTGGCGCAGGGTCGGCGGCGGGCGGACGTTGGCCTGGGTGCTGGCTCTGGCCTTTGTGCTGCGCCTGGGCATGGGCCTGACAACCTACCTGGTGTTGCCCTACGCCGGTTATGGCAACCAGACCGAAAAGGCTGGCTACCTGTTCTTCGACGCCTTCCGGCGCGATACCCAAGCCTGGGACTTGGCGCATTCTTCGCAGCCGTTGAGCGAAGCCTTCGACTCCAAAATGTATTCCGACCAGTACGGCGGCCTGCTCTTTACCAGCGCCGCGGTCTATCGCTTTCTGTCACCAGATGCCCAGCGTCCCTTGCTGATGCTTCTGTTGGCTGCCTGGATGGGCGCGCTCGGCGCGGCTTTCGTTTGGGCGGCAGGCAGACGCACCCTGGGCGAGCAGGCTGGTCGACTGTCCGCCTGGATCTTTGCGCTCTATCCGGAGGCCATCCTGCAGGGCAGTTCGCAGATGCGCGAGCCGTTCCTGATGACGTTCATTGCCCTGGCCTTCTACGGAGTCATCGAATGGCAGGCCGCGCGCAGCCGCACCTCCTGGTTGTGGATTGGGCTGGCGTTGGCCGGGATGTTATTCTTCTCGCCGGGCTTCGCGCTGCTGACGCTGGTGGCCGTCGCTGGCTGGATTTACTTTAGTGGCGAAACCCGTCGCATTCCGTGGCAGGTGCTGGCCGCTGCTGCGGGCGTCTTCGTCCTGGCGTTGGCGGCGTTGACTCTGAGCTGGAACAGCCTGGTGGCGGCCAACAGTGGCCCCCTGGGTGTGTTGGGTGGTTGGGCGCGCGAAACGGCCAAGTTCAATGCGTATACGCTCCAACGCAGTTCGGGGATTGTGCAGCTCTTGTTCGAGAGCTTCCCGTCTGCTTTGCAACTGCCTTTCGTGACCCTCTACGGCGTCTTGCAACCGGTTTTGCCGGCGGCGTTGTTCGAACCGGCGGCGTCTTTCTGGCAGACGCTGGGCATCGTCCGGGCGCTGGGCTGGTACCTTTTCCTGCCGTTCCTGGCCTATGCGCCGTTCTCGGCCTGGAACCGGCTGGAGGGTCAGCGACGCAAGCCGTGGGTCTGGTTGGCCGCCCTGGTTTGGGTCTGGGTGTTGGTCGCTTCGTTGCGCGGCGGTGGCGACCAGTGGGACAATCCTCGCTATCGCGTCATTTTGCTGGTCTGGCAGGCGCTGCTTGTGGCGCAGGCCTGGGGAGCGCTGCGTCAAAAATGGAGTCGCTGGTTTGGGCGCATCCTGGCCGTGGAAGCTATCCTGGTGCTTGTCTTTGGGCATTGGTACCTGTATCGTTACGTGCACGTGGGCCTGAACCTGGGCGTGCGCAACTCATTGCTGCTGGCGATTGGCCTGAGCCTGCTCGTGGTGTTGGGGGATTGGTTCTGGGCGCGGCGTACTCGTGCTTGACGCAGGCCCGTCTGCGCTTATAATTCAGCCGTTGAATTTTCGACCAGGAGAATAGAATGCCAACTGCTCTTATCACCGGGATTACGGGCCAGGACGGTTCGTACCTCGCCGAATTGCTGCTCAGCAAAGGTTATCAGGTCGTCGGCATGGTGCGCCGTTCGAGCACGGTGACCTTTGAGCGTATCGAACATATCCAGGACGACATTATCATCGTCCAGGGCGACCTGCACGATCAGAGTTCGCTTGTGGCGTTGTTGGAAGAGTACAAGCCCGACGAAGTGTATAATCTGGCAGCCCAGTCTTTTGTGCCGACCTCGTGGAACCAGCCCTTGTTGACCGGCGAAGTCACCGCCCTGGGCGTGACGCGCCTGCTGGAAGCCATCCGTCTGGTGAACCCAAAGATTCGTTTTTATCAGGCCTCCTCCAGCGAAATTTTTGGGAAGGTGGTGGAGGTGCCGCAGAACGAAGACACACCGCTCTACCCGCGCTCGCCGTACGGCGTAGCCAAGGCCTACGGGCACTGGATCACGATCAATTATCGCGAGTCGTTCGACATCTTCGCCAGCTCGGGCATCCTCTTCAATCACGAGAGTCCCCGGCGTGGCCTGGAGTTCGTGACGCGTAAAGTCACTTATGGCGCGGCCCGGATCAAGCTTGGCATGGTCAAAGAGTTGCGTCTTGGCAACCTCGAATCTCAGCGCGATTGGGGCTTCGCTGGCGATTACGTCGAGGCCATGTGGCTGATGCTCCAGCACGACAAGGCCGGGAACTTCGTCATCGGTACGGGCGAAACGCACCCCGTGCGCGAACTGTGCCAACTGGCCTTTGATTGCGTCGGTTTGAATTACGAAGATTACATCGTCCAAGACCCACGCTTCTACCGCCCTGCCGAGGTGGACCTGCTCATCTCCGATCCGACGAAGGCGCACAAGGAACTCGGTTGGAAGCGCAAAGTCGAATTCAAAGGATTGGTCGAGATGATGGTCGAGGCCGATTTGCAGCGACTCTCCCAAAAGAAGTGATTTTTCTCTCAGGCGGAGGGCAGGCTCCCCGCAGCCTGTATCCACTTCGAGCGGCCCGCCCTCCCCGTGCATTTCTCCCATGACCCGCATCGTCCGCGGTTTTCCCCAATTCTTTAGAGAACGGCCAGCGATGGCCGATTTTCTGTCTCTAGTGGGAATCCTGGTGTTTGGGGCGCTGGCCTGGCATTTTGCCCAGATTCAGCTCTCCGTGCTGGACGAGGGGCTGTATCTCTACAAAGGCTGGTTGTTCGCCAGCGGGCGTTACACGCCTTTTCAGGCCTATGGCCCCTGGACGAACCAGATGCCGTTGGCTTTCCTGATTCCCGGCTGGGTGCAGGTGCTTTTTGGCGCAGGGCTACGCACCGGGCGCAGTTTCGCCGTGCTGCTCGACCTGTTTATGGCGTTGGGCCTGTGGCTGACGGCGCGTCGCCTGGGCGGGCGCTGGATCGCCCTCGGCGTGGTCTGGGCGTTGGCGTTGAATCCCGCAGCCGAGCGCATGTACGCCGAAGCTGCTTCGCAAGGGCTGGCGGCCTGCCTGTTGGCCTGGACGATGTTCTTCGGCCTGGGTGACGAGCGTCCCAATTGGCAACTGGTCCTGAGCGGAGCCCTGGCCGGGGCGGTGGTTATGGTGCGTATCAATTTGCTGCTGTTGTTGCCGTTGCTGGCTTTGTACGTGCTCTGGGCGCGTGGTTGGACGTCCGCGCTGTGGCTGCTGGGGGGCGAGTTGCTTACGTTTGGCGGCGTGCACCTGGCGTACTGGCCGAACATCCTGCAATTATGGGCCAAGTGGTTGCCATTTCCATTTCTCAAGCCGTGGTTCCCTCCCAAGAACCTGCCCACCTGGAATCCCGATAATCCGTTGGGCTATCGCGTGGCCAGCTTCTTCCTGGCTTTTCGCTTCCACTTCGCGGCGATGGTGGGCGCACTGACCGCCTGGATTCTCTGGCCCAAACGTTGGAAGTCTGGCGCGCAATACAAAGCAGCCGTCTTTCTCTCGCTCTTGTTCCTGGCATTCGTCGTGTTGCACGCCTGGGCGGCGCTGGGAAACGAATACTGTGTCTTCTGCTTCCCAACGTACACGTCGTTCTACGCGGGTGTTGGATTGATCCTGGTGGCGCTGACGTTGCCTTCCTGGCGTTGGGATGTTCCCCGCTGGCGCCGTTGGACGGGCGGACTGGCGCTGTTATGCCTGCTGGGTGGCATGGCTTACAGCGCCGAGGGCACCGTCGCCGACCTGTTGGGGGCTTCTTTCTATAAGCGTTTGCTGGCGCTGCCGGTGCCCGGATTCCGCGGCGCACAACTGTGGCAGATCGTGGCGAACAAGTTCCGTCTGGCGTATGGCCTGCTCTATGACACGCTCCATGCCGCGTTCCCGGTGTGTGTCGCGTTGGCTTTCGGGCTGGCGCTGTTCCTCGCCGTGAGATGGTTGTGGGGCAGGAAGAACAGCGGGGCGTACGGGGCGCTGGCTTTCGTCCTGTTGTTGGGGCTCGGAACGCTTTTATCGCCCAGCCGTTTGCTGGCAGGCGAGTACAATACGTACGATTGTGCCTCCAACGTCATGTCCGGCTACGAGGCAGCCGGCGCGCAACTGGCGAAAGTCATCCCGGCGGGGGCGCGCGTTTACTGGGCGGATTATTCGCCGGTGACCTTGCTCTACCTGCCGCAGGTCAGAATTTACCCGGCGCAGTTGCATCTTGTGTATTCGTTCCGCATCGGCAGCGATGACGACGCGCTGGCGAAGTACGGTTGGTGGAATCAGTCGCTGGCCGCCCAGTGGATTCACGCGGCGGATTACGTGCTGGTGGACGCGCATGACTTAAATGAGAATGACTGGCTGGCGCAAACGCTGTCCGGCGGGTACGAGAAAGTCACCGTCACCGCGCCGCAGGCGGCCTGCCAGAGCGATTCGGCTTTGTATTTGTTTCGGAGGAAGTAATGGAACTCTCCGTAGTGATCCCGGTTTACAACGAAGTAGATAGCTTGCCCATTCTGCACGAGGCGATCTGTACGGCCCTGGCAGGGCTCGAACGCTCGTGGGAAGTGGTCTACGTCAACGACGGCAGCAGCGATGGCAGCGACCAGGCGCTGGCGCGGTTGGCCGTGCAGGATGCGCAGCATGTGGTGGTGGTGGAGTTCCGCCGCAACTTTGGGCAGACGACGGCCATCGCCGCCGGAATCGATCATGCCCAGGGCAAAGTGATCGTCTTCCTGGACGCGGACCTGCAGAACGACCCGGCAGACATCCCGATGATTCTGGCAAAACTCGATGAAGGGTACGACGTGGTCAGCGGCTGGCGCAGGGATCGCGAGGACGATGCGCTGACCCGCAACCTGCCTTCGCATATCGCCAACGGGCTGATTTCCAGCGTAACGGGCGTTCACTTACATGACTATGGTTGCACGCTCAAAGCTTACCGGCGCGAGGCGCTGACGGGCTTTCGCCTGTATGGTGAGATGCACCGTTTCATTCCAGTCTACGCCAATGCAGTGGGCGCGAAGATCGTCGAAGTGCCGGTGCACCATCACGCGCGCCGCTTTGGGCGCAGCAAATACGGCCTGGAGCGCACGCTCAAGGTCGTCTTGGATTTGATTGCCGTACAGTTCCTGACGCGTTACGCCAACAAACCGATCTACCTGTTCGGCGGCGGCGGGATCGGCCTGTTCCTGATGGGGCTGTTGGGCGTGATCTTTTTGATTGTGCGCAAACTGACCTTGCAGATCGAGATCCTGACCTCGCCTCTCTTCATCATTTCGGTCATGGCGGCCATCATGGGATTTCAGTCCATTTTGATGGGCCTGATCGCCGAGTTGTTGGTGCGCACCTATCACGAGTCGCAGCAGAAGACGACCTACACGGTTCGCAAGCTGATCCGCGGCGGCAAGGAAGTGAAATGAGAGCCTGGCTGGCGAACAATCGACAATTGCTGATCCGGCTGGGTGGGACGCTGTTGGCGGCGGCGTTGCTGCTGTTTTTGCTCTTGCAGCGTTGGGATGAGATGGTGGGCGCACTGACCCGTATTCCGCTGACGAACCTGTTGGCAGCCATCTGCCTGACGGTGCTTTCGCGGCTGTTGGTCAGCGGACGTTGGTTCGTCTTGCTGCGTTCGGGCGGCATCCGCATTTCCTTCAAAGATACGCTCATGCTGACCTTTACCGGGCTGTTCGCCAACAACTTCCTGCCGACCACCGTCGGCGGGGATGTGGTGCGTTTGGCAGGCGCGATGCAGATGGGCTACGACCGTCCGGTTTGCCTGGCCTCCATCGCGGCAGATCGCCTGGTCAACATGGTGGGCATGACGCTCGCCGCCCCGCTGGGCCTTGTCCAACTCGTCCAAGCCGGACCATTGCAGGCCCTGGCCCTGGCCGGGTTATGGGAGAAGGGCGGCGATTTCGTCAAACGCACGCTGCAAAGTTTTTCGTTGTGGCTGAAGCATCCCTTGTCGCTGTTGGGCGCTTTTGCGTTTTCGGTCGGGCACATTTTGTGTACCTTTGGCACCCTGTATTTTTTGTTCTCCGGCATGGGCTATCCGCTGCCGTTGTGGTCGATTGCCGGGTTGTCGAGCCTGGCCTACTTCGTCACGCTGGTGCCCATCTCGATCAATGGCTACGGATTGAATGAATTGACGGTTACCTTTCTCTACTCACAGATCGGCGGTGTGAGCGTGGCGGTCAGTGCTACGGCGGCCTTGATCTCGCGCATCCTGAACATGCTGGCCAGCCTGCCGGGCGCGGCCACCCTGCCGGGCGTGATGGCGCGCATGGACGGCTCACAGACGGAGAAAGCATGAAGAAGTTTTCCTCGACGACGTTCTGGCAGACGACCTTCGCCCTGACTTTCTTCTTCAACCTGGCGATTTTGGCCTGGTCGATCAGCCGCTGGATCGAGTTGCAGGTCATCCTGTACCGTTCGGTCTGGGCGCTGGCGCTGCTGCTCTATCTGGGCGTGCTGGCTGGTTGTGTCGGATTGTTCTTCCGTCTGCGCAAAGGGGGCGCAATGCGGCTGATCGCTTTCCTCGAACTCGAAAAGTTGAAGGGGCGTTTGTGGCAGGTCGTTGGGGGACTGGTTTTCCTCGGAGTCCTGGCGCTGGTGCCCTACGTCAAGTTTTCGTTGCACGTGGGCGAGGTGATCAAGAAGTCTACACAGGACCCGGTACTGACCATGATCGTGTTTTACTGGTTCGTGTGGTGGATGGTGTTGCTGGCAGCGGCGGCGCTCAAAGTTGCTTTGCAAACCTCCTGGGTTGGTGGATTCGCCGCTGCATTGGTGCTGCTGGGGATCGCGTACGAGTTGTTCCTGCGTTTCCAGTCCGTCAGCACCTACCCGCTGTCGTTGGGTTGGTCGGAATCGAGCCGCTATTATTACGGCTCGTTGTATTTTGCCTCCGCCATCTACGGACAGCGCGTGCCGCTTTCGACGCTGCATCCCACGCGCTATTTCCTGCAATCCTTGCCGTTTCTGATCCCCGGCCTGGGGCTGACGGCCAGCCGCTTGTGGCAGGTTCTGCTATGGATTCTCTTGAGCGCTGCCTCCGCACTGGCGCTGGCCTGGCGGGTCTTTTCGCTCAAAAAAATACTTGGCTGGCTCTTCGCCGGCTGGTTCTTCCTGTATTTGTTGCGGGTGGGCGTCTACTATCACCTCGATCCGATGATCTTCGCGCCGTTGCTGTTCGTCTCGGCCAAACACCCCAAACGCTCGTTGGCAGCAGTGCTCTTCGCCTCCGCCTGGGCTGGCGTCAGCCGTGTGAACTGGTTTCCTGTGCCGGCCATGTTAGCAATTGCGCTCTACCTGATGGAAGAACCCGTTTCGGCCTACCGCAGCCTGCGACGTTATCTGGCGCAGCCGGTTCTGTGGGCTGTGCTCGGACTGGTCGCGGCGCTGGCCGCCCAGGCGGCTTATATCCCGCTTTCGGGCAACGCGAACAACGCCGAGGCTTTTGCGTCCAGCTTCTTTTCACAGTTGCTGTGGTACCGGTTGTGGCCGAACGACTCCTACCCGTTGGGCATCCTGCCGGCCATCATTATCGTCAGTGGGCCGCTGATCGTCACACTGATGTTGGCGCTGCGCGGCAAACTGGCGCGCTTGCATCCCCTGCGCTGGATCGGGTTGGTTGCCATGTCGCTGGTGCTGCTCGCCGGTGGGCTGGTCGTCAGCGTCAAAATCGGCGGCGGCGGCGACCTGCATAACATGGACGCTTTTGCGGTCTTCGTCGGGGTGCTGGCGGCCTATTTTCTGGCAGACAAAGTTTCCGGGGAGTCCGATTCGGCGACCTGGAACGCCGGGGCGTGGCCGGTCGTCGCGCTGGCGTTGTTGGTTCCGCTGATCTTCCTCGTCCCGGCCCTGTCACCTTATGAGAAGTTCAATCAGAAGGCTGACCACCAGGCTTACGAGCAACTCGTGCAGGCCGTCAACCAGGCCGGGCAGCACGGCCCGGTGCTGTTCATCAACGAACGCCACCTGGTGACTTTCCACGACGTGGACGTGCCGCTGGTGCCCAAGTACGAAGCCGTGATGCTGATGGAGATGGCGATGTCGGACAACCAGGCCTATCTCGGTCATTTCTACGACGATTTGAAGAACCGTCGTTTTGCGCTGATCGTGGCCGGCAAGCAGAATGTGGACATCAAAGACGAGGGCGCTTTCGCCGACGAAAACAACGTCTGGAACCTCCGCGTGGCGCAGCCGCTGCTGTGTTATTACCAGCCGCTGACGGTCATCACCGCCGACGAGAGCAACATCGAGCTTCTCACCCCGCGTTTGGGATCAGGGAACTGTCAGTGAGAAGCATATTCCGGTTTCACGATGTGGCGGTGGTCGAAACGGAGAGCGATTCACCGTTCGCGCAGTCCTTTTTCGAGGCCGAATACGGCCATCACCGCGTGGACGGGCCGCCCGCGCCTGACCTGCCCCGTGCGCGCCTCACGTTTCGAATGGCCTCCGAGGCCCCGCGTGGTTTTACCCGCCATACGCATAAAATCCTGGCGCATTGGGCCTACCGGGTTGCGCTTGCCCCGGCGCAGATCGACTTGCAGGTCAACGGCAACGCGTATGCCGTGCCGATGGCCCATCACATGCTGGTCCATCCCTCGCTGCGGTTTCTTTCGGCCACACACGGGACGCTCTTGCTGCACGCCGGGGCGGTCGTCTGCCAGGGCCGGAGCCTGATCTTTACCGGCAAAGGCGGCGCGGGCAAGACCACCACCACCTCGCTGGTCTTGTCCAGCGGCGACGAGTGGCAGTTGCACGCCGACGATTACGTCTTTCTGCAGCCCGGCGCGCGCAGCCTGGCGTACATCACGCGCTCGCACCTGTATCTCAGCCTGCTGGACTGGGTGCCCGAGCTATCCTCCCGACTGACGGGCGCGGAACGCTTCCGGTTGGCTTTCTTCGGGCATTTGCGCGCCTGGAGCGGTGAGCGTGTCAAATGGCCGGTGCGCCTCGCGCCGCAGCGTTTGTGGCCCGGCAGGCCAATTGCCGATAGCGCCGTCCCGGCGGCGCTCCTGTTGTTGGAACGCGGCGCGTCTGCCGCCTTGACCCCCGTGGACGATCGGAGCGCCGTGGCAGATGAATTGCTCGATATGAACTTCGGCGAAGCGCGCCATTTCTTGAAGCTGCTATCCAAAGCCGGTGCGCTGGACGCCGCCTGGTTGGAGTCCTGGAAGCAGGCCGAGAAAGCCTTGCTGGAAAACCTGCTGGCCGACATTCCGGTCTATCGCCTGGTTCTGCCCAATACTAAATCCGCCGGGGACGTTCGCGCGGCGCTGTTACCTTCCCTGAAAAAACTGGTAGGTTGATTTTTCTCTATGTCTGTCGCTGAACCGACGAAAAAGAAGAGCCTGGGTACGCTCGTCCGCTGGGCCGGGACGCTGCTCAGTACGGCGCTGTTCATCTGGCTGATTGTCCGCCAGGACTGGCGCACGGTGCTGGAGAAATCCACAGCGATTACCCTTTGGGCGCTGGCGCTGGCGTTGGCGTTGTACTTCTTGGGGCAGATGATCAACACCCTGCGCTGGCACATCCTGTTACGCGCGCAGCAGGTGGAAGTCAGTTACTGGCAGGCGATGAAACTGGCCTGGGCCGGTGTTTTCGCCTCGAACTTTTTGCCCTCCACCATCGGCGGCGATGGATTCCGTATGGTGGGCGTCTACCCGTACACCCGTCGCAAGACCATCGCGATTGGTTCCGTGGCGTTGGACCGCGTCGTCAACATGAGCGCCATGCTTTGCTTGCTGCCGGTGCCTTTTCTGGTTTTCGGCACGACGCTTGGCAGGCTGCTTTCCGTGACCATCGTGCTGCCAGACTGGCTGCAACGTCGGTTCGACCGCTATTTTCCGAAGATCACCGGCGCCTTTCGGACGTGGGCGGCCCATCCATCCGCTTTTTTGTGGGCTTTCCTGGTGGCCTGGCCGTCGAACCTGGTGCCGATGGCCGCCACTTATCTGATCGCCCGTCAACTCGGCATGCACATTACCTACTGGCAGGTGGTCGGCGTGCAGACGGTGACCTATTTTCTCTCGGTGCTGCCCATCTCGGTCAACGGTTACGGGTTGCGTGAAGTGACCTATACCACCCTGTACGCCTCGCTGGGCGCCAGCCTCGAACAGGCTTCCGCGCTGGCGCTGGTCACCCGTCTGTTGACGGTAGTGGTCACCATTCCGGGGGCCCTGTGGTTGGGAAAGGCGGTGGGCGACGTGGCCGAGAACGAACCGGATGGAGCTTGAGGCATGCGCATCCTGGTGCTGACCCATGAATTTCCTCCCATCGGCGGCGGCGGCGGACAGGTGGCGCTCGACCTGGCCCAGGGCCTCGCCCGCCGTGGACACGAGGTGCGCGTCCTGACTGCTTACCTGGACGGTTTACGCCGCGAGGAAGTGCTTGGCGGCGTGCGCGTCGAACGGATTCCGGCCAGCCGCCAGCAGGCTTTCCGCGCCGAGTTCGTCGAGATGGCGCGCTATGATTGGGCCGCGCTGTGGCGCAGTAGGACCATCGTGCGCGCATGGAAACCAGATTTGATACACGCCCATTTCGCCGTCCCGGCCGGGGCGGCTGCCTATGCTCTGCAAAAACTGACCGGCGTGCCTTATGTGCTGACCGTGCACCTGGGCGATGTGCCCGGCGGCGTGCCCGAAAAGACCGACCGCTGGTTCCAGTGGGTGCGCCCACTGACACCGCTGATCTGGCGTAAGGCTGCCAGCGTCATCGCCGTCAGCCAGTTCACCTGCGCGTTGGCCCACAAACAGTATGACGTGCCGATCCAGGTTATTCCGAACGGTGTTTCGCTGGCAGCCTTACCGGCGCGCACACCGGCCCCGGAGGGCGTGCCCCGCCTCATTTTTGCCGGGCGCTTCGTCGAGCAAAAGAACCCAGAGCACCTGGTGCGTGCGCTCGTCCGCCTGAAGGACTTGCCCTGGAACTGCGCCATGCTTGGGAACGGTCCGCTCCTTGAGCGGGTGTCCGCCGAAATTCGGGAAGCCGGCCTCTCGGAGCGTTTCACGCTGCCGGGTTGGGTGACCCCCGATCACGTCCTCGACTGGTTCACACGTAGCGACATCCTGGTGCTGCCCTCACGCGCGGAGGGGCTGTCCGTCGTCGGCGTCCAGGCGCTTGGCATGGGGCTGGCGCTGGTGTTGAGCGCAGCGGGCGGCAACCGCGAACTGGTGCAACAGGGCGAGAACGGTTTTTTGTTCGCAACCGGCGACGTGGATGCGTTGACGGAGGCGCTGCGTGCGTTGCTTTCGGACCCACGCAAGTTGCAGGCGGCCAGTGAGCGCAGCCGCGCACTTAGCCGCGCTTTCGACCAGGATGCCATTACGGCGCGCTACGAAGCGGCCTTTCGGTCGGTGCTGGAAAAGGAATGAGCTTGTATGTATCTGTGGAATGAACTCAGCCCCTTGCCATTGTTTTTATTGCTGATTTTGTGGTTCGTCGGCGGCTGGCTGGTGGCGGCGCGCACGTTCAGGCTACAACCCCACGAACGCGGACTGGTGGGCCTGGGCCTGGGCCTGGTATTGGGCACCTGGCTGGCGAACTGGCTGGCGCGCTGGATGTCTGCCGACCTGGCCTTTTGGGCGGCCGGCGGGTTGCTGGTGCTGGTGGGTTTGGCGCTGGCCTGGCCGTTAAATCGGGAACTGATCTCCCGCGACGCGCTTCAGCCGACGCAGTGGCTGCTCTTTGCCCTGGCAGCTATTACCCTGACGTTGATCGGACGCGGCCTGGGCTTTTTCGACGACGCCCAGAATTTGCCGCATGTTTCGATGATGGCGACCGGCGATGTTCCCCCACACTTCGCCTTCGACCCGCGCATCGGCTACGGCTATCATTATTTTCTCCTGCTGGTCGCGGCGCAGTTCGTGCGCCTGACGCAGGCCGGCCCCTGGACGGCGCTCGATCTGGCGCGCGGACTGACCCTGGCGTTGACTCTGACGTATGGCGGTTTCGTTGCTTATCGTCTCACCCATAGTAAGCTGGCGCAGACGTTATCGGTGGTCTTCATGGCCTTTGCCGGCGGTGCGCGCTGGATTTTCCTGTTCTTGCCGCTCACGCTCCAGCATCACCTGTCTTCGTCCATCCATTTGATCGGTTCCGGGGCCGATAGCGGGCCGAACTTCATCACGGCCATCTACAAGTTTTGGAATATCGAAGGGAACGGACCGCTCAAACTGCCGTTCCTGTTCGGCAGCGGCCTGGATCCCTCTTTCAGCATGTTCCACAATGGATGGGGCACCAGCGCCATCATGATCGCGTTGCTGCTCATCCTGTTGGCTACCTTGCGCCAAAACTGGCGCTCCGACGTGCCCATCGTCATTTTATTGGCCTCGCTTGCCCTGGCCAATGAAGTCACCTTTGCTTTCCTGTACCTGGGCCTGTTCTTCGCCATTCTGAGTTGGGTGCTTCAAAAGCGCAGCCTCCATCTGCCGCGTTCCTTTTGGGTCTGGTTTACGCTGTTCTTTATCGGTGGCTTGTTCGCGCTGGTGCAGGGCGGCATGTTTACTGAGATCATCCACGGCTGGATTTCACGGCAAGTCTCTGGGCAATCGGACACCTATTTCCAGGTCGGCTTTTCACTGGGGGCGCCAGCGTTCTTGTCTGCGCATCTGGGCTGGCTCTCGCTGCTGAATCCGTTACAGTGGGTGGCTATCCTGGGCGAGACCGGATTGGCTGTCTTTGCTGCACCCATCGTGCTCAAGCAGTTGGGACCGTTCAGCCGCGACGAAAACTGGCTTGAAGCGGCCTGGGTCGGTTCCATCATTGTCAGTCTGCTGACGGTTTTCATCCAGTACACCGGCAATGCTGGTCCAACGGCGGCCTCGCGCATGGAGGCGCATTTCCTGACGGTTACGAAGATCTACGCTATCCCGCTGCTATGGACTTGGGCGCTGGCGCATGGCGAGCGTGTCAGGAGTGGTTTGGTCGTCTGGGGGCTGGCCACCATCCTGAGCGGATTTTCGCTCTTTGGCCTGCAACTGGCTGCCATGCCCAATCCGGTCTACGCCACTTTCCTTACACACCTGGATGTACAGATGTTCGAGCGCCATTGGAACCAACTCGCACCCGGCACGATGGTTTTCGATGACTCCTACCCGCGCGCGGTCACTGTTTTGGGCCGTCCCATCCGGTCTTCGTTGACGATGGGTGCGATGCTGCCCGCCTATGCTGCCCTGCACACCGATCCGAATCCGCACGATCTGCTTGCCGCCGGATACGATTATCTATACGTCGATTTGAAGTATTATCGTAAATATCAAACGCTGATCGACCAAAGCTGCGTAAAATTGCTCGACCGTGTGGACGACAAGAACGGCAGCAAACTCGTCGATTCGCGCTTTCTCTTCGATTTGACTAGTTGCCGTTAAACCAGCCATGACTCAACCCTCGCGTCTCACCTTTTGGCGGATCGCGCTGGCGATCACGACCACCCTGGCCTTTGCGACCGCTTTCCAGACCGCGACCATCGCCCAGGGCCAGGGCATCCACATCCAAAGCAGCAAGAGCTGGATGGCCGGACTGGGCTTGCTGGCGTGCTTCGGGTTGCTTGCGCTGGCGGCGTTCGCGCTGACGTTCACCGCGCGGCGTGACGACCTGCTTGCTCGCCTGTCATTGGGTGAACGTCTCCAAGGTGGAATCCGGCGGCTGGTAGGTTGTCCACTTTTTATTTTGGCGCTGGCGGCGTTTCCCATTTTTTATTTCGACCCTTATTTCATCACCCTGTTCCACCGCCCGGAGTGGACCGATCTGTTCGTGTTCTGGATGCTGACACTGTTGGGCACACAGGCGCTCAAGATGCTCTGGCCGTCGCTTTCGTGGCCGGCTGCCTTGTTGGTGACTCTGCTCTTTCAGGCCACGCTCCAGCGCGCAGCAGGCTACTTCCCCGACGTGAGCATGTATCCCTTTGCCATGGGGTGGTCGGAGACCAGTCGTTTCTACTATCCCTCGTTGTTCGTTGCACCGTTGGTTTATGGGCGCGCTTTTGCCTGGCCGATTTTACATCCGACCTTGCATTTGCTGCTGGCGCCGCCTTATCTCTTCAATGCGCCGCTCTGGTTCCATCGCGTCTGGCAGGTTGGGATGCGCTTCCTGTTGGTGGGATTGGTCTCGCCGGCCTTGCTGTATCGCTTGAAGTTGCAAAGCCGGGTTTTGCGTTGGTTGCTCGGCGTCTGGATCTTCCTGTTCCTGTTCGTCGACGGCCTGTACTTGCATCTGGCCGTACCACTGTGCCTGGTGCTGTGGGGCTTTTCGGCGCAGGACGACCGTCGCACCTGGCTGTTCGTCATCCTGGCCTCGCTGTGGAGCGGCGTCAGCCGGATCAACTGGTATCCCGTCCCGGCCATGCTGGCGACGGCCCTGTATTTGCTCGAAGTGCCTTACCGTGGGCAGAAATTCTGGCGTTACTTGCTCAAACCGGCAGCCTGGTTCGTCATCGGCACCGGACTGGCGTTTGCCGCCATGCGCGCCTATATCGCCGCTTCGGGAGTGACCAATCCGCTGTATTTCTATACCAGCCTGAGTTCGAATTTGCTCTGGTATCGCTTGTGGCCGAACGCCTCGTATGCGCTGGGCGTGCTGCCTGCCATCCTGCTTTTCTCGTTGCCGGTTGTGCTGGTCATCGGACTGGCGCTTGCCCGCGGGCGCGGCGCGTTCCATCCGCTGCGGCTGGCGCTGCTCGGTCTGGCGCTGCTGGTGCTGTTCGCGGGCGGATTGGTCGTCAGCATGAAGATCGGCGGCGGGGCAGACATCCACAATCTGGACGCCTACGCCTGCCTGCTGTTGGTGGTGGGCGCGTACCTGCTCTTTGGCCGCTATACGCGCGAGGACGGGCAGGCAGCACGGCCCCTGCCAGTTCCCTGGGAACTGGCGGTGCTGTTGGTGTTGGTGCCGGCCTGGTTTACGCTGCACGTCGGCGGCGCGTTCGTGCAATACGATCCGGCGGAGGCGCAGGCCACTTTAACGGCGCTCCAGCAGCGGGTGGACCAGGTCGATGCCCAGGGCGGGGAAATCCTTTTCATCACGCAGCGCCAGCTTATTTCCATGCACATGCTCCAAAACGTGACCCTGGTTCCCGAATACGAGCGCGAAGAGTTGATGGAAATGGCAATGGGCGACAACCAGACCTATTTGGGGGCATTCGATCAGGATATTCAGGCGCACCGTTTCGCGGCGATTATCGTGGATCCGCTGAAGTTCAATTACCTGGACGCGACGAATGCCATGAGCGACGAGAACAATGCCTGGGTGCGGCGCGTGGTCAAGCCAATTTTATGCAGCTACCGCGCCGATCAGTCTTTCCCGGCGGACCATATTGTGATTTACGTCCCACAGGAAGGCGCGCAGCAATGTTTGAAGCAGTAGGGCGAGCCTTTGCAAGGGTGTCAGAATTCAACGGCTGAATTTTAGAGTATAATTCATTTGCTGAATTTTAGACGATGGAAACCTCCCCCGATCTTGACCGTGACCTTTCTTTGCTCGACGGAATCGAGCGCGACCCGGATGTGACCCAGGCCGATCTTGCCACGCAGATGGGTGTGGCCGTCGGTACGGTCAACTGGCATCTCAAACGCTTGATCGAAAAAGGTTACGTCAAAGTCAAGCGCGCCGAACGCCGCAAATTACGCTACATTATCACGCCGGAAGGGCTGGCGTTGCGCGCCCGCCTGACGGTGGACTACGTCGAACAGCAGTTTTTGCTCTACCGGCGCGTCCGCAACCGGATCAAGGAACATATTGCCCAGATCCGTCAGGCCGGTTACGAGTCGGTGCGGATTCAAGGCGAAGGCGATCTGGCCGACATTTGTCGCCTGACCTGCCTCGAACAGGGAATTCCGGTGGTCGAGGACAGTGACGCACCGGTGATGGAAATCCACCACTTGAACGTATATTTACGAATGGATGAGCGCGCATGAGCGATGAACGGCATATTGTGATTACTGGCGGGGCCGGATATATTGGTTCGCTTTTGACGGCGGAACTGTTGCGCACCGGCCATCGCGTGACGGTGATCGATAATCTGCTCTTCGGTGGAGAGTCGTTGCTGACGTTTCTGTCGAACCCATGCTTTTATTTCTCCAAAGCTGACGTCACCGAACCCCGCAGCCTGCGTGATTCGCTACCCCGCCACTGGCCCAAACCGGACGCCGTTGTCCATCTGGCGGCAATCGTCGGGTTCCCGGCCTGCCAGGCGCTGGGCAAACAGGCCTCGTACCGGCACAACGTCGAGGCCACGAAAAACGTCTACGAGCAGGCAGAGGCGCTGGGAGTGGAACGCTTCGTCTTCGCTTCCACGTACAGCAACTATGGCCTTTCGTCGGATGGCAAACCCGTCACGGAAGCGTCCCCGCTCACACCGCAATCCCTGTACGCCGAGACAAAAGTGGCCGCCGAAGAATATCTGCTGGCGCAGAAAAGTGTTCCGGCGGTGATCTTCCGCCTGGCGACGCTGTACGGCATTTCGCCGCGTACACGCTTCGATTTGATCGTCAACCAGTTTGTGCTGGATGCCTTTTCCAGGCGCGAGCTGTTGATCTACCAGCGCGGCTACTCGCGCTCGTTCGTCCATGTGCTGGATGTGGCGCGCGGTCTGATCCTCGGGCTGAATGCACCGCGCGAGAAAATGGGGCAGGTCTACAACCTGGGCACCGATGACGGCAACTACACCAAAGACGAGATCGTGGCGCTGGTCATCAAACGTTTGCCCGATACGCGCATCCAATACAAGGACCTGACCTTCGGTGGTGACATGCGCGACATTACCGTATCGTTCGAGAAGATTCGCCGCGAGTTGGGCTTTCGGGCCAGCCTGACGGTGGACGACGGCATCCGCGAGGTGCTGAATGCGCTGCGTACCGGCTTGATCCGTCAGCCGTATCATGAGCGTTACCGGAATGCGCGCTTTATTGTGCAGTAGGCGCTTTTATACAATACCTGCGTTCAACCCCTAATGCTCGTCGAGTAAACGAGGATGGAGCAGAATACAATGTCTAACCCTTCTTTTTGGAGCAATAAGCGGGTCGTGGTGACGGGCGGAGCCGGTTTCCTTGGCTCCTTCGTGATCGAAAAGTTGATCGAACGTGGCGCAAGGGATATTCTGGTCCCGCATCTGGAAAACTATGATTTAACAGATCGCGGCTCAATCTGTTCTTTGTTGAACGATGCCATGCTTCCGGTCGAAAAACGCCCGACATCGCTCAATCCAACCGGTTTTACGCCTTCGCAGCTTCCTACCTTCCAACCTTCCGACTTGATCATCATCCACCTGGCTGCGCACGTGGGCGGGATCGGGGCCAACCGCGAACATCCGGCAGAATTCTTCTATGACAACCTGATGATGGGCGTGGAACTGATTCACCAGGCCTGGCAGAGCGGTGTGGGCAAGTTCGTCGCCATTGGCACGGTCTGCGCTTACCCCAAGTTTACGCCGGTGCCTTTCAAAGAGGACGACCTGTGGATGGGCTATCCCGAAGAGACCAATGCACCCTATGGCCTGGCGAAAAAGATGCTGCTGGTGCAATCCCAGGCGTATCGCCAGCAATATGGCTTCAACAGCATTTACCTGCTGCCCGTCAACCTGTATGGCCCGCGCGATAATTTTGATCCGGCTTCCTCGCATGTCATCCCGGCCCTGATCCGCAAGGCCATCGAAGCCCAGGAGCGTGGCGAGCCAGAGATGGTGGCCTGGGGCGACGGTTCCCCGACGCGTGAGTTTCTGTACGTGGAAGACGCCGCCGAGGGCATCCTGACCGCCGCCGAAAAATACAACGGCGCTGATCCCGTCAACCTGGGTTCCGGTTACGAGATTTCGATCAAAGACCTGACCGAGATGATCATCCGCCTGACGGGTTTCCAAGGAAAACTGATGTGGGACACCTCGAAACCGAACGGACAGCCGCGTCGCGGCCTGGACGTGACCCGCGCCGAAAAGTATTTCGGCTGGCGCGCGCAGATGACCTTCGAGGAAGGTTTGAAGCGCACCATCGCTTGGTTCCGCGAGAACCGGGACAAGATCAAATGAACAACTTCGAGCATTGGGACGTTCTTCCAATCGGTAAAAATGACTGAAGCTATAAAACACGAGCCGGCCACCGTTTATATTCGTCCGACCAGTGGGCTGGCGGCACTCAACTTAAGCGATCTGTGGATCTATCGCGAACTGGTCTTTTTCATGATCTGGCGCGATATCAAGGTGCGCTACAAGCAAACCTTGCTGGGCGCGGCCTGGGCCATTATCCAACCCGTCATGACCATGCTGGTCTTTAACTTCCTGTTTGGGCAGGTCGCAAAAATGCCCACGGACGGCATTCCCTATCCGATCTTCTCTTTCACGGCGCTCTTGCCCTGGGGTCTGTTTACCGGTGCGCTCAATACGGCCAGCCGTTCCCTGACCTCGAACACGAACATGATCACCAAGACTTATTTCCCGCGCCTGGTGCTACCGATTGCCTCCGTGCTGGGCGGACTGGTCGATTTTGCGATTGCCTTCGTCATCCTGATCGGCCTGATGATCTATTACAACGTCACGCCCACCCTGACGGCGCTCTGGGCCGTGCCGGTCTTCCTGCTGCTGACCATCGTCACCGCGCTGGGTGTGGCGCTCTGGCTCTCGGCCATCAACGTCCAGTACCGCGACGTGGGCTACGCCCTGCCCTTTCTGACACAGTTTTGGCTGTTCATCACGCCGGTGGCGTACTCATCCAAGGTCATTTCGAGCAAGTGGCAGGTCATCTATGCCATGAACCCGATGGCGGGGGTGGTCAACGGATTCCGTTGGGCGCTGCTGGGGGCTGGCGACGGCCCCGACCTGCTGGTTGCCATCTCGACGGTCATTGCCATCGTCATCCTGGTGACCGGTTTGATCTATTTCCGAAATATGGAGCGCACCTTCGCGGATACTATCTAACATGACAATCGCCGTTCGTGTTGAGAACATCAGTAAACGTTACAAAATCGGCACTGCGCCGGGCAAATTCCGTTACGGCATGTTGCGCGACCAGATCGCGGCCCTGCCGCACAAACTCTTCCACCGCGACGAAGGCCGCGCGGGTGTGGATTTCATCTGGGCGCTGAAAGACGTTTCCTTTGACGTGGAAGAGGGGCATGTGCTTGGCATTATCGGACGCAACGGAGCCGGGAAATCCACCCTGCTGAAAGTTTTATCGCGGGTGACCGAACCTACCCATGGCCTGGTCACCGTGCGCGGGCGGGTGGGTTCCCTGCTAGAAGTGGGTACCGGCTTCCATCCCGAACTGACCGGGCGCGAGAACATCTATCTGAACGGGGCCATCCTGGGTATGAAACGCGTCGAGATCGCCAAGAAGTTCGATGAGATCGTCGATTTCTCCGAAGTGGCCCAGTTCATCGATACGCCCGTCAAACGCTATTCGTCGGGGATGTACCTGCGCCTGGCATTCGCCGTCGCGGCCCATCTCGAGCCCGAAATTCTGGTGGTGGACGAAGTGCTGGCAGTGGGAGATGCCGAATTCCAGCGCAAATGCCTGGGCAAGATGAACGATGTAGCCCAGCAGGGACGTACGGTCTTGTTCGTCAGTCACAACATGAGCGCCATCCTGCGCCTGACGCAGGAAGCCCTCGTCATCCAAAAAGGCCAACTCGTGCTGCGTGCGCCCACCAATGAAGCCGTGGACTACTACCTGGCCTCCGGGCAATCGCAAGCCGGCGAACGCGTCTGGGAGCCGGATGAAGTGCCGCATTCCTCGGCGCCTTTTGTGCCGCTTTCGCTGCGTCTGCGTGATCCGCGCGGCGCGGTGGTGGACTCGCTGCGCTCGGTGGAACCGCTGACCGTCGAGATGGAATACAAACTGTCTGCGCCCGTCACCGGCCTGCGCGTGGGCCTGTATCTCAGCACGGTGCGCGGCGACTACGTTTTCACCTCCTTCGACGTGGACGCGCCCGCGCTGTATGAAGAATATTCCACCCGACAGCCGGGACACTATCTCAGCCGTTGCGTGATTCCCGGTGACCTGCTCAACGAGGGACGCTACATCCTGGGCATCAATGCCAGTTCCTTTGGCGTCAAGCGCTACTTCATGGACGAGAACGCCCTGGCCTTCAACGTCGACCCGATGGGCGCGCCCGGCATGCAGTGGGCCGAGCCGCGCCAGGGGCCGCTGCGCCCGCGCTTGAAGTGGGTGATTGAGGAAGTAGAGAAGTAGCAAATTTAGACTGCGCGTTGCCTTTGGCGGCAGAAAAAGGTATTCCATATGAAACCTGATAATGATGGAATGAACGTTCTTGATAATCAAATGGCTCAATGGAGCGCAAAGCTATGTAGTGATGTTAAGATTCAACCCGAGTTCACTAATCAACTTGCGACAACTATTGCATCTGAAGTTTCAGGATTTTCTACAGAATCCAAGCAACACATAATTGCATCATCCCCCATTTCTTTTGACACACGTTTAGTTGAATTAACTGCTTTTCAAGGTTGGATGGATTATGCCAATCAAAGTAAGAGCAATCCATATATTACGAGGGCGCAAATCATCACTGAAATTTATGTTTGTTTTGTTTATTTGGGAGAATCGTGGTTCAAGATTTTGCTCCAAGAAGCTCCATCAAATTCAATCACCAGAAAGTGTTGTAAGTTTCTAACCGATAATCCGGTAAGAGCATTTCGCAACGCGATTGCTCATGCCAACTGGCAGTATAAAACAGATTTTTCGGGATTGGAATTCTGGGCAAGAAAAGGCCAAGATGAGAATGAACCATTATCTCAATTTACAGTTTCACAGCAGGACTTGAATTTTTGGCAAATGCTTGCTCGCTGTGTTGCATATGCAAGTTTTCTCAGTTTGAGTAAAGATGATGCTTGATTTACTTGGGCAAGCCTCTTGCATCAACACGCGTCACTCAGGTAGTAATTCAAAGCGAGTTTGTTAGTGAAATCTCGAAGTTTCTTTCTGAAATTCCAAAGTTTGTCGGTGAAACTTTGAAGTTTGTTATTGAAACCTGAAAGTTTGTCGGTGAAATTTTCCCGGGTATATTTGACCTAAAGATCAAAAATTGATGAAACATACTGGTTAAAAATCCAACCCACCCTGCTAGCCTTGTCGTCATCACGTCCAGACGGGGCAGGGCCGCCACAGTAGGCGACCTTTCGCAGGGTGGGAGAAGTCTCGCGACTTTTATGTAATTATTATTGTCAAATTCAGCGATGCTGTCAAGCTGTTTGAAAACTATGACTCTCAAAGACTTCCTCGGCAAAATTCCCTATACGGCCGATCTGTACGACAGCCTGCGTCCGGTACGGCCGCGCACGCGCTATAACCTGTCGCAGCTCGAAAAGGCGCTGCCGGCGGCGGTGGCGCAGGTGCGCCCGTTGGCCGAAAAAGCCCCCACTGGCCGCAAAATCATCCTGTTTGCCACGCTGCATTACTGGGTCGAGCAGGCCGCCATCATCGGACTGGCGTTGCGTGGCCTGGGGCATGACGTCACGATTGCCTACCTGCCCTACGGCGACTGGGACAAGCCCATCAACGCCTTCGACCTGCGCCGCCAGGACCTGTACACACGCCGGGTGCTGGCTCCGCTGGAGGGACTGGTCCGCTGCGTGTCGCTGCTGGATGTTCCCCCAGCCCGTGTTATTGCGAGCGAGCGTACTTCAGCGAGCGCGGCAATCTCCGCCCGGGATAGGGAGATTGCTTCGGGCTCCACCCTCGCAATGACACACGTCAGAGAAATTGTCGAGGCCGCTTCCGCCTTCGACACGATGTACACGCTCCAGGTGGAGGACTTCGACCGGGACTCCGACCTCTACCGGCTGCGGGCGGAACGCAACCGGCAGGCCGCTTTGGCGGCGTCGCGCCTGATCCAGGACGAATGCCCCGAAACGGTACTCGTCCCCAACGGCCTGGTGACCGAACTGGGCATTTTCTACCAGGTGGCGCGCCAGCTTGGCAGGATGGCCGTTACCTACGAATTCAATGACCAGCGTGAGCAGATCTGGCTCTCGCAGAACGACATCGTCATGCACCAGAACACGGATGGCTTGTGGGCCGCGAAGGGCCACCTCCCGCTGACGGCGGCCGAGCGCGCGCAAATCGCCGCGCTGGAGGACGCGCGCACCAGCGCTAAGAAGTACGGCAAAGGCACGCGCTTCTGGCAGGACGTGGCCTCTGTGGGCGGAGAGCAACTACGGTCTGACCTGGGCCTGGACAGCCGCCCGGTTGTCCTGCTGGCGACCAATGTGTTGGGCGACAGCCTGACGCTGGGCCGCAATATCTTCACCGCCTCGATGGCCGAATGGATCGAGAAAACCGTCCAGTATTTTGCGGAACGCCCCGATGTGCAACTGGTGGTGCGTGTCCACCCCGGCGAGCGGCTGATGAAGGGACCCTCGATGCTGGGCGTGATCGAGCGCGCCGTCCCGGAACGTCCTGAGCACCTGCACGTTATCGGCCCGGACGAGAAAGTCAACACCTACGACCTGATGGAGATCGCCGGACTGGGGCTGGCCTACACCACCACGGTTGGGATGGAGATGGCCATGCGCGGCGTGCCGGTCATCCTGGCCGGGCAGACGCACTACCGCGGGCGAGGCTTCACGTACGAGCCAAAGACGTACGATGAATATTTTGCCCTGCTCGACCGGCTTCTGGCGGACCTGCCAGCTCAGCGATTATCGCAGGAGCAGGTCGAGACGGCCTGGAACTACGCCTATCGTTTTTTCTTCGATTTCCCCTTTGCCTTCCCCTGGCGGCTGATGAAGTTCTGGCAGGATCTGGAAGTCTGGCCGTTAAATCGGGTTTTGTCTGACGAGGGCCGCGCCGAGTTTGGCGAGGCGTTTGATGCTTTGGCCGGAGAGCCGGTGAAGTGGTAAAAAAAAACCGGACCACGACGGCGACAATGGCACACAAAAGGAAAACAAGATTCCCGTCGTGTTCCGTAGCTGCCTTTGTGGTGAAGAAGATAAATGATCATGACCGACACGAAACAAAAAGTGCGTGCGTTCTACGACGAGATCGGCTGGCAGCAGGAAGCGGACGGCAATTACCAGAACGCCCGCTACGAAGACCTGCGTCCCGTTTCGGCGGAATATATTCATAAAACGCGGCTGCGCGTCAATCAGGGACTGATTCCCGCTGGAAAGTTCCTGCTGGATGCCGGTTCCGGGCCGGTGCAGTACGACGATTACCGCACCTATTCCAGCGGGTACGAGAAACGTATCTGCCTGGATATTTCCATCCAGGCCCTGCGCGAAGCCCGTGAGCGGATCGGCGACCACGGCCTGTTCGTCGTCGGCGACCTGGCGAATCTGCCCTTCAAAACAGAGTCTTTCGACGGGGCGGTCTCGATGCACGCCATCCATCATCTGGCTTTGGAAGAGCACTCACGCGCCTACGTCGAACTGTATCGCGTGCTCAAGCCCGGGCGAACGGGCGTGGTGGTCAACGGCTGGCACGAACCGTTGCTCATCTGCATGGCCGAACCATTGATCGGCCTGATGCGGCGTCTTTCGGGCAAGGGCGCCAAGAAAAAGAAGGACTGGTCGGCGCAGGACGACCCCGAAGGGACCTTTGTCGCCAAACTGACCCCGCAGTGGCTCAAACGCGAAATTGGCAGTAAAATGCCGTTGGAAATTCGTCCATGGCGCAGCCTGTCCACCCGCCTGATGCGCTGGTTCATCCATGCTCGCCTGGGCGGGAAGCAGTGGTTGCGGCTGGTCTATCGATTGGAAGAGTCCTTCCCACGTTTCTTCGCCGAGAACGGGCAATATCCGATGATTGTGATCAGGAAAAAGTAAAAGATATTGGGAAGGAAGAAAGCCTCCCCTCTTTGCTTCTCACCTGCCTATGTCCAAGCTTACCGACCAACACTATCTCCAAACCGACCAGTACCGTGACGCGTCCAAGCTAAACGCGCGGGTCGATCTCCATCGTCGCTTCAGCACCAATTCCTACGGCTGGTTCAACTGGATATTCGACATCTTGTTGACCTTGCCGACCCAGGCCGACGTTTTGGAGTTGGGCTGCGGACCGGGGGTAATGTGGCGCGCCTGTGCAGACAAAATTCCGGTCGACTGGACTATTACGTTGACCGACCTGTCTGACGGCATGCTGGATGCGGCCTGGCGGAATCTGGTGGTGACCGGGCGCGCGTTCAAGTTTCAGCAGATGGACGCACAGTCTATTTCCTACCCGGACGAAAGCTTCGACATCGTCATTGCCAACCACATGCTCTACCATGTCCCCAACCGGCCTAAAGCAATTGCCGAAATTCGTCGTGTGCTCAAGCTGGGTGGCTCTCTGATCGCTACGACGGTGGGCGATCGTCACATGGAAGATCTAAATGTCTGGCTGCGCCGGGCGCTTGGGAAGGCCGATTTTGTCTTGTTCCCATTGCCATTTACCCTTGAAAGCGGCCTGGCCCAACTCCGGCCTCCTTTTGAGAGGGTGGAAATGCGCCGATACGAAGACAACCTGCGCATCACCGAGGTTGAACCGCTGATGGCCTATGTTCGCTCGTCGATTCGCTGTAGGGGACTGTCCGAAGCGGCGCTGGCTGCGGTGCGGCATGAATTCGAAAGCGAATTAGAATCAAAGGGTGTGCTGTATATTGGGAAGGATTCCGGCCTGTTCGAGGCCGTTAAATAATAAAGAGAGAATGGCTCAAAGCCATTCTCTATCACTGATTTACTTTTTATAATGGTATCTTGCCTGTAAAAAGTCGATCCGGTCATCACGCACGAGGTAGACAATGCGGTGTTCCTGGGTCAGCCGTCGCGACCAGCAACCGGGCGCGAGGTATTTGAGCGGTTCAGGTTTGCCAATCCCGGCGTGCGGATCGCGTAAAATAGCCTCGATCAATTCGAAGGTGCGCAAGGCGAGCTTTCGATCGGTTTCGACCCAATACTTCAAATCCTCGATGAATTCAGACTGGAAGACGGCCTCACGCTTTTTCGTCGCCAAGCCCCACCTCGTGGCGTAATTCGTCCAGAGCCTGCGGCGTGCCTTCGCCTTTGAGCGCTCGTCCCAACGCTGAAAGCAGGCGCTCCGCGTTTTGTGGCGAGCGCAGCAGGTAGGCTGTTTCGGTCAGGCTGGCGAGTTCGTCCGCCGCGATCATGGCCACATCCTCGCTGCCACGTCGCTGGATGATGACCACTTCGCGGTCTTTGGTGACGCGATCCAGCAAGCTGGCCAATTTTTCGCGTGCGTTGGTATAAGTAAATTGGGTAGTCATGGCAATCTCCGATCTGTACAGAGATACTGTACAATAAATTGTGTGTCATGTCAATGTGTTTTGATATGAATAACATCCCATTTCCGGGTAGTGAAGAAAATGAGTTGCAATTCACTACTTGCCATCGAAATGTATTGTTTTACTCCGTTAGAACGATTCACAGGCAGTTGTTCGTCATGGTTGAGGTGCTAATGCAGAAACGTAAGAAAGAAAAAATCGAATTTAAGCAGAAGTTGGCGGCTTTTGTGGACACGTTACAAGGTCATATATCCACTTCAGATCAACAGTGGACGGTCAAGGGCTTTATTGACGTTTTTCGTAACATTTATACTATTTCAGCCGATACTAAAATTGTCTCAAAGATTCTTGAGATTCATCTTTTTCCGAAGCTGTTAGAGTTTGCCCAAGCGAATAGATATTATGTCGTTCTCGCCGAGCAGCAAAATTATTATCCTGATTTCTCCTTTGTAAAATCTGATGATGAAACCATAAAATTTGCGGTTGATTTAAAGACAACATATCGGTCGCCTGAAAACCCCGATTTTTGTAATGGCTTTACACTTGGTTCTCATGGTGAATATTTTGTCGAGCGCCAGTAGAAAGAATATTCAGTTTCCTTACGGCGAGTATGCTGGACACTTTTGCGTGGGAATCATCTACTCTCGTACGATGTCGGAAACTGTAAATGAAACACGTATTTATAAATTAGGTGAATTGCAATCTATCGTTTCTGTTATCCAAGATTTTCAGTTTTTTGTCGCCGAGAAATGGGAAATCGCTAGCGATAAACAGGGAAGTTTCAATACTGCTAATATTGGGAGTATTACCAATATTGACGATATTCTCAAGGGGAACGGTGTTTTTAAGAACTTAGGCGAATCTTGGTTTGACGATTATTGGATGAATTATGGCAAAATTACCATAACGACATCTTCTGGTAAATCTAAAAAGATAACATCACTGCGTGAATTCCTAAGTTACCGCGGGCATGATCTTTCTCTGGCAAATCCCGCGTTTAACAGATATGCGCGGAAAAAACGATAATGAAAATTGCCGTTCCACCGCTGAAATGCCAGGGAATCAAGACACGCCTGGTCGCATGGATTCTGGCCCATGTTTCACTCTCGACAGAGGGAACATGGATTGAGCCGTTCATGGGATCAGGTGTCGTGGGGTTTAATGTGCGTCCACCCAAAGCTATTTTCTCGGATATCAATCCGCATATTATCGGTTTATACAATGCTATTAAGAGTCGAGAGATTACACCTGGCCTTGCCAGAGACTTTCTCGAAAGAGAAGGAAAGCTTTTGCGAGAACATGGGGAAGCACATTATTATGGGGTGCGAGAACGTTTCAACAAGACAGGAAATTCATTGGACTTGTTGTTTCTTAATCGTTCTTCGTTTAATGGTGTTATGCGCTTCAATAAACGCGGTAAATTCAATGTGCCTTTTGGGCACAAACCAGAACGTTTTTCCAAAGCCTATGTGACGAAGATTGTCAATCAAATCAAACAAGTGAGCCAGGCGACAACAATGTATGACTGGCAATTTGTCTGTGACGATTTTCGCGTGGTTTTGGCAAATGCTACGCAGAATGACATGATTTATTGCGATCCGCCCTATATTGGTCGCCATACCGATTATTTCAATCGTTGGTCTGAGGAAGATGAACAAGATTTGTACGATTTGCTGGTGCAAACAAAAGCCCGGTTTATCCTTTCCACATGGCATAGCAACCGCTATCGCCAGAATCTGGCATTGGCAAAATATGCTCAAAAGTTCACCGTTTTTACGCGTGAACACTTTTATCATGTTGGTGCCAGCGAAGAAAATCGCAATCCAATGTTAGAAGCAATTGTCCTGAATTATGACCCCGAGCCACACATGGAGATGGCCCCTGCCAGTCAGATGGCCCTTTTTGAAAAGAAAGCGGTCTATGAATTCCATCCATTGGCATCAGAGAAAAAAAAGGACTCTTTGGGATAACTAAGATCAATGGATGGATTTGGGTGTGTGCGGGGGGAAGCGCCCCACAAAAGAGGCCCCCCAAAAAAACCACAACCACTCCAACCCCTACGCCCCCCCACGCTCCACCCCATAATCTTCCCACCCCAACGCCAACGTCGACCGAACCCCCGGCACGGTGGTGCCCCTCTTCCTGAAAC